>CAVFMX010000112.1:4357-11029 GCA_963623745.1 Bulleidia sp.
CCAAATTCGGAAGTAAAATCACGCCAAATTCGGAAGTAAAATCACGCCAAATTCGGAAGTAAAAGAAAATTTATTATCTTTGCGCCTGATTATAAGACAATTGATTATGATTGAATACAAGGCGCGGATAACAGACAGCATCCTTTTAAGGAAACTTAAAGGGATGGGGGCGGTTCTGATAGAGGGCCCCAAGTGGTGCGGAAAGACAACGACAGCGGAACAGGTGGCAGGAAGTGTCTTGTACATGAACGACCCCAGACGCCGACATATGAATGTCCAGCTCGCCGAGATGAACCCGGAACTACTTCTTAAAGGAGCGGTGCCACGGCTGGTCGACGAGTGGCAGCTTGCACCGTCACTTTGGGACAGCGTGAGGTTCGAATGCGACCACAGGAAAGAGGATGGCCAGTTTATTCTGACAGGGTCATCTGTCCCCATACAGAACTTGGATGAAGAGGAGGCCCCCAGTCATTCCGGGACAGGACGCATCGCGAGACTGAAAATGCGTCCGATGTCATTATGGGAATCAGGGGACTCTACGGGAAGCATCAGTCTCGGAAAACTGTTCTCGGGCAGGGTCGTCCCCACGGAGGCTGAAGCCATGTCGATAGAGCGTCTTGCACATCTCGTGTGTCGCGGAGGATGGCCCAAGGCCACATTGCAGGAACAGGACATTTCATTGGAACGAGCCTTTGACTACTATCAGGCTGTCACTGAAGTTGACATCAATCGGATTGACAAGACAAAGCGTGACAGCGAAAAGGCCAAACGCCTGATGCGTTCATACTCCCGTCATCAGGGTACGCAAGTCTCATTGGCCAAGATTCGCGATGACATGCAGGCCAATGAGACAGACTCGATGAGCGAGAAAACGATTGAGGACTATCTGGAGGTGCTTCGGAAAATCTTTGTCATAGAGGACATGCACACTTGGAATCCAAATCTCCGTTCAAAGACGGCAATACGCACGAGGGACACTAGATATTTCGTGGACCCTTCAATAGCGGCCGCCGCCCTCGGCATCGGCCCGAATGACTTGATTAACGATTTGGAGACATTCGGACTGTTATTCGAGACAATGGCAGTCCGTGATTTACGGGTTTATTCCGATGCATTGAACGGGAATGTGTATCATTACCGGGACAAGGACGGGCTTGAATGCGATTCAGTGGTACACTTGCGAAACGGGCAGTATGGTTTGGTGGAAATCAAGATAGGCGGAGACGAGAACATCAATGCCGGAGCCAGCTCTCTGAAGGCGCTGAAAAACAAGATAGACACCATCAGGATGTCCGAGCCGTCTTTCATGATGGTGCTGACAGGTCTCGCACCTTATGCCTATCAGCGCCCGGACGGAGTCTGGGTCGTACCGATTGGCTGTCTTAAGGATTAAATTTATCCGAAGAAAGGTCTTGTCGCCCCTTGCCCGGTCAGGCATCCCGTCCATCTCCTTCGACCCCGTCAGCAAAGATAGCCAATAATCCGTTTCGTAGGTCATCCCTTCCGCGGATTTTTTGAAAGCGTTCAGGTCGAAGAAGTGGGACTCCGGGATGGAGGGGAGCCGTTTCGCGGCGAGGGAATCCACCAAAAAACGGCAAAAATCTTTTTATCTCAGGTGTTTCTTGAGGGAAGATCAAAGAAAATTCAAGACGGCTATAGCATTACCGATGACATTGGCCACTAATCGCCATGAAAACAAAAAACTCCCAAATCGCAACCAAGGCGGTTTGGGAGCCGGCTATATCAAATTTGAGGCATCAAAGAAGAGACCTTAATCCTTCGTCGGTTCTTTCCATTCTTTTACAGATTGGGTAGGATCCGGATTATTGAATCCCTGGAGGGCAGGGTTTGCGGAGATTTCAGACCGAGGAATCACGAAGTTCCACCAAGGAGCGACTCCTGTGCAGTTGAACCGGTATCCCTCCGGAGCGTTAGTCCCATCGTAACCATTGCAGACTCCCGCGCCCAATCTTTTGGCATCATAGTAGATCAGGCCTTCTCCCCAAAGTTCTATTCTCTTCTGTAAGTACACCTCCTGCTGGAACTGGGCGGCATCTGGGATGTTGTCACAAGTGTATTCAGGGTTTCTGGTCTGAATTAGGGAGTTAAGGACTGTCTTGCCTCCGGCGAGGTCTCCGGACATCGCCAGAGCCTCAGCCTCAATCAGCATCATCTCCTCCATTCTCATCATAGGGATCTGTGATGCTCCTCCCACAGAGTATGTGAGGTAGTTTCCGGAGGCCGGACGGAACTTGATGCTAGCATAGGCGAAATTGCCATAACCAATGAACTCATAAGGATCATAATCCCCGCCCCTTTCCAAGGCGAACTTGTAAAGGTAGTAGTCATCCCCTTTAGGATCAAGCCATGAGTGCTTGCGGAAATCGGTGTCAGGAATCTGGTCATATAGCGATTTCGCAATCCCTGACCCAACATACATACCGTAAGACCAGGTCTGTTCATTACCTATGTGACCGATGAAGTTGCAGAGATTGCCCATGGTCTCGACATCATACTGAAGATACCACATCCATGAGTTGCTGTTCGCAGTCGCATTGTTGAATCCATTCGCAGGGTCTTCCCATTGAGCTTGTGTGAGAGGGCTTCCGCCGAAGGCGTCGAGCGCTTTCTTCGCATATTCCGCAGCGCTTGCAAAAGCTCCGCTTACGCCGGCCGATCCTCTTTCAAGATAAGCTCTGGCTTTAAGTCCATAGGCGACGGCAAGGGTCGGGAGAAGGCTGGAGGAGCTTGTCGTCCCTTCAAGGTACTTCTCCGCGGCATCAAGGTCGGAGAAGATCAACTCGTAGATCTGCTCCACCGTCGCGCGGGGATTGTTCTTGGCCTCTTCCTGTGTTGTCTTCTCCGTGACGATCGGCACCGCCAGTCCTGTGATGTCCGCCTCCGGTTTGTATGTCCCCGTGACCTCAGGATCCGTAGGGGCCTTGTACTCGTACATCCTGGCCAGATTGAGGTATGCGAACGCCCTGTAGCATAATACCTTGGCAAGATATTGAAGCTGAGCCTCGCTGGCCGTCGCCGGATTTATCCTACCGATCACGTCGTTGGCGCACTTCACAAAAATATAATAGGTTCGCCATGGGACGTAGGCTCGTGATGTGGTTTCGCCTAAAGTATAGTTGTTGGATGACCAGTAAGAGAACCAGTCATAGTCGCTATAACCGGAATCAACGATTTCTCCTGCTGCGTGATCCGTAATTAACATCATTCCCGGGTACGCCATGTCAAACTCCCATTCCTGCTCTCCATAGACTAGATAGCCTTTAACCCACTGCGACGGGGAAGAATTGACCATCGCCTCCAAGGCCGAAGCCGAGGCTTCCACTTGGTCTGATGTCGCGATGCTGGTCGGGAACGTCTCCTTGACACACGACGCGGACAGGATTGCCATGGAGCCTATCACCAACGTTTTGAATATAGATTTCATACTTTTTCTCCTTATTATGATTTGGTTCACCATTATTTAGAACTTCAAAGTGATTCCTCCGGAAACCGTCCTGACAGGAAGATATGTCGTCGCGTTGGTCGCTCCCGTGAAACTGTAGCGAGGATCGAAGCCCTTACGCTTTGACCAGTAGTTGACATTTTCGATGGCGGCATACACCCTGATGGATTTCACGCCGGTCTTTCCGATCCATTTGGCCGGGAATGTGTAGCCGGCGTTGATGTTCTCGATGTTCAGATAGCTCGCGTCTGTGAGGAACCTGTCGGAAGACGCGGCGGAGTATGTGTCCGCGTACTGGAATCTCGGAATGTTGGAGCCGGTGTTCTCCTTGGACCAGGACTTAAGCACATCCTTATGGAAATTTGTGCCGGTGGAGCCCTGTGTAGGGGAGGCCATGGATGCGGCATAGCCGCTGTCATAAGACTCTCCGCCAAGCTGGTATGAGAAGTTTATGGAGAAATCGAATCCGTGGAAGTAGAAGGATGTCCCGAAGCCGCCATACCAGTCAGGTATCGGATCCCCGCAAGTGTAGTAGTCGGCGTTTGAGTAAACGTCCGTAGTCTCCGTGCCGGTGATGTTGCCGTCGGCATCCTTCACGTTCTTGTACCAAAGGGACTTTCCTGTCTCCGAGTCAACCCCGGCATATCTCTTCAGGTATTTCGTGTAGAGAGGTAGCCCCTCTCCGATGAAGTACGATCCGCTGCTGTAGCCATCGTAGCCATCGACCTCAAGCGTCTTTACATCGTCGTGCAGGTAAGTGATCTTGTTCTTCACCTTCGTGGCGTTGAAATTGACCGACCACTGGATGTCCCGCCGGTTGATTATGTTGGCGTTCAGTGACAGTTCGACGCCGGAGTTACGCATGTCACCGACATTATCATAGTAATAGGTGTAGCCAATGGAAGGCGCGACATTGAAACTGAACAGCATGTCGGAGGTTATGCGGTTGAAGTACTCGAATGATCCGTCCAGGATTCCGTTGAACAGGGTGAATTCTGTTCCGACATTGATGTTGGTGTTGGTCTCCCAGGTGATGTCCTTCTTGCCTTTCCTGCTGAAAGCTGTCGCGGCCTCACCTGCCGAAGGCTGAATGTCATAGGTGTCCGTGTAGAGATACGAGCCGATGTTGTCGTTGCCTTGCGAGCCGACGGAGGCTTTGAGTTTCAACATGTCAGCCCATCCTGCGGAGAACCATTTCTCCTTGCTGATGATCCATGCGGCTCCGGCTGACCAGAAGTTGCCCCAGCGGTAGTCAGGGTCAAACCTTGACGAGGCGTCGCGTCTGAACGAGGCGCTCGCGAAGATCCTGTTGTCATAGTCGTACTGCACGCGTGACAGGAAGCCCTCGTTGTTGTACTCCGAGGTGTAGGAACTTGCGCTCTTGTTGTCAATGACGGCTCCGCTAAGTTCCTTGTTGTCCTGCGAGAACATCTTCTGCTTGGATCCGTAGAGATAGTAGTAGTTTTGATCGTAGTACTCGTGTCCCACCATCACGTTGATGTTATGCAGACCAAATGTCTGGGTGTAGTTGAGGAGCTGCTGGGTATTGAATCCGGTAGTCCTGCTGTGGGACTTGCCGACCGTTCCACCGGAAGAAGCGAACTGTCCGTAGTAAGGGTTGAGGACAGATGTCCCGCGTGTCTCGTCAATTGACTCCGTGGCGTTGACGGTAAACTTGAAGTACCGCAGGAAGGAGATGTCGGCGGCTCCGGAAGCGCTGAAGGCGTTCCCTTCGGAGTTCCTCGTGTTGACTTTGTTGGCAAAGAGAGGATTGGCGTTCGACATGAACGGACGGACGAGTCCGGCATTCATGCCGTCACCGTAGTCCATCATCTCAAAGCCGTTGGAGTCGATCATTATGCTCCCGTCCGCGTTTCTGACGTAGAGCGGATAGATAGGCGCTATCTGAGAGGTGAACGCCCAGATGTTGCCGGTGGAGTTGCTGGTTCCATTGTCGGAAAGGGAGTTGTAGTCAAATTTGGCATAAGACAGATTGCCATAGATCTTCAGCCATGACTTCGCTTGATAGTCAGCCTTCAGCCTTGACGTGATTCGCGTCATGTCGGAGTTGTAGGTGATGCCTTCGTTCTTGAGGTAGCCCAAAGATGCGTAGATGCTGGTCTTTTCTCCGCCGCCGGCGATGCTGAGGTTGTATTCCTGTCTTACGGAATTGCGGTAGGCCTCCTTTGTCCAGTCGTCCGGTGTCAGGTAATATGAAACGCCTCCATATGTGACGGTATTCCCGAGAGTGGCTTCTGGGTTGATCTTTCCGTCGGTTCCGATAAATGACTGGCCTTCAGGTACGTTGAACACTTGATAGCCCAAACCTCCGTAGCGGGCGGGTTTTGTAATGTAATAGTTCGCATATGTATTTGCGGCAAGATCAGACATCCCATAGCCGTCGATCTCATCGGCAAAGTAGTTTTTGAGTGCCTGGTAATGTGTCTCGTAGTACATCGCCGGGTCTTTAATATATTCATAGTCCTTCAGTGCGCGAGAGTTCACTCCGACCTTGGCATCGAAAGTGATCACCGCCTCGCTGCTTTTCGCCCTCTTGGTGGTGATGATGATAACACCGTTGGATCCGCGCGCTCCGTACAATGAGTTGGACGCCGCGTCCTTGAGGACGGTCGTACTCTCCACGTCGTTGGGGTTGATGTTGTTGAGGTCGCCGTCATAAGGCATTCCGTCAACGATGTAGAGAGGTTCCTGACCTGCCGAGATGGAGCTGAACCCTCTGATTCGGATGGAAGGGGTGCTCCCAGGGGCACCGGATGAGGAGGTCAGTTGGACTCCCGCCACCTTTCCCGCCAGGGCTGACGTGACTGCGGAGACCTGTGATTTGGCAAGGTCATCAGACCCGATGACCTTCGCTGATCCGGTGAACGCCTGCTTGGTTGTTGTGCCGAATGCCACGACAACCACATCGTCAAGTTGCTGTGTTTCCGGTTCAAGTGCGACATTCACCGTCGCCCTGCCGTTCACCTGCACCTCTGTAGCGATGAATCCAAGGCTGCTGACTGTAAGTGTCCCGTCCCCAGGAACGGAGATGGAGTACCTTCCGGACACATCCGTCAAGGCGTAAGTGCTTGCGCTCCCTTTGAGCTGCACCGCCGCGCCCACAACTGGTTCGCCGTTGGCCACGTCCGTGACCGTGCCGGACACCTTGACCGTCTGGGCCATTGCCGCGCCTATGCCGATGAACAGGC
>CAVFMX010000113.1:0-20121 GCA_963623745.1 Bulleidia sp.
TTTTACTGTTTTTACCGCGTGTCCTCAACAAAATATATCTGAAAACTTCAGCGTCTTTTTAATAAAAAAAGGGACGGCGGCGTCATAGAGCGCGGCCAATCCCTTTTCTGTTCCTATCGCGAATTTATCGACGGAGACCGAGCTCCTTGACGATCTTTCTGTATCTCTCGATGTCGATCTTCTGGAGATAGTCCAGAAGCTGACGCCTTTTACCTACGAGACGGAGAAGGGAACGGCGGGTGACGACATCCTTCTTGTTCTTCTTCACGTGCTCCGTGAGGTGATTGATACGGTAGGAAAATAAAGCAACTTGACTCTCCGGTGAGCCGGTGTCCGTATTAGACTTCCCGTACTTAGCGAAAATCTCTTGCTTCTTGTCGGCTTGTAAATACTCTGCCATTTTCGCAAAAAATTTTGTTGATGATTAATAACGTCCTCTTTCCCGCACCCTGCGGAAAAGCATGCAAAGATAGTTATTAATTTTCAGACAATCAAAATATTTTCCGAATATTCATGTGTGCAGATTATAATCCGGGATGTTTTTTTGAATATGACCGTTAAGGGTGTTCCTCACGGTAATGCGGCACTTGTCCGGGTTCGGCTTGCGGACAAGAATTTGACAATCTGCCGGGCAGTGGTTAACTTTGTGGCGTTATGGTGCGGACAACAAGCGTAGATTCTTTGTTCAGGCTTTATTACAGGCCTTTGTGTGTCTATGCGCTGCACTATCTCAAGGACAAGGATCTGATTGAAGACCTGGTGCAGGAGACTTTCACGGCGTACTGGATGAAACAGACGGCGGGTGGCGGGATCGACAACCCGAGGGCTTATCTCTACACGGCTGTGAGGAACAGGTGCATTGATGCAATCAGAAGGCGGCGGGATGTGGAGTTGGACGGTCTCGATGAGAATATGCTTCCGGTTGAGGATGGCATTGTGATTTCCGATGATGAGGCCGTGGACAATTCCGTTATGGAGGCGCGTATATGGTCGGCCATCGACCGTCTCCCGGCCAAAAGGCGGAGAATATTCCTGATGAGCCGTCGTGACGGAATGAAGTACAGCGAGATAGCGCATTCGCTCGGCCTGTCCGAGAACACCGTCCGCAATCAGATCAGCAAAGCCCTTGACTCCGTCCGCCAAGGTGTCAAGAAAGTCATCATCTTTCTCATGTCGCTGTAGTTGAGGGTGTTGGGAAATATTTCAAAAATATGATGGTACTTTTTTCAACGGATGCGTCTTGATTATGGACGCGGGACACAGATTCTGTCAAAGTGCGGCGTCCTAGTAATGTAAGATGGATATGCGATTGAAATTGGTATTGGCTTGTTTCTTTCTTGCCGTGCCGTTGACTCAGGCCGGGGATCTTGGACGGATACCGGCTGCGCTGCGGGAGATGCAGGGCGGAACAATCCGTGAGGAGTTGGACGGAATCAGGAAACGAGAGGGAGTGAGACTTGTTTACGATTCGGAACTCGGGAAACTTCTGGACAGGGAATATGAGGGATCTTCAGTTGAGGGTCTGACGCTTGAGAAGGCTTTGGGCAGACTTCTGGAGGGAACGGGGATCAAGTGGGAAATTCGTGGCGGGTATGTGATCCTGACACGCGGCGTCCCTGCCAGGAAACATTATACGGTTTGTGGGTATGTCACGGACGGGACGACGGGGGAGACGTTGATCGGGGCGGGGGTTGTGGTCACTGGGTTTGCCGGAGTGACCTCCGCGCCAGCCGTTTCGGCAGGCTCGGCGACCGGTCGTGAAGGACGTTCTGCGGCTGGAACGGCCGGCATCTCCACCAACAACTTCGGATTCTATTCCCTGACTCTCCCGGAGGGCGAGGTCGAACTGACATATTCCTACATAGGATGCGCAGCCGGGACAATGAGGATCAACCTGAAAAAGAACCTCACACTCAATGTGGCTCTGGCTCCGTCCTCTGAGATCAGGAGCGCGCGGATAACCGCCCGCAAGGATGCCGGAATCCGATCCACCTACATGGGCGCGATCGAGGTTCCGAACGAGCTGATCGCCAACACCCCGGTTGTCCTCGGCGAGACCGATGTGCTTAAGACCCTCCAGATGATGCCGGGCGTGCAAGGCGGAAACGAAGGATTGTCAGGAATTTACGTCCGTGGCGGCGGCATTGACGAGAACCTGATGCTCATGGACGGCACAGCCATCTATAATGTAAGCCATCTTTTCGGTCTGCTGTCCGTCTTCACCCCGGAGGCTGTCAAGAAGGTGACGGTTTACACAGGCTCGTTTCCGGCACGGTACGGTGGCAGGGTCTCCAGCGTGGTGGACGTGCGGACAAATGACGGCAATGCCAAGAAACTTTCCGGAAGCGTCACCGCCGGCTTCCTTGCCGAAAAGTTTCATCTGGAAGGCCCTTTGAAGAACGAGAACACAACGTTCTCCTTGAGCGCCAGAGGGATGCACACCTTCCTTCTCGACCGTGTCATCAAATGGGCCGGCAGCCCGCTGAACTACGCCTTCTACGATTTCAACGCCAAGGTCTCGCACAAGTTCTCCGACCGGAGCAGGGGCTGGATAGGACTCTACAGAGGGCGGGACTATTTTCGCTACGCGAAAACCTCCAAGTCGAGCAAGCGGTTCTATGGCTCTGATTATGAGCCTTACACGATGCTGACCGAGGATGAGTCCAACCTTGACCTGAGCTGGGGCAACAATGTCCTGTCCGCAAGATGGACCTACATATTCAGCAACAAACTTTTCGCTGATTTCACGGCCTACGGCAACCTTTACAGGATGAGGATGCATTCCGTCACCGGAAATTCCGAAACATCCGAGGTTGGCGAGACATACTTCAGGAGCGATGCCGGCTACACTTCCGGAATCCTTGACGCGGGCCTGAAAGCAGATTTCGATTACACTCCTTCAACCAACCATTTGATCAAGTTCGGCGGAGAATATGTCCGTCACGGCTATCGTCCTGAGATAACGAAATCCAGGATCAAGGAAGTGAACGACAACCGCGTCTTCGCCGACACGACTGACAGCGACGCGGCCAGCCGACGGGTGAACGGCAACGAGATGTCTCTCTACGTCGAAGACGACATCTCCGTCGGCGGCCGCTTGACTGTGGACCCAGGCCTGCACCTCAGCCTGTTCAATGTCAGGGGACGGTTCTACTTTTGCCCGGAGCCGAGAATCTCGGCGAAATTCGACATCAGTGATGACTGGTCGGCCAAGGCGGCATATTCAAGGATGTCGCAGTACGTCCATCAGCTGACCTCCGGGACTGTGGACATTCCGACCGACCTTTGGGTTCCGATTACCGAGGAAATCCGCCCCGTGACTTCGGACATCGTCTCTGCCGGCGCGTGCTTCGCCGGCCTGAAAGGCTGGGAATTCTCCCTTGAAGGCTATTACAAAAAGACCGGCAATGTCCTTGAATATAAGGACGGCCGCCTTGCTCTCTCATCTTCCGTCAATTGGGAAGACAATGTGGTGATGGGAGAGGGGCGCTCCTACGGACTGGAACTCTACGCCAGCAAAGTCCTCGGAAAAACCACCGGAACCTTCGCCTACACTCTCTCGAAGGCAGAAAGAATATTCCGGGACGGCAGCATCAACGAGGGCAAGTGGTTCCCTGCCCAGTTCGACAGGCGGCACGTCATCAACGCCAGCGTGAGCCACAAATTCAACTCCCGCATCGACCTCACGGCGGCCTGGACGTTTATGAGCGGAAACTGGATGACTATCCCGACCAGAAGCACGGCCCTCATCACTCCGTCGGGCGAAGACATCTCGATCGACTACGTCAGCGGGCGCAACAACTACCGCCTGCCTCCGACGCATCATCTGGATGTCAGCGTGAACTTCCACAAGAAGCGCCGTCACGGCGAGCGGATTTGGAATTTCGGAATATACAACCTCTACTGCGCCCAGAACCCTACCTGGTGCGTCTATGATGGCTATTGGAGTGAAGGGGTGTGGAACCCTGCGATCTCGAAGCGCTCGTTCCTCACTTTCCTGCCGTCGTTCAGTTACACCTTTAAATTCTGATGAATATGCGAACGAAGATATTCATATCGATGCTTATAGCCTCTTTGGCTTTATTATCCTGCGAGAAATATATTCCGGTGGAATTTACCGGTCCGGAGAAGATGTTGGTTGTCAACGCCTTGATGGCTACCGGTGACACGACGCACACAGTTTATGCCGGCATAAGCACTTATTCCGAGGTCTTGCGCTTGGAGTCCGGGCGCCTTGAATGCTG
The DNA here is from genome assembly GCA_963623745.1 of Bulleidia sp. Lineage (GTDB taxonomy): Bacteria > Bacteroidota > Bacteroidia > Bacteroidales > UBA932 > Cryptobacteroides. The sequence continues at coordinate 4,245 of CAVFMX010000113.1, forward strand.
GGTCAACGGGAAACTTGCCGCGACCGTTGGCGAACCGGAGAAGTCGGATCGTACCATTTACCATAACATGTTCAGATTCCGGGCTGACTTCAAGGCCGGGGATGAGGTGAAGATTGTCGTGGAGTCGGATGGAATGAGGGCGGAGGCGACGACCGTGGTCTTGGACGCCCCTGTCCTTGCCGGAGTCGATACGACTCATCTGAACAAGAAGTCTTCCGGCGGAGGCTTCTTCAAGACTTTGGGGATGGGTGTCCACGTGAAGGACAAGCCGGACGAGAAGAACTATTATATGCTTCAGGTCTGGTATTTCGGGGAATACTACAGAAAACAGTTGGAGATTGACAACTCCAGCGAACCCTTCCTTAATTCCGGAATAAACACCAGTGTCGGCAGCAATGATATGGCCTCGGACAGTTATTTCTCCAACAAGTACAACATATTCACGGATAAAGGTTTCGAGGGAGGGTCGCATATATTCAAAATTTCTTTGGTCGGCAAGTCGCTTTCCGATGTGACAGTGCGGCTGCTGGCTTTGGACAGGAAGACCTATAATTACATCAACACCGCTTGGTTCGATGATTCAGACCTTGCTGATTGGTGGTTCTTTGTCGATAAACCTTATCCTGCCAATGTGACCGGCGACGGCATAGGCCTCGTCTCGGTGATGACATCTTCCGACTATAAAATCGATTGATATGAAAAGAATTGAATATGTCCTCGTAAGTCTTTTGGCCTTATGCTCCTGCCATGAGAAGATCGACTGCTGGATGACCGACGCCGCCACCGCCACGATGGACCGGCTTGTAGGTGAATATGTTCTTGAGTCCATCGACTGGAGTCCCGGTGCGGTGGATCTCGATGGGGACGGGGTCGCTGATCCGGACTTTGCTAAAGAGATAGCCGCTGTGCGGTCAGGGAATGATGGTTATGCCCGGCTGTCTGTCGAGATGGATGCCAATGAACGCTATATGGCTAAAATCGATTGGGTTGGATGTGCCGTGGCTGACATAGAGTACTGGCCTGGAAGATCCTGGCAGAACGTCAATTGGAATGTTTTCAAGGTAGGAGGAAAGATTGAGTTTGACAAAGATGGAAACTATTCCGTCACCCCTGTAGCTTCTCCAGTCGAGTATGAAGAGCTCTCCGGAAAGGAGGAGAGAGTCTGTTGCATAAAAGACATGGCCTATTCTTTTGAGGGATCTGACCGCCTGATATTCAAGGCGGAGACCGTGGTTTATGACTATGCCGCGGACAGCATCCGGAGAGGCACGGTGACCTATTCATTCAAATGTGTCTCAGGCAAAGGGAAAACTACGGTCGCCGAGCCTGACGAAGCGCCCGGAATCGGAATAAAAAAGTAATTGCATGAAAACCGACGAAGACAGAATGATAGACTTCGTGGCCAAGTCCTACGAAGAGAACCGCTTTGATCCTCAGAAAGCCTCAAGGTCGGTCGCAGAGCTTGTCGAAGCGCGCCATCGGTGCGATGTCCACGGTCACTTCGGCAGGCGCGGCGACCGGAAATCATCGCTTGGACTTCTGCTTGACAGCATCACCGGCATCGCCGCCGCTGTCATTGCCGGCATATTCCTTTATCACTCGTGGCTGACCTCATGGACCGATTACACGGCCTATGATGTTCCCCAGACTTTCATCCTCCCGGACTCCTCGTCAGTCACGTTGGCTCCCGGTGCGACTCTCCGCCTTCAGGAGCACAAAGACAATCGTCTGGTCCAGATGACAGGCAAGGTCTATTTCAATGTCCGTCACGATGACGGCGCTCCTTTCCGTGTCGATGCCGGAGCCGGTTTCGTCAAGGTGCTCGGCACCCGTTTTCAGGTTGATGCATCGGCTGCATCGGTCGCAGAACCTGTCGAAGGGGATTCCGGCAGATCCGGCGGCTGCGTCAGCGTGAGTGTCGTTTCCGGCAGAGTCCTGTTTTCGGCGGCAAAGTCCAGTGAAGGTCTGATCCTGACCAAAGGCCGGAATGCGGTTTTGGATCCAGCCTCGGCAAAGCCCGTTGAAACCACTCCGAAACACCCTAACCCTGCTGCATGGGCCACCGGCGAGTTCATCTATGACAACACCCCTCTGCCTGAAGTCATTTCAGAAATCTCTGACTATTACGGCGTGAGACTCACGGTCGGGAACCAGTCGTCCATAGAGCCCGCTGTTCATCGTCTGAACGGCGAGTTCTCCACAGCATCCCTCTACGACATCCTTTCCCTTATTGATTCCGCTCTCGGAGTCTCGCTCTCGGTTGAATAACAAGTTGTCTCCGGACAGAATCACCGGACCGGATGTCTCTTATCCTTGATCTGTACACCGGAAATGCGTTCCCTGTCAAGAGTATTGAGGCCATAAAGGGCATGGTCTTCACCTATGACGTTTACATGGTCATCGACCCGCTCGCTATTCTACAGAATACATCGCACGGCGGCCGAGTGACCGGCTGGACAAAATGCGTACGGGAGAGAACCGCCCGAAACGGCTTTTTCAGAAGCCGGTGTAGTTCCACGGGGTGATGGCGCGGAGTTCCTCCTTGACGGAGTCCGCTACGTCGAGGGTGCCGATGAAGTCCTCAATGGTCTTCTCGTCGATGGCGGCGCCTGTGCGGGTGAGATTCTTGAGGGTCTCGTACGGGTCAGGATAGTTCTCGCGGCGGAGGATGGTCTGGATGGCCTCCGCGACCACCGCCCGGTTGCGGTGCAGTTCCGCGTCGATGGCGGGACGGTTCAGAATCAGTTTTCCAAGTCCTTTCTTCAAGGACGCGAGGGCGATCATTCCGTGGGCGACAGGGACTCCGATGTTGCGCTGGACGGTGGAGTCTGTCAGGTCTCTCTGCAGTCTTGAGATCGGGAGTTTCATCGACAGGAATGTCAGCACGGCGTTAGCCATCCCGAGGTTCCCTTCGGCGTTCTCGAAATCTATCGGGTTGACCTTGTGAGGCATGGCGGAGGATCCGACCTCGTTCCTGGCGACCTGCTGATGGAAATATTCCATCGAGATGTACGTCCAGATGTCTCGGCAGAGATCGATGAGAATCGTGTTGATGCGCCGCAGGCAGTCAAAGATCGCCGCAAGGTTGTCATAGTGGTCGATCTGCGTGGTCGGGAAGGATCTTCTCAGTCCGAGCGACTCAACGAACCTGTCTGCGAAGGCAGGCCAGTCAAAGTCCGGGAAGGCGACCTTGTGGGCATTCATGTTGCCGGTGGCGCCTCCGAACTTGGCAGGCCAGGTCAGCTGGCCGAACTGGCGGAGCTGTTCCTCAAGCCGTGAGACAAAGACCTGAAACTCCTTCCCGAGCCTTGTCGGAGTGGCCGGCTGGCCGTGGGTTCTGGCAAGCATCGGGACATCCTTCCAAGCCTCCACATCGGCGGCAAGGATGGAAATCACCTCTTTCAGCACAGGAATATATTCATTCTCAAGAGCTTCCTTCAGCATCAGCGGCTGGGCCGTGTTGTTGATGTCCTGTGAGGTCAGGCCGAAATGGACGAACTCCCGCCAGCGGGAGATTCCCAAAGCCTTGAAATTCTCCTTTATGAAATATTCCACGGCCTTGACATCGTGGTTGGTGACCTTTTCGATGTCTTTCACTTTCCCGGCGTCATCCGGCGTCATCGTCTGATAGAGCGCCCGCAGACGGGAGAAAAGTTCATCGCGGGTCAGTCCTGTGCCTTCGCCGAAGTCGGCAAGCTGGGGCAGAGGAATTCCGCACAGGGCGATGAAGTACTCCACCTCCACCCTTACACGATTGCGGATGAAGGCGAACTCGCTGAAGTACTGTCTCAACGAAGCTGTTTTGGCAGCATAGCGACCGTCGATCGGAGACACTGCCAGAAGAGAATGAAGATCCATATTCGAATGATATTATTTTTCTATGACGTACACGTCGTCGCCCGGTTCGGCGAATCCGAAACTCTCGCGGGCGAACTGTTCAAGCGAGTCCCTGTCGGAGGTCAGGCCGTGGATACGGTTCTCCATGTCCTTGATCTCGGCGCTGTACCTCTCGATCAGCCGCTCCTGGTTGCGGATCTCGAAACCGGCCTTGATCCAACGGACGATGTTGTTCTGGTTGACGAACCCGACCATGACGACGAAAAAGGCGGTGGCGCAGATGGCGTAACGGAAAAAAGAGCGCCTTTCAGCGTTCCTGCCATCCAAATCCCTATTCCAGATGTCCTTGAACTTTCCCACGACTTTAGAACATTATTTTCACAAAAATAGTTAATTTTGCGGGATTAGAAATCATTAACATTCAAAAAATATGAAACCTACACTTCTTGTACTTGCGGCAGGCATGGGCAGCCGTTACGGCGGCCTGAAGCAGATGGACGGACTCGGCCCCAACGGCGAGACAATCATCGACTATTCAATCTACGACGCTGTCAACGCCGGTTTCGGCAAGGTCGTTTACATTGTCCGGGAATATTTCCGCGAGCAGTTCGAGCAGACGGTGAAAGAGAAATACAGCGGTGTCACCTGCCCTGACGGCACACCTCTCGAGTTCGATTTCGTGATCCAGGAGCTGGACAGAATTCCTTCCCGGTTCACCCTCAACCCGGAGAGGCAGAAGCCTTGGGGAACCGCCCACGCCGTGCTGATGGCGAAGGATGTCATCCACGAGCCGTTCGCCGTCATCAACGGTGACGACTACTACGGCAAGGATTCATTCAGGATTCTCGGCGACTGGCTCAGGGCTCACGAGAACAGCGCCGGCACATGCAGCATCGTCGGCTTCGAGCTTGACAACACCCTTTCCGAGTACGGCAAGGTCTCACGCGGCATCTGCTACTACGACAAGGATCTCCATCTCACCGGCATCGCCGAGCATCTGAACATCGGCAAGGAGGCGGACGGCAAGGTCTATGGCGACAACTCGGTCAATGGCGACACACACGTCGAGCTTGACGGCAAGGCTCTCTGCTCAATGAACATGTGGGGATTCACTCCGGACTACTTCCGGCTCAGCGAGGAAGTGTTCACGGCATTCCTGGAGCAGAACATCGGCGAACTGAAGAAGGAATATTACATTCCTTACGCCGTTGACATCATGATGAAGGAGCGCGGCTACAAGTGCGAGGTTCTCTCGACCGACTCTCACTGGTTCGGTGTGACCTACAAGGAGGACCGTCCGGGAGTCGTGGCGAAATTCCAGGAACTCGTGGACAAGGGAGTCTATCCTACACCTCTCTGGAAGAAGTAATGTCCTTTCTCAGACCACGCAAGGTCGAGAGGAACTACGACCTTCTGTCCGGCTGCGCCTGGTACACTCCGGGCGTGGCCGGTGTTTTTGCCGTTCTGGGCTGGTTCCTGGCCGGGATGATCTTCGGGAGCCTTGTCAACATCGGGCTGATGCTTCTTGCGCCCGGGATTCCGCTCTGCTACAGCATGCTGATCGTCTATCCGGTGCAGTTCATCCCTGTGCTGATGTATGCGAGGCTCAAAAGCATGGGCAACTCCACGTTCGACAGAGGCTATGCTTTGGACAGCAATCATTTCGGAGCAAAGGGCGATGCCGTCACAGTGACCCTTGCGGCGCTGGCGACCGTCGCTTTGGGATTCATCCTTGATCCTCTGACGGCCAGACTGCCCGACATGGACGAGTCTCTGGTCAAGACCATGGAGCGGTTGTTGGACGGCCCGCTTTGGGTGAGCGTCTTGAGCATGTGCATCTTCGCTCCGGTGTTTGAGGAGTGGATGTGCAGGGGGATTGTGTTGCGAGGTCTTCTGAACTATTCCCGCAAAGGTGAGCCCGGTGAAGACGGAAACCGCAGAGGGATGAATCCTGCACTGGCGATCGCGATCTCGGCGATCTTCTTCGCCACGATCCACGGCAATCTCTGGCAGGGACTCTCGGCGTTCATCCTCGGAAGCCTTTTCGGCTACGTCTATTACAAGACAGGATCGCTGAAACTCACCATGCTGATGCACTGCGTCAACAACACGCTCTCGGTCCTGTCATCCAAGCTGCCGGCATTCAAGGACTTCGGAGTCGATGCAAGTCTGTCGGACATCGTGCCGATGAAGTACTACGTGGTCATCATCATCGTCAGCGCTGCCGTGCTGGCTTTGGCGCTCAAGGTGATTTCCGGAATCCGGACAGAATCACCGCAAGGCAACTGTGACGTGATTCCAAGTGCGGACGAGATCGCGGATGGAGAAACTGTTTGATGATCCGGACGCCGGAACCGTGACCATCCGGAAAAACGTACGCTCCCGCAGGGTGACACTTCGCGTGAATCCCCGTGGGGGCGTTACCGTCACAATCCCTTGCTTTGTCTCCTACAAGGCCGGGCTGGAGTTCTTCCTGGCGAAAAAAGGCTGGGTCCTGAGGGTTCAGGAGCGGCAACGCGAGCGGATCGGAGACGAACATATTCCCGCTCCGGAGGAGATCGAGGAGCTTCGCAAGGTGGCGAAAGAAGTGCTCCCGGCGCGCCTGAAGGAACTTGCGGAAAGACACTCATTTGAATATAACGCCGTCCGCGTCAAGCACAACTCCTCCAATTGGGGAAGCTGTTCGCGCAAAGGCAACATCAACCTGAACCTCAACCTCGTACGCCTTCCGGACGAGCTGCGGGACTACGTCATCCTCCACGAACTCTGCCACCTCCGTCACCCCGACCACGGCCCGGGATTCCACGCCCTCCTCGAATCCCTCTGCCCCGGTCACATTGCAAAACAGCGTGCACTGCGAGGCTACCGGCTGTACTGATGCGGGCTTTCAGGGCAGATCCTACTTGCTGCTATAGGTCTCTCAAATTCCGTTCGGTGGAGAAAATCAGAGTATCAGAAGAATGGCGAAGACGTAGAGCATGAAGCCCTGGAAGCGGAGTCTGTTCCGGGTACTGTGATGCAGCATCTCTTCGGTCGGGTCGTCACCTGTCATCCTAAGCAGGTTCTCGGCGGTCGGGATCCCGCCGCGGGAATATTTCCGGATGAGCTGGCCGTCATTGAACCATGTCGCTCCGCCGTTCGAGCGGTTGAGGGTGACGAGCGTCTTCCTGTCGGCGAAATATGTCGATCCTGCCAGCCGGGAACGGACATCCGGTACAATCACAGACAACCTGTCAAACTGCTCCTTTGTTGAGGAAACCAGCAGCAGGGGAGTGAACCCGGCGGCCCGCGCCCCGTCAAGGGCATCGGCTGTCCTTGTCCAGAAGACTCCGTCCGCCTTGTCCGGGTCATAGACCGAAACAGCAAGCACATTGCCGTGCGTGGCTCTTTCGTCCTGATAATTCCCCAATGAATCCGTGAACGGGAGAGCGGGGTTGTTGTCCTCGATGTCCGTTCCGTTGATCAGAATGGTCTCAGTGCGGACGAAAGTCCATGTCGAGTCCGGAAGATGATCCAGATCGAAGGCTCCCTCCTGCCCGTTCTTCTCGTAGATGATCGTGGCCTTGTAGATTCCGGAGTCTTCCTCATCCCCGTCTCCTTCGCCTGCCAGCAGCTCGCTTCCCGGAGTGAACTCGGTGTAATCCACAATCGGGATGCTTGTCAGCGAGTAGGCCGCGAAGATAATTATCGAGGTCGCCACGATGCCGAAAGAGACATATTTCCGTTTTCTATTCTTCCCGAAATGCTTGAAGGGCAGGAATGCCACCATCGCCAAGGCAAGCAGGATCAGATTCTTGAGGAATGTCTGGAGATTGGTCAGATGGATGACTTCGCCGAAGCACCCGCAGTCGGTGAGACTGACCGGATTGAATATGGCCAGAAACAACGTCAGCACGGTGAAAAAGACAATCATCGCCGAGGTGATGACCGCCACCTGCCTCCTCCAGACTCCGCTGACCAGTGCCGCACCGAGGATGGCCTCGGCAAGCGCGAAGAACACGGCGGCGACTTTTGCGGCCGGCAGCAGGAATGTCACATGGAAGAATCTGAAATACCCTTCCATCACCAGCCCGGCTCCGACCGGATCAAGCAGCTTGAAGATTCCGGCGGCCAGGAAAACCACTCCCACGATGAATGCGCACAGCCTTCTGAGCCTGAAAAGAAAAACGTTGCTCATTTTATTCCGATATGTTCGTCAATAACTTCCTTGACCTTGGCGAATATCCCCTCCGGCGGCAGCATCTCCCCGAATTCGTCCGAGCAGTCAATCCTGATGAAATCCGGATCGAGGGTGACCTGCCGGCGGTAAATCGCCTGAACCTGCCTCTGGAACCCGATGTCTGATTCATGGATGTCCTGCGAGCCGTGGAGATAGTCCCTGTCGCTGCCGGTTCTTGCCGACTCCAACCTGCTTTCGACGAACGAGATGGGAACGTCCAGGAAGATGTTCAGGTCAGGTCTTGGCAGCCCGAAGTCGCCATATTCGGTGTTAATTATCCATTCGCGCAGGTTCTCTTTCTCCGCAGGATCCTGAAGCTTGGCGCACTGGTAGGCGATGTTGGAGTAAACGTACCTGTCAAGCAGCACCGAGCCGCCCTCCGCAAGGGTCTTTTTCATCAATGGAGCCGCCCCGTGCCTGTCCTCGGCGAACAGCAGAGCCACCAGCTGGGGGTGTACGGACTCGTTGCTTCCGAAATCCCCGCGCAGAAACCGGCTGATCAGATCCCCGTAAACCGGGGCGTCGTACCTCGGAAAGTGGATGTACTCCAACTCCTGGCAGATCTTTTCAAGATACGCCCTCAACTTCTTGACTTGCGTGGATTTCCCCGCTCCGTCCAAACCTTCCAGAACGACCAGCATAACGATTGTTTTCTGATGGAGGTCTTGAGTCTTCGTCAAGACATTCCACAAATCACAAATATATTCAATTTTTGTCTATTTTTGTTTAAAAATAATGTCAATATGGGAAGTGATGTGGACAGGAACATCCAGGTGATGGGCATTGTCAACCTAACCGATGACTCTTTCTTCGCCGGCAGCCGCAATCTCCGTGCTGACGGGATCTTTGATGAGGAACTTTTCCGGGGCAGGATTGAGAATATGCTCGCCTCGGGTGCGGACATCCTCGATCTGGGGGCGTGTTCGACCCGTCCGGGTTCTGACTCCATCAGCGGGGAGGAAGAGTGGAGAAGGCTTGAGCCGGCATTGAATATCCTTGCGTCGGAACATCCCTGTGTCCACGTTTCCATCGACACTTTCAGACCGGGGATCGTGAGCCGTGCGTTCGACATCATCGGCCCGTTCATCGTGAACGATGTCAGCGGCGGATGCGGGGACATGTGGAGGCTGCTCGGGAGGCTCGGGTTGCCGTACATCGCGATGCACACCCGCGGGACACCGAAGAACATGCAGAGTCTTACGGACTATGACAATGTCACCGAGGCCGTCCGGGAGTTCTTCGAGGGAATAGCCGCCGAGGCTGACCGGCACGGTGTGAAGGACTGGATTCTGGATCCCGGGTTCGGCTTTGCCAAGACCGTGGAGCAGAACTGGCAACTGTTGCGCGAGATGTCCGTCTTTGAGGAATTCGGCAAGGAAATCCTTGTCGGTCTTTCCCGCAAGAGTTTCCTGTTCCGGCCTTTGGGCATCACTCCAGCTGACGCATTGCCTGCCACACAGGTCGCTGACTTCATCGCCCTCCAGAACGGCGCGGACATCCTCCGCGTCCACGATGTCGCCGAGGCTGTCCGCACGGTAAAACTCTACCGTCTCTCACGAAAATAATTGATAATGATCGCTTTTTTTAGTACATTTACGAAAAAAGAAACTTATATTTCGCAATATGTATAAATTCTTATGATAATCTAAGAAAGGCAGATATGAGATACGAATTAACAGAAGATGAGGTTAGGGATCTGGCAAGAAAGGTATTGGACTTGGAGCCGACAGAGTCAGCACAGGCAGGTGTCGGCCAATTGACATCTTTCAACAAGTTGGGCTTTCAAGGAGTCAAAGACCGTCCTGATGGCTGGTATTTGCCGAATGAAACTCATTTCCCTGCTCTCATTCTTGAAGTTAAGGGCTCTAACGTCTTGCTTGGCAAAAAAGAACGTGAAGAATTAATTAAGAATATAAAAATTGTACAGAAGAAATACAAACACGTAGTTGGCGTTCTATACAACGGGTATGAGACTGAGGTCTATAAAGGGACAAAGAAAGCCGATACACAAGGTGGGCTAAAAGCAAAAGAGTATTATTTGGGTTTCTTTGCTATCAATAAGATAGACAAGTCACTGATATACTCTTTGACTCGAAGTATCAATGATACCCTTCACTTTAACTTCGTGATAAAGAATTTGTATCATCGTATGATCTTTACGGCGTGCGCATTGGTAGCCAAACGTTATGGTGCGCGCCTGTTCGAGGGAATGTCGTTTGCGATGTTCACAACATCTATACGTGAGACATTAACGGCGTCATTCTCTGCTGATCTTGCAAAGAATATGAAGCTTCAAACACTTCTGGAGGTATTCTCTGAGATTAAATTGAATGCAAATTGCAGTCAAGAGGCCATTAACAAGTTTATCAATGATGTTTCACAAATATCTGACAACATAAATTCTGACTTCTGGAACGGAGAGGATGTTATGGCTATCTTCTTCAATGAATTCAATCGTTATAAGGCGAAGTCGGAATCAGGGCAGGTTTTCACACCGGATCATATTACCTCGTTTATGTATCGGATAACGAACACGACACATAAGGACTATGTCCTTGATGCTGCTTGCGGGAGTGGTGCATTCCTTGTCAAGGCAATGTGCAATATGATAAAAGAAGTTGGTGGTATTCGTACAAAGCGCGCCATTGAAATCGCACAAACCCAGTTATTTGGCATAGAGTTCGATCGAGAGATTTATGCTCTTGCTTGTGCTAATATGCTTATCCACAAAGACGGAAAGACAAATCTTGAATACAACGACAGCAGAACAGAAGAAGCAGGGCGGTGGATTAAGTCAAAGCCTATTACAAAGGTTTTGATGAATCCGCCCTTTGAAAACAAATACGGGTGCTTGGATATTGTCGCCAATGTTCTTGCCAATGTGGAGAAAGGTACTACTTGTGCATTTATTCTGCCTGACAATAAATTGGAGAAATCTCACAGGCGAGTGTCAAGGTGGTTGCAGTTTTCCACTTTGGAGAAGATCATCAAACTCCCTAAAGATATCTTTTCGGGAGTGACGACAAGCATCTTTGTGTTTACCGCTGGCATTCCTCAAGGTAACAAAGAGATATTCACCTGCTATATGGCGGAAGACGGGCTTGAGACAATCAAGAATCAAGGACGTCAGGATATCCGTAACCGATGGGACGCCATTGAGGATGAATGGGTGGAGATAGTTCAAAAACGAAGTGGGCATAAGTCTATACAATGGATAAAGCCGGATGCCCATCTCTGTTACCAGGAAAAGATTGACATACCTTTGCCTGTTCAGGCGGACTTTATGAAACGCACATTGTCATTTGCGCTTTTCAAGGCGGATATTGATGAGGCCGATTTTGTACAAAGAGTAAAGGAGCGCACTCTTTATGGTATCGCTCTGTCTCCTAAGTATGAGGCAATCCTGAATGGAAGTGCTGCTGTTCCACTCAGTCTGGAAAATGTCAAATGGAAATATTTTGAAATTGGAAAACTTTTCAAGGTAGAAAAGGGACAGCGGTTGACAAAGGCTGATCAGAGGGAGGGTTCTATTAACTATGTGGGTGCATCGGCATTTAATAATGGTATTACTAATCATATTGGTAACAATGATCATCTGAACCCCGCAGGTACAATCTCTGTGTGCTATAATGGTTCAATAGGTGAGTCCTTCTACCAAGATAAGCCATATTGGGCCACAGATGATGTCAATATTCTGTCTCCTCTGTTTGATTTAAATCCTTTCATCGCTCTCTTTTTCTGTGCGGTTATTAAAAATGAGAGTACAAAATATGCATTTAATAACAAGTGGACACAGGAAATTATGAAAACGTCTCTCATTCCTTTGCCCACAAAGGATGATGACACACCAGATTATCAGTTTATGGAAGATTATATAAAATCACTTCCTTATGGTTGTCACATAAAAATATAGGAATGTGTAATATTAAAATCGAAGGAGGCTTTTTAGCCTCCTTCGATTTTAATCAAGCGTCTGCTTTATTTCTGTTATCACGAACGCCTCGATGATGTCTCCGACCTTCAGGTCGTTGAACTTCTCGATGCCGATGCCGCACTCCATTCCGGCGGAGACTTCTTTCGCGTCGTCCTTGCCTCTCTTTAGGGATGCAAGTTCGCCGGTATAGACCACGATGCCGTCGCGGATGAGCCTGCACTGCGCCGTCTTCGAGATCTTTCCGTCCCGGACAAGGCATCCCGCGATCGTTCCGACCTTGGAGATCTTGAAGGTCTGCTTGACCTCGGCCGCGCCGGTGATCTCCTCCTTCTTGATCGGCTCAAGCATGCCCTCGATACCGTCCTTCACATCATTGATCGCATCATAGATGACCGAGTACAGGCGGATCTCGATGCCTTGATCGTCAGCCAGTTTCCTGGCATCGGTCGAAGGACGGACCTGGAATCCGATGATGACGGCGTCCGAAGCCTCCGCGAGGATCACATCGGACTCGGAGATGGCTCCTACCGCCTTGTGGATCACATTCACGCGGACCTGCTCGGTGGAGAGTTTGATGAGGGAATCCGACAGAGCCTCGACGGAGCCGTCCACATCACCTTTCACGATTACGTTGAGCTCCTTGAAATTGCCGATGGCGATCCTTCGCCCGATCTCCTCAAGGGTCATGTGTTTCTGCGTCTTGATGCCCTGGATCCTCAGGAGCTGTTCGCGCTTGTTGGCGATCGCCTTGGCCTCCTTCTCGTCGCTCATCACATTGAACTTGTCACCGGCGCTCGGGGCACCGTTGAGTCCGAGGATCGAGACAGGAGTGGAAGGACCGGCCTCTTTCACCTTCTGCCCGCGCTCGTTGAACATGGCCTTCACACGGCCATAGCAACTGCCGCTCAGCACCATGTCTCCGGTCTTGAGGGTTCCGTCCTGCACGAGAACCGTGGCGACATAGCCGCGCCCCTTGTCCAGAGATGACTCGATGACCGCTCCCACTCCGTTCTTGGCCGGATTGGCCTTGAGGTCAAGGAGATCGGTCTCAAGAAGAATCTTCTCAAGAAGCTTGCCCACGTTGAGGCCTTTCTTGGCGGAGATCTCCTGACACTGGTACTTTCCGCCCCATGCTTCCGTGAGGATGTTCATCTGGGACAGTTGCTGGTAGATTTTTTCCGGCTGTGCACCCGGTTTGTCGATCTTGTTGATGGCGAACACCATCGGCACTCCTGCCGCCTGGGCGTGGTTGATGGCCTCGACTGTCTGAGGCATCACCGCGTCGTCAGCCGCGATGATGATGATCGCAAGGTCGGTGAGCTGGGCTCCGCGGGCCCGCATGGCGGTGAACGCCTCGTGACCCGGGGTGTCCAGGAAGGTGATTCTTCTGCCGTCAGGGAGCTTCACGTTGTAGGCGCCGATATGCTGCGTGATGCCGCCCGCCTCTCCGGCGATGACGTTCGATTTGCGGATATAGTCGAGCAGCGATGTCTTGCCGTGGTCAACGTGACCCATCACGGTGATGATCGGCGGCCTTGGGACGAGATCCTCCTCGCGGTCGGCCTGCTCGCTGCTCCCCTCGATCTCCTCGGTGAGATCTGCCGTGACGAACTCGACCTTGTAGCCGAACTGCTCGGCGACAAGCACGAGAGCCTCGGCGTCAAGCCTTTGGTTGATGGACACCATCAGACCGAGATCCATGCATGCTTTGATGACCTCGTTGACAGGGGTGCTGTTCATGAGAGTGGCGAGGTCGTTCACTGTCACGAATTCGGTGACCTTGAGAACCTTCTTGCCGGCTATCTCCTGTGCCATCTCCTCCTGGGACTTGGCAGCGGCCTGCTCCCTCTTCTCCTTTCTGTATTTGGCTCCGAAGTTGTTCTTCTTGTTGTCGTTCATCCTTGCGTAGGTCTCCTTGACCTGCTTCTGGATCTCCTTCTGCATCGCCTCCTGCTCCTCTTCGGTCATCGCCGGCTTGAAGCGGTCCGCTCCACGGTTCCGCTTCTTCCCGCCCTTGCCCTGATCCTGAGCTTGCTTGGCGTTCTTGTTGTTTCTGTCCTTGCGCGAACTGTTGTTGTCAGCCTGCCTACCTTCCTTCGCCACGTCAACCTTCTGGCTCCCCTTGGCGATCCTCTCCCTCTTCTTGTTGCCTTTCTTCGGCTCGAATTGGGACAGATCTATCTTTCCGAGAACCTTGAAACCAGGCGTGGAATTCTCGGCGGCCGGTTTCTCCTCTTTGGTCTCCGGTTTTTCTTCCGGCTGCCGGGGTTTCGCCTTTGCCTGCTCCTCTTTCTGCCCGGAGGTTCCGGCAGGTTCACTCTCGGGTCTGCCTGTCGGCCTCCCGTCGCCATGATCCTCCTTCCCTGAAGCCGGGGTTGTCTGCTCAGGGGCGGTTTCTTTGGCGGTTTCGGCCTTCATGACATCGGGCTGCGGCTCCGGTTTGTCCTCGGCCACCTCTGCCTTAGGCTCCTTGGCGGGAGTCTTCAGGACAGGTTGCCCGGCAGGAACTGTCTCCGGATCCCTTGCCGTCCCGGAAGCAGGAGCCTCCTTGGCCGGCTGCGCCTGACCTTCCGGCCTCGCCTCCGGCCGGGCCTCGCGCACCTCAGGCTGAACCCTCTCCGGTTCCGGCTTCGGCTCGACCGGGGTGAAGATGGTTGTCTTTATGACAGTCTCCCTGACCGGCTCCTCATCTTCCTCCTTTACGCTGTCCGGCTGCTTTCTGGAGGATTTCTCCAGAATTTCATTGAGCTTGATGTCCACTTTTTCCGAAGCCCGTTTCAACTCCAGATCCTTTCCGAACTGCTTCTCGATTTCCGGAAGAAGCTCGTCCGAGATCTTTGCGTTAGGATTGGCCTCGATTTCCACCCCCTTGCCGGCCAAAAAGTCAACCAGGTTCTGAAGTCCGATGTTATAAGTTCTGATTATCTTGTTTAGTCTGATTTCTGCCATATTCAACCCCGTTTAAATTAATGATTGTCCGCTATCGTGCCGGAACTATTCTTCAAATTCGGCTTTCAGTATCCTGAACACCTCGGCGACGGTTTCGTCTTCAAGGTCAGCCCTCTTGGCGATGTCCTCAGGCGTGAACGCGAGCACGCTCTTGGCGGTGTCGCAGCCGATGGCCTCCAGACGGTCGATGACCCACTGGTCGATCTCGTTGCTGAACTCGCCGAGCAGCACGTCCTCTTCCTCCTGTGCCTCGTCCTTAGGGAGTTCTCTCCAAACTTCGATCTCCCTTCCGACGAGCATTCCGGCCAGTTTGATGTTGCAGCCTCCGCGGCCGATACCCTTCTTGACCTCGTCAGGCTGCATGTAAACCTTGATCTTGTCCTCTTCCGAGTTTCCAAGGTCGATCGATGAGACTCTCGCCGGGTTGAGCGCCCTCTGGATGAGGAGCTGCGTGTTGTTCGTCCACTGAAGCACGTCGATGTTCTCGTTGCGGAGCTCACGCACGATTCCGATGATCCTTGAGCCCTTCACGCCGATGCAGGCGCCGATCGGGTCGATCCGCTCGTCGTAGGACTCCACGGCGACCTTGGCGCGCTCACCGGGCACACGCACGACTTTCTTGATTGTGATCAGACCGTCGAAGATCTCCGGAACCTCATGTTCGAAGAGTTTCTCAAGGAACTCGTTGGATGTTCTGGAAAGGGTGATGTAAGGGGTGGTGTTGTTCTTCATCTCCACGCTCTTGATTATGGCGCGGAGAGTGTCTCCCTTCTTGAACCTCTCTCCCGGGATCTGCTCCGCCTTTGGCAGATGCAGCTCGTTGTTGTCGTCGTCGAGGATGATGACCTCCTTCGACCACGTCTGGTAGATCTCTCCCGTGAAAATCTCGCCGACCTTGTCGGAATAGGCCTTGAAGACATTCGCCTTGTCGATGTCCA
>CAVFMX010000114.1:0-2392 GCA_963623745.1 Bulleidia sp.
GTGGCGGCGCAGGCGAATCCCTGAGGGATAAGATAGTTGCGGCCGTAACCTGACTTTACCTCTACCACATCTCCGGCCTCGCCGAGATTGGCAACCTCTTTTTTCAAAATGATCTTCATAATCTCGCTCTCCTAATTATTTAAGAAGGTCAGTCACATAAGGAAGCAGAGCAAGGGAACGGGCTCTCTTGACCGCCTGGGCGACCTTTCTCTGGAACTTCAGGGAAGTACCGGTGATGCGGCGTGGGAGAATCTTACCCTGCTCGTTGAGGAACTTCTTGAGGAACTCGGCATCCTTGTAGTCAACGTACTTGATGCCAGCCTTCTTGAAACGGCAGTACTTTTTCTTTCTTACCTCTACGGTAGGAGGATTGAGATAGCGGATTCCCGCATTCTGTGCGTCATTCTGTGCCATAGTTTATTCCTCCTTGATTAAGCGTTTTCCTCTTTTTTCTCTTCAGCGGCCACCGGAGCCTCCTCAGCCTTTGGCGCGGCAGGCTTGTTCCTGTTCTCCCTTCTCTTCGCGGCGTAAGCCTCGGCGTGCTTGTCAAGAGCCACGGTAAGGAACCTGATGATCTTTTCATCACGGAAGTACTGAGTCTCAAGAACGTTGATGAAACTTGGATCAGCCTTGAACTGAATGAGATAATAGAATCCTGAGGTCTTGTGCTGGATCGGATAGGCCAGCTGACGGAGTCCCCAGTCCTCCTCGTACACAACCTCGCCACCATTGTCGGCGATAAGCTTTGTGTACTTGGCAACCGCTTCCTTTATCTGTTGCTCAGACAAAACGGGAGTTGCGATGAAAACGGTTTCGTACTGTTTTAACATCTGATTAATTGTTTAGTAATAAATAAAATACAATCCTTCTGGGGACGTATGCCAACCCAAAAGGACTGCAAATATAGTCAATTATCCCAACTTACGCAAATCAGACTTTAGGAATATTCTCAAGCACGGCTGTGAGGAACGTCCAGGTCCGGGCGACAGAGGCGATGTTCACGCGCTCGTCCGGAGAGTGAGGGTAGAGGATGTCCGGTCCGATCGAGACCATCTCCCAGTTCGGGTACTTGGCTCCCATGATCGCGCACTCAAGTCCACCGTGGGTCGCGGTGATCTTGAGATCCTTCCCGAAAAGGGATTTGTAGGTGTCCTCCAGAATCTTGATCATCGGTGTGCCGAGTTTCGGAGCCCAGCCGCTGTAGGCACCTGATGTCGAATATTCAGCACCGGCGAGTTCGAACACGTAGCGGATGGAATCCGAAAGGTACATCTTGGCGCTGTCGATGGAACTGCGGGTCAGTGAATGAACCGTGAGATGTCCTTTCTGCGTGCGGACTATGGCCATGTTTGTGGATGTCTCGGTAAGTCCGGAAAGGGTGTCGCTCATCCTCTGGACTCCGTGAGGGCATGCCAGAATGGCCTTGACGGCTCTGCCGATCACCTTCGGACTGATGTATCGGGTCGCCGGAGCGCTCTGCTTCTCATAAATCAGAACCATGTCCGGATCCGAGTACTGGTACTCGAACCTGGACTCCTCAAACTTCTTTTCGATGAGAGTCTTGACCTTGCGCGATTCCGCCGCCGGAACGAGAATCTCGGCCTCGGCCTCGAACGGAATGGCATTGCGGAGGGAGCCTCCGGTGATGGATGCCACCTTTACGTCATATTCGGAGATCGCCGCTTCGAGAAGACGGCAGACGATCTTGTTGGCGTTGCCCCTGAAGAGGGAGATGTCCATGCCTGAGTGACCGCCTTTGAGGCCTTTGACGGTGATCTTGCAGCCTATGAAGCCCTCCGGAGTCTTGTAGGTTCTGTAAGCGAAGTCAGCGGTGCCGTCAACTCCGCCGGCGCAGCCGGTGCAAAGTTCGCCTTCCTCCTCCGAGTCGAGGTTGAGAAGGATGTCACCCTTCAGAATGCCGGCCTTGAGAGAGTTGGCGCCTGTCATGCCTGTCTCCTCATCGTAAGTTATGAGCGCCTCAAGCGGGCCGTGCTTCAAAGTCTTGTCCTGAAGGACGGAAAGCGCGAGAGCCACTCCGATGCCGTTGTCGGCTCCGAGGGTAGTCCCCTTGGCCGTCACCCACTCTCCCTTGATCTCGGTCTCGATGGGGTCGGAGAGAAAGTCGTGCTTCGTGTCGGCGGTCTTCTGCGGAACCATGTCCATGTGCGCCTGCATGATCACGCCCTTGCGGTTCTCAAAACCCGGGGTGGCCGGTGCCGTGAATATGATGTTGCCTGTGTCGTCCTTCCTGACATCGACACCGTGCTCTTTCCCCCAATTCAGAAGATATTCCTGAACCTTGCCTTCATGCTTTGAAGGGCGAGGAACCCTTGTCAGACCGTAGAAGTTCTCCCAAACGGCCTTCGGCTGCAAATCTTTAATTGTCATAGCG
>CAVFMX010000115.1:0-9621 GCA_963623745.1 Bulleidia sp.
TACGAAATCTGCGACCAGTCGTCACCAACGTAGAACGAGTATCTCTTGTAGTCAACGCCGATTCCAACCCTGAAGAAATGGCCGCAACCGGAATCACGGAAACCCTCAGGCATATCCTTCAAGGAAGGAGAATAGTCCGATATCAATCCACCTTTCAAATCTATGAAAGGGCTTACGGACTTGTTCAGAAAGCTGTACCTCAACTGGATGAATGTAGGGACAAGAACTGACTTCACATTCGAAGGAGTGTTGAACCGCTGATCCTTTATCCCGATTCCCATCCCGGCGAACAGCCCGGGAAGAATGTTGTACCCAGATGACAGATTTACATATTCACCCGCAAAGCCGTCATTGAAAAGAACTCCTGCCTCAACGTTTCCCGCGAAGACACGGTTGAAACTTGGATTCTTGTTCTCCTGTGAAAACAACGAATTACTGAATGTCAAAAACAAAAATAATAACAGTAAACTTTTTCTCATCTTAAATAACAGTTAATAGTTTGCGACTATAAAGTTACGAAGAATCGGTGAAAAAGTAATGAAAAAAAGTTTTACTTTTGGCTAATCTTATATTATTGAAAATCAAACTTTTACTTCAAAATTAAGATTCCAGTTCTTATTTTTTTGGCACCGATTCCTCTGAATATCAATCAATTATCATTGACAACAAGAAGGGCATATTGAAAGAAGTTGCTTTTTATCAACATCTTACAAATATTATGATATTAATGCTAATATAAGTTCAATATTTGTCGGCAAATATTACTACAAAATATCACATTTTTCAGACAAAAACGGCTTCTTGTTTTCGGTTTTAGGATCTTTACAGTATTTTTGCCATGTAATGCGATAGGAACAAAATCATTAATAAGATGAAAGTATTGAAATTCTTTGCGGTCGCCGCTTTGACGGCGGTTCTTGCGGCTCCTTGCCGCGCCAATGTGTCTTCAGCCGCCGTTCCGGCCGACCAGACAACATCCACAACTCTTACCAAGAACAACGGAGCCGCCGCCGGCAAGGCTCTTCTGGCGCTCTACACCCAGTTCAAGAGCAACGGAAACCTGGATCTGACTAACCCTACGAACATTGTGAACATGGTCACCCTGGCCAACAACATCAAAGGTCTGAAATCAAACACAAGCACAACCAACTTTGTGAAGGGACTGATCTCGGGTTCCGGTAAACTTGTAAACAGCAGCAACTCCTCGACAGTGCTGAGCAGCCTGACCAAACTCTCCGGACTGGATCTTTCCTCGTTGCAGACGTCTGCGAAGACAGCCGCAAGCAATGCCGCCAAGTCAGCGGCCACCGATGCTCTCGGCAAGATGATTTCCTCATCGACAGCCTCCAGTGCCAAAGAAGTCGTTTCCGCCGCCTCGACACTCACCTCCCTCTTCAAGACGCTGAAGAAGTAGGTTTGACATCACAGGTTCAATCACGAGGGTGACCAAAAAGTCACCCTCGTATTTTTCACCCTCCAGTCACTTCGTGACACCCCCCTGGGGGCACTGGGAACCGTATTCCCCAGACCCCTTGAGCCGCTTCGCTCCAATCTCAGGGACTTTTTAGTCCCCGTTACAGATTTGGCCGTATTTCGAAGATAGAGTTTTTAACGCTTACTAAAGCTTCCTGAGGAGGTTGTTCATGTTGACTTCCTTGTCGATGAGGCTGCGGAGCTCGGCGATCGGAACCCTTCTCTGCTCCATCGTGTCGCGCTCGCGGATGGTGATGCAGTTGTCGCCAAGCGAGTCATGGTCAATGGTCACGCAGAACGGAGTGCCTATGGCATCCTGACGGCGGTAACGCTTGCCGATGGAATCCTTCGGGTCATACTGGCAGTTGAAATCGTACTTGAGTTCGTTCATCACCTCCTGAGCCTTATCAGGAAGACCGTCCTTGTTGATAAGAGGCAGTACGGCGACCTTTACAGGAGCCAGAGGGGCAGGAATGCCAAGCACGACGCGGCTCTCCCCTCCCTCAAGCCACTCAACCTTGTAGGAATGGCTGAGCACGGCAAGGAACATCCTGTCCACACCGATGGATGTCTCCACACAGTAAGGAACGTAGCTCTCATTGGTCTCCGGATCGAAGTACTGGATCTTCTTTCCGGACAGCCTCTGATGGTTGCCGAGGTCAAAGTCCGTACGGGAGTGGATTCCCTCCAACTCCTTGAAACCGAACGGGAAGTTGAATTCTATGTCGGTGGCGGCGTTGGCGTAGTGAGCCAGTTTCTCATGGTCGTGGAAACGGTAATTCTCCGCTCCCATCCCGAGGCTGACGTGCCATTTCATACGGTTCTCCTTCCATTTCCTGAACCACTCCATCTCTGTACCCGGGCGGCAGAAGAACTCCATCTCCATCTGCTCGAACTCCCTCATTCTGAATATGAACTGTCTTGCCACAATCTCGTTCCTGAAGGCCTTTCCTATCTGTGCGATTCCGAACGGAACCTTCATGCGGCCGGTCTTCTGGACGTTGAGATATTCAATGAAGATTCCCTGCGCCGTCTCAGGACGGAGGTAGATCTTGTCGTCCGCATCGCCGGTGTTGCTGATCTGGGTGGAGAACATCAGGTTGAACTGACGCACATCCGTCCAGTTGGCTGTGCCGGAGATAGGATCCACGATGCCGCAGTCAATGATGATCTGTCTGTATTCCTTCAGGTCATTGGCCTGTTCGGCGGCCACATAGCGGTTGTGAACCTCGTCGTATTTAGCCTTATCCCTGAGGATGTTGGGGTTGGTCGCGCGGAACTGCTCCTCGTTGAAAGCCTCGCCGAACTTCCTGCGTCCCTTCTCGACCTCCTTGTTCATCTTCTCCTCGATCTTCCCGAGATAGTCCTCGATCAGGTTGTCGGCGCGGTACCTCTTCTTGGAGTCCTTGTTGTCAATGAGCGGATCGTTGAACGCCGCCACGTGACCGGAGGCGACCCAGGTCTTAGGGTGCATGAACACGCAGGAGTCGATGCCGACGATGTTCTCGTTCAGCCTTGTCATGGCGTTCCACCAGTACTGCTTGATGTTGTTCTTCAGCTCGACCCCCATCTGGCCGTAGTCATAGACAGCCGCCAGACCGTCATAAATCTCACTTGACGGGAAAATGAACCCGTACTCCTTGCAATGTGCCACCAGCACCTTGAACAGTTCGTCCTGTGTCATAGTATTTCTTGTACTTTAATTCCCAAAGTCCTAAAAACCTACAAAGATACACATTTTAAAGATATTGTCACCGGACAAGCATCATTTCATTGTTGTACTGCCGGTTGACCCAAAGCCAGAGGAACTTGTCCGGGATGGAATACTCCTTTAAATCAACGGTGATGATGTCTTCCTTAAGGAGTTTGCGGATGGCGGCGTTGACTACACTGGCCGTGGAAAGCTGGTAACGGTTGATGAACGATGATGTGTTTACCTTCCTGACACGGCCTTCTTTGGCAATGGCAGCAAGTACCCGTTTCTGGTTCTCTGTAAGGCCTGACATCTGCTCGGCGAATTGAACCTCATTCATCAGCAGAATGTTGTCAATGGATTTCACCACCATGCCCAAAGAACACTCCTCTCCCCTGTCTATCGATGCGAACGCCTCATTGAAAGTCCTTTGCATAAAGTAAGTATAGCCTTCAAACAAGTCGTGGACATACTCGACCGTCTCCTTTGAGACACTTCTGTCATATTCATTGAACTTCTTTACGACAAAATCAGTATAAACCTCTTTATCAATAGCCTTAAGTTCCAAAGGGTCAGCACTTTTATAGAATGGACGGGCCGGAGACTGAAACATTGCGCTCATTATGCTCCTCTTGCTACCGGCGAAAACAAAATGGCAATTTTTCATTTTCTGAATATGTCCGCGAAGAAAAGCCTCGACATTATTGTCCTCATATTCATTGATTTGCTGAAACTCATCAATCGCCACAAGACACGGCTTCCCGGCATTGTCAAGGTAAGTGAATATCTCCTCCAACGTGAACTCGGGCTGCTGAATGTCTCCAAGACTGATTCCGAACGAAGGCTGACCGGTCACTGAATCGTACGTAATCCTGCCCTGAAGTGATTTCAATGCCGCCACAAGTTTATCGATAATTTTCCTGTCTGCCGACTGTAAAACCCTGAACACTTCCTTACCTAAAAAGAAAGTAAACTCCCTGAGGCTTGTAGTGTGAAGAATGTCAACAAAAAACGTGTAATATGAATTCTTGATTTCCTCCCCGTCAAAAACATGCCGGATCAGTCCTGTCTTGCCCATTCTGCGGGGCGAGAACAGTACCACATCATTTCCGCTTATCAACGACTTGGTCAATCTCTGTGCCTCATCAGTCCTGTCACAGAAGCACTCCGCAGGAATATACCCTCTGGTAATAAATGGATTATGAACTTCCGCCATACATCATTACTTTTCCGGCAAAAATAATTATCCAAATCAAATTATCCAAATCAAATTATCCATTTTGGATAATAAAAACAGACCAACGATTCTTACACTTATCTTGCACCAAAATATTCCGGAAAGGCAGTCTTGAGAGATGGTTTGGCCACTTCCTGAAGAGGAATCATCACGAAGGGACGGTTCTCGATGTCTTTGTGGGGGATTGTAAGTTCAGGAATATCCACACGCTCGGTGCCGTAGAAGAGGATGTCGATGTCGATGATGCGGGAATGATAGACACGGTTGCCGGTACCGTCATATTCTGGTGGGTCGGTCCTGCCCATCGCACTCTCGATTGTTTTGATCTTGCGCAGCACTTCCGTGGCCGCGTCCTCCGCCGGAATTTCCGGTCTGTAAGTTCTGTAAAGCGCCACGGCGTTCAGAAACTTGCCGCCGGAGAAACCCATCGGCTTGGTCTCGATAAGCCGCGAGAGAGCCGTATAATGCCCTTCAAAGGCCTCGTCCATGCGGCGGAGCGCCTCTTCGATGTTCCTCTCACGGTCGCCGAGATTGCTGCCGAGGGAAAAGTAGATGCTGACAAACGCCATTGTTCCTTTCAAAACAACTTACGAATATTCCAACAAAATCAGAGCGGTCAAAAACGCCTTGCTTGAATATGCCCGATCAGGAATTCGGCTCCTTTGAATAGTCCGGACCGGTTCCCGGATCAACCCTTCCAGAAACCGTGTCAACGTCATCCATTCCGAGTTCCAGACGGGCCTCGTCAGAAAGCATCGACTGATCCCAGGCCGGATCAAAGACCAACTCCACATTGCAGGCCTTGATGCCGGGAACATCCGTGACATTCCTCTGAACCTCGTCAAGCACCTCATCTGCCATCGGACAGTTCGGAGCGGTGAAAGTCATCTTGATGAATGCCTCGTGCTTCTTGTTGATGACAAGCTCGTAAATGAGACCAAGATCATAGATATTGACCGGAATCTCAGGATCATAGACCTGCTTCAAAGCCAGAACCACATTGTCATAAAGCGGCGCCAGCGCCTTGACATCCTCAGCCGAAAGAACATCGCTCTCCTGCTCCACCTGCGGCTCCGGAACGGTCTCCTTTTCCTCTTCCTTGTTTTTCTTGAATATGCTCATACCTTTATTGCTTACTGTTCTCCAAAGCCACCGCCTTGATGGTGTCAATCATCGAGACAAGACCGTTCGCCCTTGTCGGAGACAGATTCTCCTTAAGGCCTATCCGGTTGATGAAACTGAAGTCATCGGCTGCGATCTCATTCGGGGTACGACCGGAATAGACACTTATCAGAAGCGAGATTATCCCTTTGGTGATGATGGCGTCGCTGTCCGCCTTGAAGTAAAGTTTTCCGCCCTCAAGCCTCCAATCCAGCCAAACTCTCGACTGACAACCTTTAATCAACTTATCCTCAATCTTTTCCGTTTCAGGATACACCTCCAGACCCTTTCCCAAGTCGATGAGATACTCGTATTTGTCGAGCCACTCATCGTACATCGAAAAATCGTCTATCACAGACTGTTTAGCCTCTTCCAAAGTGTTCATTATCAATAAATTTGGATCTACTAACATACTTAAACCAACATCGTGATCGCCTTGTCAAGCGATTTGATGAAATATTCAGCCTCCTCCATCGTGTTGTATGGAGTCAACGAAGCTCGAAGCATTCCTGTCACCCCGAACCGGTCCATAACCGGCTCGGCGCACATCTGCCCGGAACGCACAGCTATTCCCATCTTGTCCAAAATCAAAGCCAGATCCTCATGATGCGCCCCATCCACAGTGAACGAGAAAAGGGGAATCTTAGACTCCGTTCCACGTGGAACGCCGTAAAGATGAACCCTCGGATTGCCCGTTAAAGACTGGAGCAAGTACTCGACTACGGCTTTCTGATTACTAACCAATTCTTTATCATTCATTTGTCTAACCAGCTCGATAGCCGGTCTCAAGGTCGGAACGGAATTGATGTTCTGCGTCCCCGCCTCGAATTTCTCAGGCAGCGGAGCATAGGTCGTGCCGGAAAACCTCACGGTGGCGATCATCTCTCCCCCACCCTGGTACGGAACCATACGGTCGAGCAATTCGCGCTTCCCATAAAGAACACCTGTCCCGGTGGCAGCATAGAGCTTATGCCCGGAAAAAGCGTAAAAATCACAGTCAACTTCTTGAACATCAACCCCTTCGTGGACAATTCCCTGCGCTCCGTCGATCATGACAGGACAACCTGCTGAATGACAAATTCTTACAATCTCCTTAACCGGGTTGACAATGCCAAGTACATTGGAAATCTGAGTCACAGCGACAATCTTTGTCTTAGGATTGAGCAACGATTTCAGTTCTTCAAGACTCAGGTGACCTTCATCGTCCACATGAAGAACCCGCAGCACGGCACCTTTCCTCTGACAAAGCATCTGCCACGGCACGATGTCGGAATGATGCTCTGCTTCGGAAACGATGACCTCATCGCCTTCATGGACGAAAGTCTCTCCAAAGGAAAACGCCACGAGATTGATGGCTCCAGTCGTGCCGGATGTGAAGACAATCTCCTCACGGGCGGAAGCGCCAATGAATTCCCTGACAGCATCGCGCGTGATTTCGTACTCATCGGTGGCATCGACGGCAAGTTTGTGTACCGCGCGATGGATGTTGGCGTTCTCCCCGATCGTCAGTTCTTTCCATTTATCGATGACAGACTGCGGACGCTGCGCTGTGGCGGCGTTGTCAAAATAGACAAGCGGCTTGCCATAGACAGTGCGTGAAAGCGCCGGAAACATATTCCTGAGTTCCTGAATATTCATTGTCAAACCTCCGTTCAATCCTGCAAAGATAATCAAAAGCATCGGAAGAGTGGATGGTTATTGAAATGGTGAGTGAATATTCCGAATTTAGCCCAAAAATGCTAATTTTGCCTTGAACAAAATCTTTGAATATGATAGATTACATCAAGGGTTCCATCATTGAACTCTCCCCTGCCGAGTTGATTCTTGAAAACAATGGTATCGGGTACAGCATTTTGATTTCGTTGCAGACTTTTCAGGCGTTGCAGGAAAAGAAAGATGCGACTGTCTACATATTCCATTACCTCCGCGAGGATGCGGAACTGTTCTACGGATTCGCTACGAAAGATGAGCGGGAGTTGTTTGAATTGCTGATCAGCGTTTCCGGAATCGGGGTAAATTCAGCCAGAATGATGTTGTCTTCGCTGTCGGCTGAGGAAATCCGTCAGGCGATCCTTTCGGAGGACATAGCAAGAATCAAAAGCGTGAAAGGCATCGGTGTGAAGAGCGCCCAGAGGCTTGTTCTGGAACTCAAGGATAAAATCGTCAAGGGAGAAGGAACTGACTCGACCGAACTGTTCGGAGGCAACCGCAGCGAAATTGTCGAGGAGGCCGGCCGCGCCCTTGTCATGCTCGGATTCGCCAAACCTGCGGTCAACAAAGCCATTCAGGCAGTTCTCAAAGCTAATCCTAACGCCAAGGTCGAGCAGATCATCAAGTCCGCGCTCCAGATGATGTAACTTATTTTTTACCGGCCGAAATAGACCAGCAGGACAGAGATGTCGGCCGGAGAGACACCCGAAATGCGAGATGCTTGGGCAATCGTGGACGGCTTGTAGCGTGCAAGCTTCTGGCGACATTCAATGGTGAGGCCGGAAACTTTTTCAAAGTCGAAATCCTGAGGAATCTTCAAATCCTCAAGACGGGCTATTTTTTCAGCGATGGACTTCTCGCGCTCAATGTAACCTTTGTACTTGACTCCAATCTCAACGGCATCGATAATCTCCTTACGAAGTTGTGAAGAACACCACTCCTCCCCTGCCGGAAGCTCTGCCGAAAACTTAAAAAATGTTCCACGTGGAACAAAATTCAACAATCCGGAAAGAGAAATCTCTGGACGGGAGGCAAGATCCGAAATTCGTTTAGACTCCGAAAGGGCTGCGGAATCATGCTCGGCAAGATAATCATTGATGACATCCGGCCGCAAATTCACATTGTCGCACATCTGTGAAAGAGCTGCGACAGCATCATACTTCCGGCGCATCAAATCCAACCGGCGAGGTGAGGCCAGACCAATCTTATGAGACTTTTCCGTCAGACGCAAATCCGCATTGTCCTGTCGAAGCAGAATCCGGTACTCGGCCCGGGAAGTGAACATTCTATACGGCTCGTCAACTCCTTTCGTGATCAAGTCATCAATCAGAACTCCGATGTACGACTCGTCGCGGCGGAGGATGAACGGATCTTGTCCATGAACCTTCAAATGAGCGTTAATACCGGCCATAATCCCTTGAGCTCCAGCCTCTTCATAGCCTGTAGTTCCATTGACCTGACCCGCTAAATAAAGACCTTCTACATCTTTAAGTTCAAGAGTCTCACGAAGTTGCGTAGGATCAAAGTAATCATATTCAACAGCATAGGCCGGTTTGAAAATCTTTGCGTCCTCCAATCCGGCTATTGAATGCAAGGCATCCAGCTGAACGTCCAACGGAAGAGATGAAGAGAAACCCTGAAGATAATATTCATTGGTGTCACTTCCCTCCGGTTCAAGGAACAACTGGTGAGAATCCTTGTCCGGGAAAACACGAAGTTTATCCTCAATGCTCGGACAATACCTCGGACCGCGGCCGGTGATCATTCCAGTGAACATCGGCGAATCCTTGAAGCCTGACCTGAGGATTTCGTGAACCTTCTCATTGGTGTGAAGAATAAAGCAAGGCATCTGCTCTTCCCTGCCTTGAACCCTTGACGGAACATCAAGGTAAGAGAAACGTTCCGGCTTTTCATCGCCTGACTGTTGAAGGAGTCTTGAGGTGTCAACCGAGGAAATGTCAATCCTCGGAGGAGTGCCTGTCTTCATGCGACCGGTCTTAAGTCCGAGACTGACGAGCTGCTCTGTCAGACCATGTGATGACAACTCCCCTATCCTGCCTCCTTCGAAAGAAGTGCGGCCGATGAACATTCTCCCATTGAGGAACGTTCCTGTGGCCAGAATAACCGCCTGAGATTTGAAAATTGCCCCGGTATTTGTCTTGACCCCGCAGATTTTTGAATTCTCAAAGAGGAAAGATGTGATAAAATCCGCATAAAGGTCTAATTTATAATTACTTTCAAGAATATTCCTCCAATACGCAGAAAAAGCCTGTTTGTCGCATTGTGCGCGTGGACTCCACATCGCCGGACCCTTCGAACGGTTCAGCATCCTGAACTGGAGAGTCGA
>CAVFMX010000116.1:0-4071 GCA_963623745.1 Bulleidia sp.
TCCAGCTCATAAACTCAAAGGCCACCGTCGATGACATCGACCACTTGAGCAACAGGCGTGTGCGCACTGTCGGCGAGCAGCTCGCTAACCAGTTCAGCGTGGGTCTCTCAAGAATGGCCAGGACCATCCGCGAAAGGATGAACGTCCGCGACAGCGAGCAGTTCAATCCGATCGACCTGATCAACGCGAAGACCTTGTCTTCAGTGATCAACTCGTTCTTCGGAACCAGCCAGCTGTCGCAGTTCATGGATCAGACGAACCCTCTGGCTGAGATCACGCACAAGCGCCGTCTCTCGGCCCTTGGCCCGGGAGGTCTTTCCAGAGACAGGGCCGGATTCGAGGTCAGGGACGTGCACTACACGCACTACGGACGTCTTTGCCCTATCGAATCGCCAGAAGGCCCGAACATCGGACTTATCTCGTCCCTCTGCGTCTATGCGAGGATCAACCAGCTCGGATTCATCGAGACCCCTTACCGCGAGGTTCATGAGGGTAAGGTTGACCTGACAGACAAGGGGTGGCACTACATGACGGCCGAGGAGGAGGAGAACAAGCTTGTCTCCCTCGCCAAGGTGAGGATGGAGGATGACGGAACAATCAAGGAGGACAGGATCCAATGCCGTCTTGAGGCCGACTTCCCGGTGGTCTCAAAGGAGCAGGTTGACTACATGGACGTTGCTCCTAACCAGATGGCCTCTGTCGCCGCCTCCCTCATCCCGTTCCTGGAGCACGACGATGCCCACCGCGCGCTGATGGGCGCGAACATGATGCGTCAGGCCGTTCCGCTTCTCCGTCCGGAGTCTCCGGTCGTGGGCACCGGCCTGGAAGAGAGGGTCTGCCTCGACTCAAGGACACAGTTCGTGGCCGAGCGCGAAGGCGAGGTCACCTACGTTGACGCGAAAGAAATCAGAATCAGGTACGACAGGACGGACGATGAGAAATTCGTCTCCTTCGCTCCGGAAGAGACTGTCTATACCCTTCCTATCTACAGAAGGACCAACCAGAGCACAACCGTGACCCTCAAGCCGATCGTGCGCAAGGGCGACAAGGTTGTCGGCGGGCAGGTTCTGACCGAAGGCTACGCGACCCAGAACGGAGAGCTTGCCCTCGGGCGCAATCTCAAGGTCGCCTTCATGCCTTGGAAAGGTTACAACTACGAGGATGCCATCGTGCTTTCCGAGGAGATGGTCAAGTGGGACATCCTTACTTCCGTCCACGTCGATGAGTATCTCACCGAGGTCCGCGAGACAAAGCGTGGAATGGAGGAGCTCACCTCCGACATCCCTAACGTCAGCGAGGACGCGACCAAGGATCTCGACAGGCAGGGCATCATCAGAATCGGAGCCCACATCGAGCCCGGTGACATCATGATCGGCAAGATCACCCCTAAAGGCGAGAGCGATCCTTCCCCGGAGGAGAAACTCCTCAAGGCCATCTTCGGCGACAAGGCCGGTGATGTGAAGGATGCCTCCCTCAAGGCCAACCCATCCCTCAGCGGCACCGTCATCAAGACAGCGCTCTACGCCAAGGCGGCGAAGGAGGGCAACAGAAGGGCTGCCAAGACTGACCAGAAAGCCCGTCTCGATCTGATTCAGGAGGAATTCGACAAGAAGTGCGCTAAACTGTACGCCGACTTCCTCAAGAGGCTCACTGTCCTGACCAAGGGCAGGAAGAGCGCCGGAATCAGTGACCTCTACGATGTCGAAATCATCGCCAAGGGCAAGGAGATCACGGCCGAGAAGCTAAAGAGCATCGACTTCCAGAACATCAACTCAAGCAACTGGACATCCGAAGAGAACACCAATCTTCTCATCCAGGAACTCATCAACAACTACTGCCTGACCTACAAGGTGGCGGAGGCCGAGTGCAAGAGACAGATGGACAAGATCAAGGTCGGCGATGACCTTCCTAACGGAGTCATGCAGCTCGCCAAGGTTTACATCGCGAAGAAGAGAAAGATCACGGTGGGCGACAAGATGGCCGGACGTCACGGCAACAAGGGTATCGTGGCGAAGATCGTCCGTCAGGAGGACATGCCGTTCCTTGAGGACGGAACACCTGTGGACATCGTGCTGAACCCTCTCGGTGTACCTTCACGTATGAACCTCGGCCAGATCTACGAGACGGTTCTCGGATGGGCCGGCGCAAGGCTCGGGCTGAAGTTCAGCACCCCTATCTTCGACGGTGCGACCATCGAAGAGATCTGCGACTACACAGACAAGGCCGGCGTTCCGAGATACGGCAAGACCCACCTCAGGGACGGAGGCACAGGCGACTGGTTCGACCAGCCGGCGACAGTCGGCGTGATCTACATGATCAAGCTGGGACACATGGTTGACGACAAGATGCACGCCCGTTCCATAGGACCATATTCACTCATCACCCAGCAGCCTCTCGGCGGTAAGGCACAGTTCGGAGGCCAGAGGTTCGGAGAGATGGAGGTGTGGGCTCTTGAGGCGTTCGGTGCCGCCAATGTCCTTCAGGAGATCCTCACCGTCAAATCAGATGACGTGGCCGGGCGTTCCAAGACTTACGAGGCGATCGTCAAGGGAGACCCTATGCCTAACCCGGGCATTCCGGAGTCCCTCAACGTTCTGCTCCACGAACTCAGGGGACTGGGTCTCAAGGTAACATTGGATTAATTTTCAAGAATATTGACATTCAAGAATATGCCTACTTTCAATAATAAAGAGAACAAGGTAAAGAGCAACTTCTCGACGATCAGCGTCTCGCTGGCTTCTCCTGAGGACATCTCGGCGAGATCCTGCGGTGAGGTCCTGAAGCCGGAGACGGTCAATTACAGGACCTACAAGCCGGAAAGGGACGGCCTCTTCTGCGAGAAGATCTTCGGACCGACAAAGGACTACGAATGCTATTGCGGAAAGTACAAGAGAATCCGTTACCGTGGAATCGTCTGCGACAGATGCGGTGTCGAGGTGACAGAGAAGAAGGTGCGCAGGGAAAGGATGGGACACATCGCCCTGACAGTGCCTGTGGCTCACATCTGGTACTTCAAATCAGCGCCTAACAAGATCTCCGCCCTTCTCGGGCTTCCGGCCAAGAAGCTCGAATCGGTCATCTACTACGAGAAATACATAGTCATCAACCCGGGCGACAGCGGACTTGAGAAGATGGATCTTCTCTCCGAGGACGAGTACCTCGATGTTCTCGCGAGACTTCCTGAAAACAGCGAGCTTCCGTTCGATGATCCGAGGAAGTTCGTCGCCAAGATGGGTGCGGAAGGCATCTATGACCTCCTCAGGGAGACGGATGTCGAGAGCCTGTCCAAGGAACTCCGCCTGAAGATGCTCAATGAGACCTCACAGCAGAGGAAGGCCGAACATCTGAAGAGGCTGAGCGTCGTGAAATGGTTCATGGAGTCAAAGAACATCAACCGTCCGGAGTGGATGATCATGAAGGTCATTCCTGTGATTCCGCCGGATCTCCGTCCTCTCGTTCCGCTCGATGGAGGCCGCTTCGCCACCACCGACCTGAACGATCTCTACAGAAGGGTGATCATCAGGAACAACAGGCTCAAGAAACTCATCGAGATCAAGGCTCCTGAAGTCATCCTGAGAAACGAGAAGCGCATGCTTCAGGAGGCTGTGGACTCTCTGTTCGACAACTCCAAGAAGTCAAGCGCGGTCAAGAGCGAGTCCAACAGGGCACTCAAATCGCTCTCCGACTCCCTCAAGGGAAAGCAGGGACGTTTCCGTCAGAACCTCCTCGGCAAGCGTGTGGACTATTCCGCCCGTTCCGTCATCGTCGTGGGTCCTGAACTGAACATGCACGAGTGCGGTCTGCCTAAGTTCATGGCGGCCGAGCTCTACAAGCCGTTCATCATCCGCAAGCTCATCGAAAGAGGGATCGTCAAGACCGTGAAGTCCGCCAAGAAGATCGTGGACAGGAAGGATCCTGTGATCTGGGACATCCTGGAGAACGTGATGAAAGGTCATCCGGTTCTCCTCAATCGTGCCCCTACCCTCCACAGACTTGGTATTCAGGCATTCCAGCCGAGAATGATCGAAGGAAAAGCCATCCAGCTCCACCCTCTCGCTTGTACGGCCTTCA
>CAVFMX010000117.1:0-2728 GCA_963623745.1 Bulleidia sp.
TCATGTGCCGTAGGATCACTTGCCTGTCGTGGTCAGGCAGTACGGTCCGGCATACAGCACGGCTCCGCGGCTGAACAGTGACCGGAGTTCAGGCGTTTCATCCAGTCTGGATGTGCGTGTGATGATTGTCAGAGGCTTGTCGGAGGCCGCAGCGGCTTCGAGAAGGCGTTCAGGCTCCTTGCCGTAGTCCGTGATCTGACGGCCGATGTAGGTGTCGATGTTCTCAGGTCGGTGCAGGAAGACCGTGGCCACGTCAGTGCCTTCCGGAACCTTGGCGCAGATTGCCCCGTAGCCGATGTACGGATTGATGTCCTTGACCACCGCCGAGGCGGAGAACACGGTGAGGAACAGTCCGGCTCCGAGGAGCAGGGCGGGAATGTTCCAGACCTTCCTTTTGAAGAGGAAGAACGTTCCCAGAGCGTTGGACAGGGTCAGCAGGATGACACCGTTGACCACCGGCGCTTCACGGGCGAAAGGATATTCAGTCAGAAGGTCATCCACTACAGGGATGCTGACAACCTTGAAAAGAATCAGCAGCGCGGACAATCCGATGACTGTGAATATGATCGAGAATATTCCTGCGCCCCACCGCATCCAAGTTCTCTCTCCGATGCGGTCAAGCGTGATCGGGAACAGATAGACGCAGAACGGTAAGACAGGCACAAGGTAGATCGGCAGCTTGGAACTGAACGAGGACAGCATCGCCACCGTTGGGATGATTGTGCAGAGGAACAGAACCTCCAAGCCGGAACGCTGCTGTTTTGATTGACCTGCTGCGTCGGAAGTGTCCGGAATGGCGGCTTTAGGTTGTGCGTCGCCGGAAGTCTCTGCGACAGAGGTATTCCGGACAGGCAGCAGCGAGGCAATGAACGACCCGATCAGCAGCAGGCAGTACGGTGCCAGACACCAGATGATCGCCACGAGATAGAACCAGAACGGCCTGGCGTGGGTGAAGGCGTTGACTGCCCGCCCGACGGTCTGCTTGACCAGAAGGTTGTCGATGTACTCCGATCCGCCCTCGAACCACACGCAGGTAAGCCAGATGGCTGCAAGTCCGGCGATGATGCCCCAGGTCCTGAGCCCCAGGTACTTGCCGAAACCTTTCCAGTCCCGTTTCACGGCAAGGAACGCGGCTATGGACAGCGGCGGCATCAGAAGCCCGACCGGCCCCTTTGTGAAAAGGGCGAGGAAAATCCACATGGGCAGCATCACGGAATCGGATCGCCGCGCTCCTTCCTCCGAGTACATCCTGTAGAACGTCCGCAGTGCCAGCACGATGAACAGACACATCAGCATGTCCATCCTCAGGACGATCATCGTTCCGAGGAACATGACGCATGTCAGCGTCATTCCGGCCACTGCCATCCGGTTCATTACCGGGCGGTCTTTCATCACCCATCTGTCCATGATTCCGACGATTCCGAATGCCGGAAGGAGTGAGAACATCGAAAGCGCGAGGCAGCTGTGATGCCCGAACAACAACTTGCACAGCATCACGATCCAGAAATAGAGCGGCGGCTTGTCAGCGTAAGGAATGCCGTGGTTGTAGAACGCGAAGATGTGGCCGTCCGTGATGGCCTCGTCCGCTATGCTGAGGTATCTCAGTTCGTTGGAAGGTGTGAAATCCCTTGTCAACATCACCGGGAAAAGGCAGATGAGCGTGAAGGCGAAGACCGTCATCATCGGATGGCGGGTGAGGATGTTGCCCTGTCCGGGCAGAAGTCTGTCGTTAAGCATCTGATGAGTCTTTTTTACCAGGTCCAAGGACCAGATTCCTGATGTACACCACGAAACCGAACACCTGACCGAGAATCAGCACCGGGTCGAGCCTGATGATTCCGTAGATGATGATCATCCCTGAGCCGACAATGCTGATGATCCAGAATCCGGCCGGCAGCACGGACACGTGTCTGCGGCGGGAGAAGATGAACTGATAGACGAACCGCAGCGTGAACATCAGCTGGCCTGTGGACCCGAACACCACGAGCCAGATGGGAATGTCGCTGTTGCGGAAGAAATTCTGTGAATATTCCTGTGCGTCCTTCAGCAGCAGAAGCGTCGCCACGAAAGGAAGAACCGGCATCAGGATTTTCGAGAGTGTCTTCATCCGGTGCCAGATTCCGTTGGCGTTCAGGTTCCAAAGGTAGATGAAATAGGCGATGAACTGTCCGAGGATGATTGAGAAATCATCCCTCAGTACACCATAGATGAACATCAGGCACGCCCCGACCACGCTGATGATCCAGTAGGACACCGGTGAGACCGATTTGTGAGCCATCTCTGATTTCAGCCACTGGAGGGCCGTCCTCAGTCCGAAGAACAACTGGGCGGAGAATCCCAGGGTGTAGGTGATCCAGACCGGAATATCGTCAAACATATTCATGAACCTTAATTACGCTTTTCATCGACATTGCCCCCTCCCACGGAATAGTTGATGTACCGTGGTTTCATCCAACGGTAGGCGAAGCAGTCGGAGAACGGACCCCGGAGCCTGTTCCAGAGATGGAACTTGGATGTCCCGGCAGTACGCGGAAAATGCCTCACGGGCACCTGCCCGAAACTGCCTCCTTCCTGGAGCAGCACAAGCGCCGGCAGGAACCTGTGCATCCCCTTGAACATCGGGATTCTCTTGGCGGCCTGCGTGCGGATTATCTTCAGGGGGCATCCGGTGTCCTTGGCTCCGTCGCGGGTCATCATATTCCTGAATCCGTTGGCGATTTTGGATTGG
>CAVFMX010000118.1:0-4897 GCA_963623745.1 Bulleidia sp.
ACATTCTGGCGTTCTATGCTCCGATGGGAGCCGGCAAGACGACTTTCACGACGGCGATCTGCCGGCGGCTCGGAGTACGGGAGGATGCGGTCAGCTCACCGACATTCGCGATCGTCAACGAGTACCGCACCGCCTCCGGAGAGCCGATGTACCATTTTGATTTCTACCGCATCACCAGGACCGCCGAGGCGTTGGACATCGGTTTTTACGACTATGTTGACAGCGGATGCCTCTGCATCATGGAATGGCCGGAGAACATCGAGGAGATTCTTCCCGAAGAGACGCTCAGGATCCGCATTACGGTCAACCCGGACAAGTCCCGGACCGTTTCCTGGGAAGATTAGGCAAAGGTCTCAAGGTTGAGACGGTCGAGGAAACGGTAGGAGGCCGCTTCGCGGAGATATTCAGGTCTTATGTCGCGCGACATCTCAAGGTCGGCGATGGTTCTGGCGACTTTCAGGATTCTTGAATATGCCCGGGCGGACAGTCCCAAACGGCCTATAAGCAGTTCCATCACCCTGCGGCACCCATCATCCAGCGGACAGTGTTTCTCCAGCAGGCGGTTGTTCATCTCCGAATTTGTGAATATCCCCTCCCCGGCGAACCGCTGCTTCTGAAGGGTTCTCGCCTTGAGGACACGCCGGGCGACGACCTCGCTTGACTCTCCCTTCTTACGCCCGACAAGTTTCACCGGGTCAACAGGATGAAGCCATAACTGGATGTCGATCCTGTCCATGACAGGACCGGAAAGTTTGGACAGATAGTTCAGTCTCTGGCCCGGTGTGCAGCGGCACCTGTCCCCTTCCCCATAGTAGCCGCACGGGCATGGGTTCGATGCCGCCACAAGCATGAACGAGGCGGGATATTCCAGTTTGGAGCGGAGCCTTGAGATTGTGACTTTCCGGTCCTCCATCGGCCCGCGCAAGGCCTCCAGAACGGATTTCGGCATCTGCCCGTACTCATCCAGAAAAAGGATTCCGTTTTCGGCGAGGGTCACCTCTCCGGGACGGATGTCCGCTCCGGCGCCGCCTCCGATGATCGCCGGCAGGGACGCACTGTAGTGAGGGGCGCGGAAAGGCCGTGTGCGGATGAGACCGATCCCGGAGTCTTTCATTCCGGCCACTGAATAGATCTTGCTTGTGACAACCGCCTCTTCGGTTGTCATCGGAGGCAGTATTCCGGCCATAGCCTTCGCAAGGGAACTCTTGCCGCTTCCCGGCGATCCCACCATGATGATGTTGTGCCCTCCGGCGGCCGCGATCTCCACTCCCCTCTTGGCTCCTTCCTGGCCGATGATCTCCGAAAAATCCATCGCATCGTGGCCGGAAGCCTTGCCGCCGCACCGCGCCTCGCCGGTAAGTTTTCTGTAAAGCCGCGTGTTCCAAACCAGAAGGTCGCCGCAATCCTCCCGTCCTTCAAGAATCCTGATGACATCTCCCAGAGTCTCCACCCCGAAAATCGACAGGTCTTCGCATTCGGTGGCCTCCAACGCCGAACGGAGCGGGATGATGCATCCGGACAGCCCCATGCCAGCCGCAAGATCGGCGAACGGCAGCGCGCCCTGAACCTCCCTGACGGAACCGTCCAGCCCCAGCTCTCCCATGATGAGGTACCTGTCCAGCCCCGGAAAACTCTTCTGCTCCGATGCCGCAAGAATGCCGATGGCGATCGGCAGGTCGTAGCCGCTGCCGTTCTTCCGCACGTCCGCCGGAGCCAGATTGATCACTATCTTCTTTCCCGGAATCCTGAAACCCAACGACTGTAGAGCCGTGACAGTCCTCAGAAGACTTTCCTTGACCGCCACATCCGCCAATCCGACCAGATGAATCCCTATTCCATGCGTTATGTCCACCTCCACAGTGACTGGAACCGCCTCGATGCCGACGCATTTCGCCCCTATAATGTCAACCAACATAGCCAGAGTTCTTTTTGCACTCCGGCAAAGATGCGGCTTAAAAACGTAAATTTTCAAAAGAAACAGAAAATCCGTCAAAAGAAACAGAAACATTTTTTCTTTTGACGGTTCACGCGGCACCTGGGAGTGTTAATTTATTGTTACAGCAACGGATTTGACACAGTTTTTGATTATCTTTGAAGGCTTTACTACTAAAGGAAATGGACAAGAACGAGATAACGCTGTTCTGCGTCAATGACGGCAGAAACCACAAGATTGTGAAAGGACAGGATCTGAAAGCGCTTTCTGACAAATTCTGCCCGAGCGTAACGGACGGGAAGACAGGGCAGAGGTACGATGTGCTGGCCGCACTGGTGGACAACAAATTGAAGGAGCTGGGTTTCACGCCTGACAATCTGCACAGGGTCGAGTTCATCGGCTACAACCATCCGGACGGAAGGCGGAGCTACGTGCGGTCACTGTGTTTCGTGCTTCAGAATGCCGTGAGGGAACTCTATCCGGACAAGGTGCTGGTGATCGACCACTCGCTCCCGAGCGGGCTTTACTGCGAGATCATCGACAAAGGCAAGAACGAGGACGGACGTAACAAGACCCACTTCGTCACGGATGACGAGATTGACAGGATCAGGGAGAAGATGAGGGAGATCGTGTCGAAGGATCTGCCCTTCACCAAGGCGAAGATGTTCTCCGAGGAAGCCGAGAAACTGTTCCTCGCCGACAGCCAGCCGCAGAAAGCCGAACTTTCCAGAAGCCTCGGGACTTTCGTCTGCAGCGTCTATTATCTTGACGGCAAGGCGGACACGTTCCATGGACCGCTGATTCCTTCGACAGGCTATCTCAAGGTGTTCGACATCAGCGGAGTGGGCAACGGATTCTGCCTGCAGTCCCCGATGATGACGGATTTCAGCAAGGTGATGCCGATGAAGCGCCAGAGCAAGATAGCGGCGACACTCAAGGAATATTCCGACTGGTGCGCCATCATCAACATCGAGAGCGTCGGTACGCTGAACAAGGCCGTGAAGAACGGGAAGGCCGTGAGTCTCATCAACATGGCAGAATCGCTCCACGAAAGGAACTACGCCAGGATAGCCGACAGAATCTACGCCGAAAGAGGCTCGAAAAGGATCGTGATGATCGCCGGGCCGTCCTCCAGCGGGAAGACTTCATCCTCACTCAGAATAGCGCTCCAGTGCAAAGTACTGGGGCTCAACCCGAAAGTCATCGAACTGGACAACTATTTCGTGGACAGGGAAAGAACCCCGAAGGACGAGGACGGCAACTACGATTTTGAGTCTCTCCACGCCATGGATCTCGGATTTCTGAACAAACAGCTCAACGAACTTCTGGAGGGAAAGGAGGTCGAGATTCCACGCTTCGACTTCAAGAGCGGGCGGAGGGTTTCCGGGGGCGGCAGGCTACGCCTTGAGGACAAGGACATCCTGATCATGGAAGGCATCCACGCCCTGAATCCGGAGATGACCTCCGCAGTTGACAGCTCAAGGATATTCCGAGTCTATGTCTCGGCCCTCACCTCGCTGAACATCGACGAGAACAACAACATGTCCACCTCGGACAATCGCCTGCTGCGCAGAATCGTGCGTGACAACCGCGTCAGGGGCATCACTCCGGAGGAGACGATCCTGAGATGGAACAGCGTGCGCCGCGGGGAGATCCGGAACATATTCCCGTTCCAGGAGAATGCCGACGTGCTGTTCAACTCCGCCCTGATCTTCGAACTTCCGATGCTGAAGTACTACGCCGAACCGCTTCTGCTCAGAATCTCGCCAAACTCTCCGGCCTACGCCGAGGCTGTGCGGCTGCTCAAGTTCCTGGACTACATAGTGGCTCTCCAGCCGGGGGAGATCTCGGCGATCCCTCCTACCTCCATCATGCGCGAGTTCATCGGCGGACAGACCTTGACAAGAGACTAGATTATTTCTATATCAGCGGTTTTAATCCAGCCCTGACGGCCGTCGGCAAGAGAGATGTTCTTCCACGAGCCGACCTCGTCCAGAATCGTGACCTTCGTACCTTCGTGGATCACGAACAGATCCTTGGATGAGCCTTCGGACGGGGAACTCTTCACCGAGGAAACCGGTGACATCACGATTGCAGTGTCCGTCTTCACACTGTCGGATTTCTGCCAGAATGAGAAATCCAAGGCCACGACTGAAAGCAGCAGAAGTGCGATTCCCGAATAGAAACCGACACGCCTCCTGCCGGCTGACGAGCCAAGCATGAACAAAAGCCCCATGACCAAGGCGGCGGCAAACAGCACAAGGAACATGACAGCCCATGTGTCGGAATCCACCGCATAGCATACTTTTCTGCCCATGCTTTCAAGGATGAACTCCGGCACCGGCTCAATCTTGTCCTGTACGAAACTATCGGTGAACTCCAAATTGTAACGCGCGTCCGAATATGACGGGTCAAGTCTCAAGGCTCTCTCATAGTTCAGAACAGCCTTCGGGTAGTTGCCCTGCTTGAACCAGGCGTTGCCGAGGTTGTAGTACAGCGTGGCGGACTTCCGGCCGGACTCCTCTATCCCGGTCCAAGCCGCCGAAGCATCAGCAAACCTTCCGTCAGTGTAGGCCTGCACACCGGCCGTCCAGAGAGAGTCCGGATCCTGCGTCCGGGCATTCATGGACAATCCGAAAGACAGGAGCAAAGTCACGACCGTGACGACCTTTCTCAAGGATTTCCCACCGGTTTTAAGGCCCGAATCGATTGACGAGATCACCTTCAGAGCGTCATCGTAGTGGGATCTCATGGCCTCGTTGCCCCCGTCCGGAGAATAACGGGCAAACTCGCAGGCATCCAACAGATCGGTGAAAGCCATGGTCTGCTCCTCACCCACACCGCCATCAGTGAGGGCGGAAGCGATGTTTTCCTTGCTTATCTCTGACATGTCCATGTTCAATTTGTCGGAAACGAATCCTATGAGAGCCTTATGAAGTTCCTCATAGAAAGCAGTATAGAGGT
>CAVFMX010000119.1:0-16149 GCA_963623745.1 Bulleidia sp.
GGGCTATGGTATGGAACGAAAAATTGAAGCGAGAGATACCGCAAGGATGGAATGTATTATCTGTTAATGATATTGCTACAAATGTTCGAGGTGTATCCTACACAAAAGAGGATATGGTTAACTCAAATGATGGGGTGTTAGTTTTGCGCGGAAATAACATTCAAGACAATCATCTTATATATGATAGCAATGTTGCATACATTCCACTATCTTTTATTTCAAAGGAACAACATATACAACCTTTGGATATTATAATGACAATGTCAAGTGGAAGCAAAGAGCATATAGGAAAATCCGCAATGTTCCAATTTGCATCGGAAGATACATCCGGGGCATTTTTAACTAAATTCACGGCAAAGGAACATTGTGCATATTTGCTTTTTAACTTGTTCAATAGTAAATACTTCAAGGAAAAGATTAAAAGTATAGCATGTGGTACAGGTATAAACAATTTAACCAATCAAACGTTTGATGAAATATATTTAGCTATGCCACAAGAAGACATCTTGTTAAATTTTGACAAGAAGCAATCTCAGATATTCTCAGAAATAGGGGTAATCGATAAAAACAATATCGAGTTAACTAAACAGCGAGACGAACTCTTGCCCCTCTTGATGAACGGTCAAGCTACGGTAAATTCGGACAGACGTCCGCATTTACGGCTGCGCCTCGGCAGAGATCAAACTGCGCTCGGCTTGCACGTAAATTATCATTTTGCGGCCACATGACAATAATCTCATCATCATGACAATAACAGTGGAAAACAGGGAAATACCGGTGCTGCTCCTGACGGGATACCTCGGAAGCGGCAAGACAACTCTGGTCAACAGAATACTTTCCAATAAGAAGGGCATCAAGTTCGCTGTCATCGTGAACGACATCGGCGAGGTGAACATCGACGCTGACCTCATCCAGAAAGGCGGCGTTGTCGGCACCACGGACGACAGTCTGGTGCCACTCCAGAACGGCTGCATCTGCTGCACGCTGAAAATGGATCTTGTGAACCAGCTGAACGACCTCTGCCGCACGGGCCGCTTCGACTACATCGTCATTGAGGCAAGCGGAATATGCGAACCCGCACCGATCGCGCAGACCATCTGCTCCTTTCCGAAGCTTGTCCCTGAACATGCCCGGTCGAATGTCCCGAAACTTGACTGCATCGTGACCGTCGTGGATGCGCTGAGGATGCAGAGCGAGTTCGCCTGCGGAGATGCCCTCAAGAAAGACAATCTGGAGGAGGATGATCTTGAGAACCTTGTGATCCAACAGATTGAGTTCTGCAACATCGTGCTCCTGAACAAGGCCTCCGAGGTGAAGCCTGAGGAGCTTGGCAGAGTCCGCAGCATCGTGAAGGCTCTGAACCCGAAGGTGACAGTCTTCGAGTGCGATTATGGAGACATCGATCTTGACAAGCTCCTGCACACCAAGATGTTCGACTTCGACAAGACCGCAACCTCCGCCGCCTGGATCAATGCCATAGAGGGCGAGAGCAACGAGCCGGAGCACGATGACGATGACCATCATGATGAGCATCACGACCATGATGAGGAAGAGCCCCACGGCGACCACGGCCACGAGCATCACCGCCACCACGACCACGAGGGCGGCGAGGTCGAGGAATACAACATCGGAACCTTCGTCTATTATCGCCGCCAGCCTTTGGACATCAACAAGTTCGACTGGCTTGTCTCTAAGAAGTGGCCTAAGAATGTCATAAGGGCAAAAGGTCTGTGCTACTTCGCCGATGAGAAGGACAAGTGCTACCTCTTCGAGCAGTCCGGGATCCAGAAATCCATCAAGGACGCTGGCCTTTGGTTCGCCACGATGCCGGAGGACCAGCTCCAGGAGATGATGCGCAGGGACAAGAACCTGCGCAAGGACTGGGATCCGGTCTATGGCGACCGCATGGTCAAGATCGTCTTCATAGGGCAGAACCTTGACCGCAAACAGATAGCAGATCTGATGGATTCTTGTTTAGTGGAGTAAGTTCAGGGGCGAACGCGAAAAAAAGGAAAATCCCAAATTTTGCACGTTACCAAAATTTGGGATTTTATTTTTTCGCTTACGCCAGTGAAGATTAACGAACGACATCGAAAAAATCAAATGGTGGATTTTGCACGTTACCAAAATCCACCATTTGATTTTTTCGATGTCTCCAAGCACTTATGCCGCTTCGACAGGCTCTGCGACCGAGAGAATTACAGTTCGGTCACGAAGCGGTGCTTGCCGGGAGCGAGTTTTTTAGGGTCGCGGGAACTGTCAGGACCGGGGACGAGAGCCGTGGCGGTGGTGCCGGCAGGGATCTCGACGGTCCACTCGAACTTGTCGCCGGTGCGTTTCCAGTTGCTGACAATCCTGCCATAAGGTGAATCATACGAACAGTTCACCCAGTCAAGACCTTCGATAGGATACGGCTTCAGTTCGATCGACTTGTAGCCTGGCTCGGCAGGACGGATGCCGCCGAGATATTCATAGTACCAGGTCACAAGGTCGCCCAGAAGCATCACGTGGTTGCCGGAGTTCATCGCCGGGTCGGCCGTGTTGCCGTTCCAGAGTTCCCAGATCGTGGTGGCACCGTTCTTCGCCATGTAGCCCCAGCTCGGGTAGGTTTCGTTCGTGGCGATCTTAAGAGCCAGATCCGGTCTGCCGAACTCGGTCAGCGTACGCATCAGAACCATCATTCCGACTACTCCGCAACTCACATGTCCGCCGCAGTCCACTTCGGTCTTGCGTACGATATGCTCGAACACGTCGCCCTCACGGCCTTCAGGAACCATCCCGAAATAAAGCGGAAGCAGGTTTGCGGTCACGGTGTTGTTGCCGTAAAATCCTTCCTTGGCATCGAAATACTTGGCATTAAAAGCCTTACGGGCTGCGTCAGCATATTCATTGAATGTCCCGATGTCTTCCGGATGGCCGGCGATCGGCGCGAATTCAACCATTTTGTGGAGAAGGAAATAATAGAAAGGGGTGGAGATCAGCGGAGCGGCAGTCTTTCTGGACGGATCCTGCGCATGAATAAGTTCCAAAGACTCCGGAGGCATGCACCAGTCGCCGTAGGTGTCCTTCGTCATGATGCCGTCCTTAAGGTATTCAGACCTCATGTAATCAAGCCACTTCTTCATCGCGCCATAGTGTTCCTTGATGGAACGGTCGTCCCCGAAGCGGCGGTACACCATGTCCGCGCCCGTGAAGAACGCACCCGGCCATGTGAAGTTGTCATTGTAGAGAGTCCAATAGGCAGGGCACACGTCAGAGATGCTTCCGGTCTCGTTCTGTCCGTCGTGGATGTCGGTCAGCCACTTTGAATAGAGGGCGTGGTTGTCGAATATGTAGGACTCGCCGTAGCACCCCATCGTGCGGTCGCCGAGCCAGCCCAGCCTCTCGTCCCTCTGGGGGCAGTCGGTAGGCATTCCGCGGTAATTGCCTCGGATTCCCCAGAAAGCGTTGTGATAAATCTGGTTGATGACCGGATCCGAGGTCTCGAAATGCCCTGTCACGGCCATCCTGTCGTACATCACCTG
Organism: Bulleidia sp.; assembly: GCA_963623745.1. Lineage (GTDB taxonomy): Bacteria > Bacteroidota > Bacteroidia > Bacteroidales > UBA932 > Cryptobacteroides. The sequence continues at coordinate 3,525 of CAVFMX010000119.1, forward strand.
TCCCTCGAAGTCGCCGAGTTTCGGCTCACTCTTCAAGCCCTTGACCTCCACGAAACGGAAACCGTGGTAAACATATTCAGGATGCCAGACAACAGGTTTGCTGTCCTTCGCTATGTAGGTGTCCAGGACCTTGGCCGAGCGAAGGTTGGCAAGGTAGAGAGTGCCGTCGGCGTTCAGAATTTCGGCGAACTTCATCGTAAGGGTGTCTCCTCTCCGGAGTCCCCGGGTCTTGATCTGAAGTCGGCCGACCATGTTCTGTCCCATGTCAAGGATGTAGCCATGGTCAGTCCTGGTGATGGAGACCGGCTTCACGATGTCCTGGACGGCGATGTTGGGGTTCGGCTGAAGCACCAGTTCGCCGCCGGGAGCTTCCATCAAGGAAGCCTTCGCCCAAGACGAGTCGTCATAGCCGGCCTTTGTCCAGCCTGTCAGTTCCTTGCGGGCATCGTAGGTCTCCCCGTCGAACTCGTTGTTGGCGCGGATCGGACCCTCACAGGTAATCTTCCAGTCCTCATCACTGACAACGGTCGCCGTGCGGCCGTCAGCATAGACAATGTCCAGCCTGTACCAAAGCCTCGGAACTCCGAAACCCTTCATTCCCGGCTCCCTCATCGTGGTGTAACGGCCGCAGCCAAGGCTCACGGCAAGAGCGTTCCGCCCTTTCTTCAACTCAGACTTTACATCAAACTCATTGAAATAGACACGGGTTCTGTACTCGGACACGGTCGGGGAAAGTTCCTGGTCACTTGTGATATGCTCCCCGTTGATCCAAGTGTCATAGACTCCCAGACCGCTTATCCTGAGGGTAGCCTCCTTCACCTTGCCGTCAAGCATCACTTCCTTGCGGAGGTAACGCGCAGGAAGCACGGTGGAGCCTTTAAGGACATCGCCTTCGTAGTCGCAGCCGATCCATTTTCCGTCATATTCAGCGGCGGAGACTGTCAGCGCGGCAGCGGCCAAAGCCGCGACAATAGTCAAAATTCTCTTAGTCATTTATGAATATTTTAGTGTTATCTTCTGAATATCAAGTCCATGTCCCGGTCAATCGCCGGCCCGGCGATGTTCTCCGGCACGAATGACCAATGACCGATCCTGGCGGAGTCGCCGATGAGGGCAGGATCTATCACGCGGTTCTGTTTGAGATAGTCATAGAGGATCTCACGGATCTCCGGATAATACTCGACAGTCCTTTCGGAGATCCTGTCCGTGTCGATTCCGATCTCGGCGAGAAGTCCGCCGCCACCGCTTGCGCGGTAGGAGGTCATCGCCACGTTGTAGGTCTCATCAAGGCTGAAAGGTTTCCCGTCAGCCATAGCGGAGATCACTATTCTGGAGCCGAAAGGCTTTGCCACATCCACGGTATAGTCGATTCCCGCGGCGGAGTCGAAGTTGTAGGTTCTTTCGACGAACGACCATCCCTCCTGACCTGTGCGTGGATCATCCTTCCGGACGATGTTCAGAACGTGGTCGGTCGGCTTGGAGACCGTGACAATCCAACGGTTGTAGGAAGCTTCAAGATAGTCCTTGAGCTCCTGGCCGGTCATCGTGATGACATAAAGCTGGTTCTCGAACGGATAGATCGTGAACAGATCCTTGTAGATCAGGGTTCCGGCCGTCACGGTGCCGTCATAGGTCAGAGGAGCCGCGATCGATACCTGAGCCGGAGCGCAGCCGAGGCAGAGCGTGTGGACAAGGTTCACATAGTCACACATGCCCTTGTAGGCATCCCGGGTGCGCATGTCCACCTTCAGCTCACCGACCTCGCGGGTCGTGAAGACCCGAACGGCCTGATAGTCCCCGTGGAACATAGCCTCCATCTCCGCATCGATCCTGTGAGGGTCAACCGGGATAAGTTCCGCGGAACGGGTCTTGGAAACGACCTTGCCACCTTTCACCGTGATGTTCAGCGTTCCGTGTCCCACGAAACGGCAATGGCTTCCGGAATTGATGAGCCCGATGCTGTCACAGCAGGTCACGAACGGTCTGTGATCATGGGAGCATACCACGAAATCCACTCCTCGCAGGCTCTTGTACAGATCCAGCCCCTGACTTTCCAGAACGGAGCCGTCTCCCGAGCCTGTTCCGGAATGCACTGACACGATCACGACATCCGGCTTCTCCTTGGCAGCCACCCTGTCCACATCCTCCTGCACCAGAGGCACAAGACTTTCGAACGTCATCCCGCTCCAGAGTTTCTCCGACAGCCAGTTCTTCATGTTGGCGTTGGTGAAGCCAAGCACGACAACCTTCAGGCCACCTTTTTTGAGCACCTTGTACACAGGGAAATACGGCTTGCCGTTGTCCGTGCGGACGGCGTTGCCGGCCAGAAAAGGAATCCCGTAAGACTCAAGGTCACGGGCGATCCGGTCATAGACCCTGTGGCCGGTCTCGATGTCGTGGTTGCCGACAGTGACCGCATCGTAGCCCATGCAGGCGACAAGGCGCGGATAGACATGAGGAGACAACGTGTCCACATAGTTGAAGTAGTACGCCGCATTGTCGCCCTGAAGGCAGTCTCCGGCATCGATGAAAACCACATTGTCTGCACCGGCCGCAGCCCGCACACTGTCCACGACCGGCTTCACGGCATAGAGAGACCTCTTCACTTCCCCGCCGACGTAGGTGGAATCGAAATAGGTTCCGTGCACGTCATTGGTGGTCAGAAGCTGAAGGACATAGTCCCCGTCCCCATCCCTGAAACCTGAAGAACACGCCGCAAGCATGAGAAGACCTGCAACGGTGACGACGATTGACGAATATATTCCTCGCATATAATGTAATTATAGGTATATCTCAATATCTCTTCTCTTATTTCGCGACCCGGAGGAAATTCCCCGTCCTCCGGAATCATTTCCGTCCATGGCTCTTCCAAGGTCAAAAACGACGCTCAACTTCTGCTGGCTGCCCTGAAACCCCGATCCTGTGAAATGGAAGACTGCGGAAAGCCTGAGACTGACAAAGTCAGCGATGTAAGGCTGCCAATAGACCTCCGCCCTGTTGTAGCACCCCGAATGCTTCCAGCTCGTCCCGTCCGTCCGGATCCGGTAGAACCGGCTGCCTGGGTAAAGATCCGAGCCATAGACATTGCCTCCGGCGTCAAGCCAGTCGAAGTAGGGCATCTGGCTGGTGCCATAGTAGGTGTCATTCAACAAGCCGAATGTCCTCCAGGCCAGATTCAGTGTAAGCTGCCCGCCTGATGTCAGATCCAAGCCAGTGTTCCGTTCCCTGTCCTGATGGATTCCCTGAATATAACTGAACTTCGCGCTCCAACTGAAGTTCCCGGCATCAGAGGTCAGCATCACGAACGGGGAGACGAGAACGTTGTCCACAACACCCTTGTACTCAAGGGTGTTGGCAAAATGGTACATTGTGCCTGTCCACCCTGCGTGGAAGAAGTCACCGCCCAGTCCGAAATCACCGTAGGTGAAGATCTGGAAACGTTCCCTGCGCTGATGACCGATCATGCCCATCCAGTCAAGGCCGGTCTCACAGTAGCCGCGGCGGGTTCTGTACTTCAGCAGGACGCCCTCGATGTTGTTGTCGTAGAACCTGTTGGACTCGGAGATGAAGACTAACGGGATGTTCTCGAAGGAGGAATATTCCCAATAGGGGTACTGCCCGCCGAACACTGAGAAGCGGCGCGGGAATATTCCCGCATACAATGAGAATTTCCCACTTCGACGCTGATTCTCAAGACCGTACCAGAAGATCATCTCCCTGATGAGTTCCTTGTTCTGAAGGCCGTCATTGTCACCCGAAGTAGGGGACTCCCCCATATTCTTCATCACATCCACCCCGAGAGCCAGATTATGGGAGGTCCCATCCCCGCCGACCTTCACGCCGATGGTGGGAGTCAGCCTCGCGGCATGGATCGTTCCCGAACTTTCGAACAGGTTGCGGCCGCGGTCATATTCCTTATTGTCAAAATAGTACTGAAAATCAGCCTCGTAGATCAGAATCGCCTTCCGCTGGGCCGCACAGGCGCAGGACACTGCCAACAGAAGTAGAGTTATGATTATGCCTTTTCTCATAGATGCCGTAAATTTACTTATTATTTTGTAATTTCGCACCTGTATGGAACAACTCAGACTACAGACTCCCGTCGAGGCCGGGCGGAGCAGGGTGAGCATCTCATTGAATGACAAGATCTTCATTCTGGGCAGCTGCTTCGCGGACAACATCGGACAAAAGATGTCGGATCTCGGTTTCGATGTCTGTTCCAACCCGTTCGGCACCATCTACAACCCTGTCTCGGTCTGCAACTCCATCGCCAGACTGTCCTCCGGCATCCCGTTCGCCGGGGACGAGTGCGTTCAGATGGGAGCCGGTGCCGGACTGGTCTGCTCGTTCAGCCACCACACCTCCTTCGCCCGCCGCACCGCCTCCGAGTTCCTCGATGTCGCCAACGCGTCGCTGGAGGAAGCCTCAAACCGGTGGGAGACCGCCACGAAAGTCATCATAACCCTCGGCACGGCATGGATCTATGAATATTCCCGTACGGGCGAGGTTGTCTCGAACTGCCTCAAGATCGACGCGAAGGAGTTCACCCGTCGGCGGCTTTCAGTCAGAGAGACAGCCGCGTTGCTTATGAACATGTGCACGAGGCATCCGGACAAGTCCTTCATCTTCACCGTCTCCCCCATCCGCCACCTCAAGGACGGAGCGCACGGCAACCAGCTCAGCAAGGCCACGCTCCTCCTCGCCCTGGAAGATGTCCTCACCGGATTTCCGGAGAGATGTGACTACTTTCCCGCCTACGAGATCGTGCTTGACGAGCTCCGCGACTACCGCTTCTACTCCCCCGACATGGTTCACCCGTCCGCCCAGGCAGTGGACTACATCTGGTCCCGGTTCGTTGATTTCGCCGTCCCCGCCGCCGAACTTCCGGAACTGGAAGACCGTCAGAAAAAGTTCCTCCGTTCCCGGCACCGCCCTATCCACGAATAGGCGCGACGCCTGAAAGCATTCATCACAGGCAAGGCGGGACAGGGTAATAAAAAAGCGATAAATAGGGATTCGAAGATTTGTTTATCTGCGTTTAAAGGTTAAATTTGTAATTTAGATTTCCGAGCATAAACAGTCGGAGACAACATATTTTTTGCCAAACGGGGACATTAACAACAAATAGTTGATAAAAAACCTTTTAGTAAATGAAAAAGAATCGCACTTACAGAGTAAACGCCATGCTCGCAGTGATGCTTGCGGGGGCTTTTCTGTCCGGAACTGACTTGCGGGCAGCCGAGCCAAAGGTCGGCTCGTTGCCAGAGGCGTCAGCCTCGCATCAACAGAACCGCACTGTAACCGGAAAGGTCGTTGACGCTTCCGGCCAAGGTACGGTCGGCATCGGTGTGATGGTGAAAGGAACCACAAACGGGACCCTGACCAACACAGACGGAACGTTCTCTCTCTCGAATGTGGCTCCGGGAGCCACGATCGTGTTCTCCAGCATCGGCTACAAGACCGTAGAGGTGGTCTGGGACGGCCAGCCGCTCAACGTCACCATAGCCGAGGACAACGAGCTTCTTGACGAGTCGGTAGTCACCGCCCTCGGAATCAAGAGGGAAAGGAAATCCCTCGGTTACGCGGTTGAGGACATAGGCGCCTCAGAACTTATGAAGAACAAGACCGCCAACGCGATCAGCTCCCTGTCCGGCAAGATCGCGGGCGTGAACATCACCCAGTCTTCCGGAGCCGCAGGTTCGGGCGCGCAGATCATCCTCCGAGGCGGGACCTCGGGATCGGAAGGCAAGGACAACCAGCCATTGTTTGTGGTTGACGGAATCATCTACGACAACTCTTCCAATGTCGTGGGCAATTCCGCCTTCGATGGCAGCATGAGATCTGCCACGACTTCTTCCAACCGTGTGATGGACATCAATCCAGAGGACATTGAAAGCATGTCTGTCCTCAAGGGACCGGCTGCTTCCGCCCTCTATGGCTCCCGCGCCGCGAACGGAGTCGTGCTCATCACCACAAAGAAAGGGAAGGACGGCAGGGTCGAGGTCAATTTCAATTCCAAACTTTCGACATCGTGGGCGACCCACCTTCCTAAAGTGCAGAAACAGTACGCCAGAGGCGAGATGAAAGACGGTTATGACGATGACGGGAACTATACAGGAACCACCTATAATCCGCTCAAGTATGATTCATGGGGCGAGAAGTCATCCGCGCAGACCTATGACAATCTTGGTGATTTCTTTCAGGGAGGAACAATCCTTGACGAGAGCCTGAGCGTCTCCGGAGGAACCAAGAACAGTAATTTCTACCTTTCCGGATCGTACTACGATCAGGATGGCATAGTTCCGAACACGGGCTACACAAAATATTCATTCCGCTTCAACGGAGAGCAGAGGGTTGGAATATTCACGTTCAACGCAAGCGCGGCATATTCTGATGCCCACACTGACAGGACTCTGACGGGTGCGGCTCTGTACGGATCATCTGGAACAGGAGCCCTCTATGCAGCCTACAACTGGTCTCCGTTCGACGACATGAAGCATTATCTGAACGATGACGGCACGCGTTACCGCCTGTTCGGGAACCAGTATGATCCTTGGGAGGAAAGAGACAACCCTTACTGGATAGTGAACAAGAATCACATGTACGACAATGTGGAGCGTTTCACAGGCAGCGTCAGCGCCAAGGCGGACATCGCCGACTGGTGGTACGTGCAATACAAGGCCGGTGTTGACTCCTACACTCAGACTGCCTCCAACAGAATCGCGGCCAACGGAGCCATCAAGCAGGTATGGCAAAAGGGCATGATGAGCGACAACACTTCCGACTTCAGGTACATCTCCCACAATCTCATCTCCAACATGGACAGGCAGTTCGGAGACTTTGACCTGAACCTGCTCCTCGGTGCACAATTGGATGACACCAAGATAGACAGCAACTACAAGATGGCATGGAACTTCTCCGTTCCAGACTTCTTCTCCTATGCGAACACAACCACGAACAACAAACAGTTCCGTCATTCCCTGTCACAGAAGAGGCTCGCCGGTCTGTTCGGAGAGTTCAGAGCGTCGTGGAAGAACATGCTTTACCTGACTGTGACGGGACGAAACGACTGGACATCCACCCTTCCTGTGGCAAACCGGTCATATTTCTACCCGTCAGTGAGTGGGTCATTCGTGTTCACGGAACTCCTCCCAAAGAACGATGTCCTGTCGTACGGCAAGCTCAGAGTCTCCTGGGCGAAGGTAGGAAAAGACACAAATCCTTATGAGACCGCCACCACCCTGTGGCCTACCGGATTTTATCTCGGAGACAAAATCGGCGTGGGCAACACCTGGACCAAAGGCAACCCGGACTTGAGGCCTGAGATGACAAAATCCACCGAGATCGGTCTTGAGATGAGTTTCTTCAACAACAGGCTGCGTTTTGACTATGCCTACTACACCAATGACTCCTACGATCAGATCCTGAGCCCTCGCGGGCCGCAGTCAACCGGCTACATTTTCTATTCCATGAATGCCGGCAATGTTTACAACAAGGGTATGGAACTTACTGTCTCCGGCATTCCTGTCGAGACAAAGGACTTCCGATGGGATGTGGCTCTGAACATGGCCGGAAACCGTGGAACTCTTGGCAATCTTCCTCAGGGGCTGGACGTGATGTATGTCACGGATGTGCAGTATGCGGGGATGCAGGCGGCGTCATTCAACGGCGGCAACTTCATGGCGATCGCCGGAACAAAATGGAACAGGGATGACGATGGGAATGTCATTCTCGACAAGAATGGAATGCCTACGTACACAAGCTCCTTGTCACAGGAAGGGAACAGAGAGCCGAAGTTCTCCGGCGGATTGAACAACACCTTTACATGGAAAAACTTGTCATTCAACATGCTATGGGAATTCAGGGTCGGCGGTGATGTCGTCAATGGAACACAGTATGCGATGGACATCAGCGGTACAAGCAAATTTTCGGGAGACATCCGGAACCGGACGTTGACCGTCTCCGGCGTAAACAGTGCGGGAGAGGCGGTGACCAACACCTGGGAAGCGGACAAGACGTACATTTTCAACAAGAAGGAAATGAGCGGCTACAACATCATCAAGAATTACTACTGTACTTATTACCCTAAGGAATCCTCCAATTACATCACAAAGGTAAACCTGTTGAGACTTCGCTCGATCTCACTGTCCTACGACCTTCCGAAGGTTGTTCTGGACAAGATCGGATTCATCAAGAGGGCTAGCGTGTCTGCGTCTGCCAACAACCTGCTTCTGTTTACCAACTACAAGGGTGATCCGGAGGTGGCGGCTGCCGGAGCCGGTGTCGGAGGATCTTCTTCTGTAGGATTTGACTATTGCGGTGTGCCGGCGACGGCAGGCATGACTTTCGGTGTGAACCTGACTTTCTAAACTATCATTTTTACGATCATGAAACATCTTAAATTACATATTCTTGGATCGATCTGCCTCCTTGGCCTTGCCGTGTCTTCCTGCGACAGTTGGTTGGACATCAACAGCGATCCGGAGAATCCGACGGCTGACAACGCTCCGTACCAGTTACGTCTTGCACACATAGAGTTTTACACGAACAGCGCGAACCAATTCGCGGCATGGAGAACAAGCATGTCCATGGGAGATTGGACAAGAAATTATGATGGAGGGACTTACTGGAAGATGTCTTTCTGGAACCCTCAGACAGGAGCGGTCACAACCCCATACCAATGGTGGTTCTGCGGTGCGGCGAGCAATGTTGATGACATGTACAAAAAGGCCATGACCGCCGAGGCGTGGCACTATGCCGGAGTGGCGAAGATCATCAATGCCTATGGATTCATGCTGATGACGGACATTTATGGAGAAATGCCTTACACTCAAGCATGCGGTCCTTATGTAACTCCGGAATATGACACGGGCAAAACCATATATCTTGGATGTCTCAAGGATCTTGACGAGGGGCTTGAACTTTTGTCCAAGTCTCAGGATTCCCTTCTGCCGGCATTGTCCGAGGGTGATTCTTGGAATAATGGAGATGTTGACAAATGGATCAGACTTGGCAATCTGCTCAAGGCACGTTATTGTCTGAAACTGTCAAAGAAAGAGGCCGGCGATTACCTTGAAGGCAAGTACGATGTTGACGCGATCCTGGCCGCCCTTGCCAAGGGGCCGCAAAGCAATGCGGACAACACGGTGATCTATCACACGGATGACAACAGCAGCACGCATGACAACCTTGGTTGGGACGAGCCTGTGGACTACTCTCCATTGTTCTCGGTATGTGGAATGAATTCAGGCTATATGGTGACAAAGATGCTTTATGACAATCTCACGAACTTTGCCGGCTATGGTGTCGAGGATCCAAGAGCCGACAAGATCATCCCTTGGGCCTGGTCACAGAAAACCGGAGGCTCTCCGGAAGGAATAAAATGGAACGGCAACTGGAGACGTTCTCTGGGTGTTGACATGGTGAGCAGTGATTCTCCGACCAAAAACGGAGGTCCTTTGAGGGCAACGTTTGGTTCGGACAAAGATGCCGAAAAGAAAGGTATCAGGAATGGTAATTTCAGGTGGATCAACTCAAAAGAGTCTGCGCGACTTGGAGACACGGTCTATGTCGAATGCACCAGCTCTTCCAAAGGTTACCATGCGAATCAGGATCTGCTTTACAGGTTCTCCGTCGACAGCAAGAAAGTGGAGGAATCCAAGGAATCCGGATCATTCTACACCAGAGTATCGTCTCCTACATATGTCGGCACTTACTCCGAGGCCTGTTTCATCAAAGCGGAAGTTCTTTTCAACAAGGGAGACAAGTCCGGTGCGTTCGATGCCTACAAGGACGGCATAAAGGCAAGCATGGAGCAGATGAACATCTCCTTGAAATCCTGGGTGAGCGGAGACGCGTCACTCGCCGACTGTCCGTCATTCACCGAAATGTCTGACGCGGACATGAAGAACTTCCTTGACAACGGTATCGGCAACTCCGGCGACCTGACACTTGGAAAGATCCTCACACAGAAACGTATCGCCCTTCATTTCTCAGTGGAGATCTGGAATGACATGCGCCGCTACAACTTCAATCCCGAGTGTTTCCTCGGATGGGGCATCCCGGATTACTACAATTATTCGGCGGAAGCCAAGAAAGCCATTCCTGAAGGCAAATATTTCCGCAGGTGGAGGCAGTGTTCTCACGAGACAAACTACAATTCAAAGAATCTGAAGGCAATCGGAGAGCAGGTTCCCGGAGCCAACACCTCTCTGGCTCAGTGGAACGCAGCTGATGATGCCTGGACAATCAACGTCTGGTGGGATTCCGACCAGCAGTAATCAATTGACATTCAGATACTGAGAAAGGACGGTCAAAACAAGCCGTCCTTTCTCAGTGTATAGAGTGCCGGGTCATATTTACGGTTACGGAAGTGACTTTAACCGATCAAGCGACTGCCCTGCGACCTGTGCTATCTGCTTACCCCGATTTCTGTTAAACTATAAAAGTAGTTCATTAGAAGCGAAAGTCCTGAATATTCGACACCACCCTGCGATCCCACCAACTACTGACATTGGTGTAGAGAGTCTGTTTGCCTTGTTGATCCGCGTCACGACTATTCCTGTGCCACTACTCTCCGGAGACAGTCCAAGAGTCCAGTGTCCTCGTGGCTGATGAGATGTTCACTCCCACCTTGATGCACCGGCCTTCCTTTTTATATGGAATCATGTAGCCTTTTCCGTCGATCTGCTTAAGAGCCTCCTCCGCCGAGCCGTCCACCTTGAACTCAAAGACGTAGGTGCAACCCTTTGTCCGGCAGACAGCGTCCGCGCGTCCGACGGCCGACTTGACCTCGGTCTGGGTGTAGTAGCCGAGCAGCGAGAAGACAAGGTAGATGATTGTCTGGTAGTGTTTCTCTGTCTTGTTCTCAAGATCGTAGGGGATGCCTGCCATGAAGGATTGGAGGAGTTCAAGAGAGCCGTTCACATCGTTGTCCTTCAGAGCCTTGTTGAACTTCAGCACGAATGATGCATTCATCCCCTCCGAATTTTTGTAGTTGGCGAGAAGACCTCTCAGGAAGCCCTCTCGAACCTCCCTGTTCGGGTAGCCAAGTGTGTAGGAATGATCTTCTCTGTTGTAGCCTTTGATTGTAAGATAACCCGTTTAGTAAATGATTGTCGTAGCCATTCTCAGCAGTGGCGGCTAACTTTCCGGTCCGGATAGGGTTGTTCAGAAAATCCTCATAGGAGAGACGTATGCCGCCTTCAAGATCGGTTCTGTAAGTCCGGCCCAATGTCGGGCGGCTTCCGTAATCAGACTTGATCTGCGGGAGGGCTACTTGTACAGGAAGCGTTTGATGAGCCTGACGGCCAGAGCGACCGGACTCTATCTGGCGTAGAAGCGGTACTCGGTCGTGGAGCGGTAGGTTTCGCCGGGACGGAGTACGGTGGACGGGAGGTCAGGGCGGTTCGGGGAATCAGGAAAATGGATGGTTTCCAGAAGCATCCCGCCGAACTTCTCCATCGGCTTGCCGTTCTTGCCGGTCATCTTCCCGTTGAAACTGCGGGCGGTGAACGTCAGAAGGCCAGGTTCTGTGGTCCAAGTCTCCACCCCGCGTCCGCATCGGGGCTCGTAGAGATCAGCGGCCTTGCCGAACTCCCCGAGAGGCTTGTTCAGGTACCAGCAGACTGAAAAGCCTCTCATGGTGATGAAATGCTCGTTCGGAGTGTCGATGGCATAGTCCACACGATGCGGCTCACGCATGTCGAACGGAGTGCCTTCGACCGGTTCCGGATCTCCTTTCGGCACGAAGTGCGAATTGTTCGGAAAATACCTGTCGGCATCCACCTTAAGGACATGATCCATAACATAGCCGCCATCCTGCCCCTTGAGGTTGAAGTAGGTGTGGTTGGAAAGGTTAACGACCGTAGGCTTGTCGGTGGTAGCCTCATATTCAATCCTGAATACATTGTCATCAGTCCACCAGTAGGTGACGGAACAGTTCATATTCCCGGGAAATCCTTCCTCGCCGTCCGGGCTGACGCGGGAGAAGCGCACGCCGACCCTGTGTTTTTCCACCAAAGGTTCCGAGTTCCAGACTTTCCGGTCAAAGCCGTTCACGCCGCCGTGGCAGATGACAGGCTCGCCGTCAAACTTCTCGTTCGCGTTGAGTTTGTACTCGATGCCGTCAAGGGTGAATTTGCCGCCGTCTATCCTGTTGCCGAAGCGTCCGATGACAGGGCCGAAGAATCTTTCCTTGCCGGTCTCGAACGTGCGGATGTCACCGCATCCCTGCACGACATCGTCAATCTTGCCGTTACGGTCAGGGACACAGATTCTGACGACCCTACAACCATAATCCGTGACCTCCATGCTGGTTCCGGAAGAGTTGACAAGGCGGTAAACCAGAGTCGGAGTGCCGTCCGACAAGGCGCCGAAACTTTTACTGGTGACTCCACGGGCTGATCTGGCCGCATCTGCGCCAAAGACAGATGCCAGCGACAGAATCAAAGTAAATGCTACTTGTTTGATATTCATCCCTTCTTTCCGCAGTTGTTCGGGATTACTTGTAGAGGAAGCGCTTGATGCTCATCTTCGGGGTCTTCTCGAACGGCTGGTCCACGATCTCCACCTTGGTGATCTGGCTGTAGTTCGGGAGCTGGCGGTCGGAGTTGATGCGGATCCT
>CAVFMX010000120.1:0-11054 GCA_963623745.1 Bulleidia sp.
CCTCGGCGAGGTGGATGTACTCGATGTTCTCGACTTCGGCAATGGTGCGCTCCACTCCGAACTTCTTCGCCACGACGCAGGCCAGGACATTGGCCTCGTCATTTCCGGTCAGAGCCAGAAAGGCGTCGTAGTCCCTGATCCCTTCCTCAAGCAGAAAGTCGGAGTTCCTTCCGTCGCCTATGACCACGATCACATTGTCCGGAAGCCTTTCCGAAAGAGCCATCCCGCGCTCCCTGTCCCGTTCAAGGATTTTCACCGAACTGATCTTGGGGCTGAGTCTCGCGGCGGCCAGCCCGGCGATGTCCGAGCCTCCCAGAATCATCACCTTGTCAATCTCTATGTTGTTCTTGCCGAGGAACTTCATCAGAAATGACATGCCTTCCCTGGTGGCGATGATGAACACAAGGTCGTTGAACGTGAACTTGGTGTCGTACTTCGGCATGAGCGTTTTCCCGGCCCTGGAGATGGCGATCACCCTGAACTGAAGCTCGTCGCTGGTCGCTATGGCCGCGAACTCGGCGACCTTCATGTCGATGAGCGGCGAGTCCTCCTCAAGTTTGAACACCTCGACCTGCAGCTTCCCGCGCGCGAAATCCATCGTCTCGGTGGAGGACGAGTGCTTCAGCAGATCGAAGATCTCGTCGGCCGCAAGCCTTTCGGGGTAGAACATCAACTCGATGCCCATCTGCTTGAACAGCAGTTTGTTCTCTGCTGAAAGAAAATCATTGTCGTCAATTCTGGCCGTCACCTTCCTGGCTCCGAGGTTCTTCGCCAGAAGAGCGCTCACAAGATTCACGTCCTGAGGCACGAAAGGCACGACGGAGATGAACAGGTCGGCATCCTGCACGCCGGCTTCACGCATTATTCTCAGTGAGGACGGAGCGCCTTCGATGGTGATCACATCGGCGATGGCGCCGAGACTCGCAAGTCTCTGCGGATTGTCGTCGATGACGGTGATGTCATTGGCTTCCATGCTCAGCATCTTCGCAAGATGCGAACCCACCTCACCGGCACCCTGAATGACGATTTTCATACGGACTTCCTTAAATATTCAAAAATTCCTTTTCCCTTGAGCGCCGCCAGCGGTACGATCCATTCCGGAAAGAGTTCCGGGATGTCGATCCCGCGGTGTGTGCCGGCATATTCCTGAACCTCCTTGACATCCGGCCCGGCCCCGAGTTTCCGGTACTCCCTGTGCGCCTCCAGAACCGCCTTGAAGCATTCTTTCCTTCCGGTCAGCAGATAGACCAGCGCGGAACATCCGTCCAGACATTTTCTCAGGAATATGGTGCCTCGGGCGCGCCTGCAAGCCTTGGCGGCAGCCTTTTCCGGCGTCAACTCCCTTATTTCCTGCAATGAATATGTCTTCGCAAGGTTGTTCCGGAGCATCAGGAGGTTGTTCCGGTAGTTCAACTTCAGTTTCCACGGGGAGCCGTTCGGCAGCGTGCCGCCTCCGAGATGCCACACGACCGACTTCGGCACAACGAAGATGCTTCTGCCTTCCAGCTGGAGTCTCCAGCAGAGGTCGATCTCCTCCATGTGGGCGAAGAACCTGTCGTCCAGACCTCCCATTCTTGAATATTCCTCCTTGCGGATCATCAGGCAGGCTCCCGTGCCCCAGAACACCTTGGCGGGGGAGTCGTACTGACCCTCGTCCTTCTCCACTCTTCCGAGGACCCGGCCGCGGCAGAACGGGTAGCCGAAACGGTCCAGAAGACCGCCGGCCGCTCCGGCATATTCAAAACTGTCCCTGTCGTGCCAGGAGTGCAGCTTGGGAGCGCATGCGGCGCAGTCCGGGTGGCTGTCCATCCAGCCGGTCAGGGGGGAGAGCCAGTCCACGGACACCTCTATGTCTGAGTTGATCAGGACAAAATATTCAAGATCCCCGGCTTCCGGCAATCCGCAGACGGCCTTGAAAGCCCTGTTGTAGCCGCCGGTGAATCCGTAGTTCCTGTCCAGGCGGATCTGTCTTACTGAAGGGAACTTTTGGGACAGCATCTCCATCGAGCCGTCGGTGGATGCGCTGTCCGCGACGATGACCTCCGCTCCGTCCGTGGCCGAAGCCAGCAGACCGGGCAGGAAGCGTTCAAGGTAGTCCTTCGTGTTCCAGTTCAGTATGACGACCGCCGTGCGCATTGGATTATTCTTCCTTGTGGCAGTCGCAGTTGCCGTGGCAGCACTCGCCGCCGTCCTTGTGGCCTTCTCCGTGACAGCATCCGTCGTCCTTCCGCCCCTCTCCGCAGCAGCCGCCCTCGCCCTTGTGGCAGTGGCATTCATGTTCCTCCTGAGGAAGGAACTCTCCGTGGAGACCTTCCTTGAGTTCTTTTTCGGTGGCCTTCCGGACGCTCACGACCTTTCCTGTGAAATTGAGGGTCTTGCCGGCCATCGGATGGTTGAAGTCCATCGTGACCGTCCCGGCCTTGACCTCATGGACGGTTCCCTGAACGACCTGACCTGTGTTGCTGAGCATCGGAATCACCTGGCCGACAACGAGGAGATCCTCGCGTACCTGACCGTCGATCTCGAAGGCGGCCTTCGGCAGATCGATAAGACGGCTTTCGTCGAAAGTGCCGTAGCCTTCCTCCGGCGTCAGGGTGAAGGCGAAGCCGTCGCCCGGCTCCTTGCCCTCAACTTCGCTCTCGAATTTCGGGAGAAGCATATGTGTCCCGTGAATGTAGCCAAGCGGACTCTCTTCTGTTGCCTTGTCGGCGAGTTTTCCGTCAACAATCAGTTCGTAGGTCAGCTCGACCACATTGTCTTTCTGTACTTTCATGATGATGAATTATGGTTGCTGTGTTTGTCTTTCAGTCTGTTGAGACTCCATCCGCCCTTCCTGTCACGCGCTGAAGTCCACATTTCCGAACGCTAAGGTAGGAATAAGTTTTGACTTACAGAACCTCGCGTCGTTTCCTGCGGCCAGAAGACTGTTCCAGAGAGTGATCAGATTTCCTGTTATCAGCGTCTCGCGGACAGGATGGACGACCTTGCCGTCCCTGAAAAGGAATCCCTCCACGCCGAATGAGAAGTCACCGGTGGCGGAGTTGCTGTTGCCGCCGTTGAATCCGGTGACAAGGATGCCGTCGCCGACGAGGCGCATCAGCTCCTCCTTGCCTGTCGCCCCTGTCGCTTCGGCAGGCTCGGCGGCCAATGACACTCCGGTCGCTGAACCTGCCGAAGTGACCTTCTCTGCGAGGGCAGGTGCGACACAAGGCAGAAGCACCGGCCTCGTGGCATCCTCGACCGTAGGCTCAACCCCCATCTTCCTTGACATGTAGGTGTTCACGAAATACTCCTTGACCACACCGTTTTCGATGATCGGAGTCTCGGCCGTCGCGACTCCCTCCGAATCAAACAGCCTCGATCCGGTTTCCCCGGCACTCACCGGCCTGTCCATGATGCTCAGCCATTCCGGGAACATCTTCTTTCCCAGCGAGTCCAGCATGAACGAATTCTTCTGCTGCAATGAATATCCTCCCAAAGCGTTCAGCACGGGTGTCACGAGCCTGGAGGCCACTTCGCTGTCTATGACCATGTTGCGCTTCCCGCTTTCGATCCTGACAGGGCCGATCTGCGACATCGCCCTTCTGAAGGCAGTCCCGCCGCAGTCCCTGATGTTCAGATCCTTGAGCATGGGCGTGGCGTCCCACCAGTAGCCGCTGAACCTGTTCCCGTCCGCATCCTGCACTGTCACCTCGACTCCATATTCAAAGGAAGTCTCGGTGTGGCGGCAGCGCAGTCCGTTGGAATCGATCACCAGCGAGTCGAATATGGTGTCTGAATATTCCCCTTCTTCCGAGATGAGTCCGTCTCCGGAGTGTTTCCTGAATATGGCCGCGTCGAGAGCCATCCGGAGTCTTTCGTCCGATGTTAGATCAGGATATCCGGAATCATACAGCCCGAGTTCCTTACCCGTGACGGCGTTCTTCGCGGTTCTGGACGGATCAGGCAGATCCCTGCAAGGGTCATCCGCAAGCATCCTTACGGTGGCAATCGCATTTTTCAGGAAATCATCCAGTTCGCTTTCATCCAGCCTGTTGGTGGAAAAACTTCCGAATTTCCCGTCCACGAAGAGGCAGACGCTGACCGATCTGTCAAGACAACGGTTCACCTTGTCCAACTCTCCGTTGAGTGTCCCGAACAACTCCATCAGGCTCTTGTTCAGTGTGATGCGTACCTTGTCGGCACCAAGGGCGAGAGCTTTGCCGAGGCAGATGTCCGCCGAACGGATCTCCTGTTCCGTCAACATTCCGTCAATCACCTCCATTCTATTCTCCTCCGACTGTCAGTTTGTTTATCAGCACCGTCGGGATTCCGCATGAGACCGGACAGCTCTGCCCCTTGCCGCACGTCCAGGCTCCCTCGTCAATCTTCAGGTCATTCCCGACGGCCACGATGTCCGCCAGCGCCTGAGGACCGTTTCCGATGATGTTTATGTCCTTTATCGGCCGGGTCAGCCGTCCGTTCTCGATCAGGAAACCGCTCTTGACGAAGAACGTGAAATCGCCTTCTCCTATCTGGACCTCGCCGTTGCTGAACTGGTCCACGTAGATCCCTTTCCTGACGGAGGCGATGATGCTCTCCCTGTCGGCCTTGCCGCTTTCCATGTAGGTGGATCTCATTCTCGGGATAGGGGCGTAGCGGAACGACTCACGCCGTCCGTTGCCGGTGGGGGAGACTCCGTAGAACCCTGCGCTGACGCGGTCGTGCAGGTAGGAGGTCAGAACTCCGTTCCTGACCATGTACGTCTTCTGTCCCGGGACTCCCTCGTCATCGAAATTGATCGAGCCCCTGTTAAGCGGAATCGTTCCGTCATCCACGATCGAGATGCTTCCGTCACAGATTTTCTGCCCCATCCTCTCGGAGAACACGGACTGTCCTTTCCTGTTGAAATCGGCCTCGAACGCATGTCCCATGGCCTCGTGCAGCAAGATTCCCGAAGCGCCGGCTCCCATCACCACCGGCATCTGTCCGCCTTTTGGACGTCTCGCGGCGAATCTGTCGTCGATTCCGGACGCTATGCTGTCGGCCATCTCATCCAGAAGAGCCTCGTTCAGCATCTCCGCTCCGGCTCTGTAGGCCCGGGACGTACTCTTGTTCTCGATCCTGCCGTTCTGGCTGAACACGGCCGAAGCCGACAGGACACCCATCGGTCTGGTCTCGAAAGTCAACTCTCCTGAAGAGTTGAACATCATGATGTCGCTGACCTGTCCGGAAAACGACACGATGACCTTGACCGCCCTTGGATCCCTTGCGGAGATCTTCTCCTTGAGTTTCTCCATCCAGGGGACAATCTGTCCGGCCTCGCACGACCTCCAGTCGTGTTCATAGGAGTACCTGTCCTTGGGTGCCGGGCTGACCCTGCAACTGATCCCTCCGGCATTGCCCGCTCCGCCTTCAGCTATTTTTGACGCCGCCTTCGCCGCCTCGGCCAAGGAGCGCGGATCCGTGCTTTCAGAGTAGGCGTAGCCGGTCTTCTCTCCTTTCAGAACCCGGATCCCGACACCATGGTCGATGTGGAATCCGCCCGAGGAGACGATGTCGTCCCGGAGCAGCAGGTCATTGCAGGACGTGTTCTCGAAGAAAAGGTCGCAGTAGCTCCCTCCTCCTTCAAGACCGCCTGACACCAACCTTTCCAACTGAGTCTCGCTGACTTGAAACAGATTCAGATAGAAATTCTTATCCTTGTACATTCTTCAATTCCCTTTTTTCCTCTTCCAGACGTTTCTCGTACTCGGCGTTTATCGTCTGGATTCTGCTGAACTTCTCCGGCTCCCGGATGATCCTTCCGTCCTCCGAGGCCTCCGCCACAATGGAGAACGGAGCATCGGAGTTGTCGATCAGCATCCATCTGTCGCAGATCGGCATGAAGTCCCGGAAAAGGTAGTGAAGTCCCACGCTGTACCGTCTGCGGATCGTCTCCTCCTTGATGTTGTGACCTCCGGCAGCCACTCTGGCAGCCACTCTGGCCACGGCGAGGTCGGGAGAGCTCAGCCAGAAGTACAGGATCGTCACATAGTAGCCGGCTTCCCTGGCCTCTTTGATCACTTTCAGAAGAAAACGGGTGGCGAGTGTGGTCTCGATGCAGAAATCGGCCTTACGCTGAAGCAGGAACCGCATCTTCATCAGCATGTAGCGGCTTGCCGCCACATAGACGCTTTCCGGATGGAACGGCGCAAGACTTTTCGCGAACTCGTCGGAGTTCACGAACTCGCTGCATTCCAGCATTCCGGGAAGAACCGCGTACGATGCGGTGGTCTTCCCGGAGCCGTTGCATCCGGCTATGATGAAAAGGCGTGGTTGTGGCATCCCGTTCAGCCGTTTCAGGTCGGACGCTTGCGGCTACTGCTTGACGAAGAGGGATGCGAAACCGAACATGTCGGCGTCGAACTTGTTGTCGCTCCACCAGTTCTCTCCGAACGGCGGAGTGTCATAGTCCCTGAGCTCGACAATCAGGTTCCCGTCGATGAGCGTGAACACGATGACTGACTCCCCGATCTTCTCCTCGGTCTTGCTGAAAGCCCTGTTGGCGGCAGAGAGGAGGTAATACATATTCGTGTGTTTCTCATAACCTTCCTCCCCCATGAACATTGTGCACTCGTCAACGGTGTTCTTTCCGAGCACGATGCCTTCGGATGAGTAATTCTTTGGCTCTGTCGGGGTCACGGTCGCCTCTCTGAAGAAGTTGGCGAAGTCCCCCTTGTCGTTAGGGGCTACAGTGACAACTCCGGATTCATCTTTTGTGAACGTGAGTATGAATCCTTCATTATTCGTAGGAAGAAGAGCCGGATCATCCTCTCCCTCCTCGAAGAAATAATCCAATTCGTCTTTGGCGAACACCTTGCTGAACGCCCAGGTTCCGAGAATGGCATCAGGAACGTTCACTGAATAGAGGGTGTACTCGGCGCTCTCGTTGTCTCCCGGGATGAACCTTGTGGCCTGATCCATGTCAACGGTCACTTTGATCTTGTCCCCGTCCTTGAATCCGTCCTTGAGGGAGAACTTGAACGTGGCGGTGGATTTCCCGGCCTTGAGGACGGCGTGAGGACCGGAATAGGACTCTGCCGGGACCGTTGTCGTGGCATCGAAGACCACGTACTGCGCCGCGTCTCCCGTGATTGCCAGAGGAATGATCACATCGCTGCCAAGCGAAAGCTTGTCTCCGGAAGTCACGCCGGTCACGGTGATGTTCGCGACGTAGGAGCCGAGAACATCGGCCTTGGTGGTCTGGAATGAATATACGAGGGTCTCCTCAGGATCCGGCGTGACGATGGTCACGAACTTGGTCCCGAGGCTGTAGCCGGACGGACATTCGATGCCAAGGTTCAAAGGAGAACTTTCCGTCAGGTTAAGGTTCTTGACGCTGAACGTCCCGACGGTCTCCCCGGCCTTGATGGTGACCGGGTTGCCGGTCAGCTCGAAATCGGTCCCCGCGGCTGCGCCCGCTGTCGTGACCTTCACAGAAACATTTTCTGTGGCGGGTTCGCTGAGGATAATGTTGACATCGACGCTGCGCTTTGCGTAAACGGTGTAAAGGCTCTTTTCAAACTCAACCGTAGGCTTGTCATCATCTTTCTGGCAGGACGATAATGTCAAGGCTACCGCTGCCACACACACACATAATGTCTGGAATCTTTTAAACATACTGCATAAATATTTAAAACAACTATAATGCGTCATTGCTTCCGCCGCGTTCCGGCCGGAACGCTTTCAATCCTGATCTTAATTGCCGGCGTTCGCTTTGATCGCGGCCTCATACTCGGCTTTGATGGCCGTCACTTCCTCCCTCTCCGCCGCCGTTGGGATTTCCCATTTCGGTTTGATATAGCTTTTTGAGGCATCGGAAGTCTTTGGCGGAAGTTCGTTGTAAGAGCATCCACAAAGGGTTGTGCCGACAAAAACAGCGACTAATATAGCAATTATATTCCTTTTTGTTCTCATTTCACTTAAAAAATGTAAGTTCCGACTAATAGACATATCCCGGATTCTGTTCCAGTTCCGGGTTCAGATCCACGTCCGACTTGGAGATCGGGGAAGTGTAGAGGTACTCTTTTGTGGTGTATTTCAGCCCGTTGCTGATCACCCACCACTCCGGACGGCCGTTGCGCTTGAGTTCGTACCAGCGGTCGCCCTCCATGTAGAGTTCCTTGCGTCTCTCATCGAGGATGGCCTGAAGCAGGGGAGTGACGGCCTTGCCCCGGCAATCCACAACTATCCTGTCTCCTTCCCGGACCTCCGGAAGAGAGGCCATAGTCAGGTCTGCTGCGCCCTCAATCCTGTTCCTGCGCAGTTCGTTCAGCCATTTGAGGGCGGAAGCGTTGTCTCCTTTGTGGCAGTACGCTTCCGAGAGCATCAGCACAATCTCGGAGAGGCGGACCTTGCATTCCGGAGTCTTCACGTTCATCCTTTTCCTGTCGAAACTGGCGGCGTAGCGGACATCCTTCTCAGGCTCGTCACCAAACAACCTTATCAGTTTCGCGCTCGCCGGCCTTGAGGCCAGGTAACTTTTCGTGTAGCTGAAGTACCAGTCCAGTTCGCTGGAGTTGTTGATGTGCGAACGGACAAGCACCTCGCCCTTGGCTTCATATTGCGCGTTGATCATTCCCGCATATTCGGAAATCGGGGTCAGGGATATTCCGCTGTGGGCGATGATGTCCTCGCAGATTGAGACCACTCTGTCCCAGTTCTGGCACCAGAACTCGAGTTTCGCCTCGTAGGCCTTGACGATCCATTCC
The DNA here is from genome assembly GCA_963623745.1 of Bulleidia sp. Classification (GTDB taxonomy): domain Bacteria; phylum Bacteroidota; class Bacteroidia; order Bacteroidales; family UBA932; genus Cryptobacteroides. The sequence continues at coordinate 8,733 of CAVFMX010000120.1, forward strand.
GTGAACACGTACTTCGGATCAGTCGGATTCAGGGCGAGGGCAGCCTCGAACTGCGCCTTGGCATAGTCATAGGTCTGGCGGATTGTGCCGCGCGAAGGCTTGTCGCCTATGCCGAACCTGTCCACGACCGGAATGCCCGGAAGCTCGTCCGCATTGGAGTCCGACCACGGCTGGCAGAACTCCCGCAGCAGGTTGTAATAGACGATCCCCTTCATTGAATATGCCGCAGAGAGCGCACCCCCGGCTATGTCCGAATCACGGCCTTTCAGGTTCTCTATCACGATGTTGCAGTCCCTCACGACTTCCCAGCTGTCCTCATAGGCTCTCTGGCGGCTGTCGATCTCCTCCCCGGCGAAGAAGGTCAGGTTGGCGCTCGTGCGGATGTTCGCGTCCAGATTGTCGGCGCAGCCCTCAAGGAACTTCAGGGCATCCATGTTCCCGATCACATATTCATCGCCGCCGCCTTCGATGTCGCGGAGGCGGTTGTGGATGATCGCGGCGAATTCCTCGTCGGTCTCGGGGATGACCTCTCCCTGCGGCTGGACGTTTAGATAATTCCGGCATCCGCTGACACCGGTCAGAACGGCGAGGACGATGGCGGGAGTCAGTATGTTCGTTAATGTTCCTTTCATGTTCATTGCTTTAGAATTCGATGTTGATTCCTCCGGAGACGCTTCTGGTGGTCGGGTAGGTCGCTCCCGGAATTTCCGGATCCAGCCCGTCGTAACCCGTGAACGTGAAGAAGTTGTTCATCGAGACGTTGAAACTCAAGCCTCTCATCCTCAGCTTTTTCACGGCCTCGGACGGCAGCGAGTATGTCAGGATTATGGACTTGATGCGGACGTAGGAATTGTTCTTAAGATAGACCGCGTCGATGATGCCGGAGTCCATCGGGTTGTAGGACGAGAAGTTGTAGCGGGCGTCGTAGTAGTCGTAGATGCGCGGGTATTTCACGCCGGTCGTGCGGTCGGCGGTCCAGCGGTTTGTCCTGTCCTTCTCCACATTGAGGTGGTTGCCGTACAGGTCGCTGAACTGGGACTGGACGGTCTCCGTGCTGATTCCGCTGTGGGAGGTGTTGCTGTAGCTGGCAGGGTAGCGCATCTTCTCGTAGGTCTTGGAGCCGAGCGAGTACATTCCGCTGACGCTCAGCCTGATCTGTCTCCATGACGCGCTGAGGTTGAATCCTCCTGTGTAAGGGGCGATCGTGGTGCCGAGGTAGTAGCGGTAGTTGTCAGGCTTGTTGAGGTCTGTGGCGGTGGCTATCTGGGCGTCCGGGCGCAGCCTGAACTGGTAGAGGCCGGTGTCTGACGCTATCCCGGAATATTTTCCGCTGAAGATCGCCCCGGTAGGGTAGCCCTCAACGTAGCGGTCCTTGGACGTGATGCCGCTTGTGGAGACCGGATTGTATTTAAGAACCTTGTTGTAGTTGTAGGCGAAGTTGACCGCCGCGCTGACGGCCCAGTCCTTTTTCTGGAGCAGCTTTCCGTTCACCGTGACCTCCACGCCGTTGTTCATGATGTCAGCCGCGTTGAAATAGACGTAGGTGAATCCGGTCGTGCTTTGGACGGGGGAGGAGGTGACCACATCCGTGCTGAGGCGGTAGTAATATTCAGTGTTCACCGTCAGCCGGCCCTTCCAGAGTCCGAAGTCCAGCCCCACCTTGGCGTCACGGGTCTTTTCCCAGCCGAGGTCAGGGTTCGGAGCCGACGGGATGGTGCCGAGGCTGAACGTCTCGTCCCCGAAGTAGCGGTACTGCTGTTGGAGGTACTGCATAACAAGAAGGTGCGAGGTGCTGGTGTTCACGTCTCCCGTGAATCCGTAGGCGGCCCGCAGGGTGGCGTGGGAGACCTCCGGCAGCGAATTCTTCATCCAGCTCTCCTCGCCAAGATGCCACGCCGCCCCCGCGCTCCAGGTCGGGTTGAACTGGCGGTTGCTTCCGAAGTTCGAGCTTCCGTCGGTCCTGAACGAGGTGTTGAGGACTATTGTCTTTCCGAGATAGTAGTCCGCGGAGGCATAGAACGAGGCGTAGCGGGTCTTGCTGAAATATTCCCCGTTCAGTTTCTCGACCTGCCTTACCCATTCATCCTGCGGTCCGCTGATTTCCGGCAGGGAGGTGGTACCTGTCTTAGGGTCGTAGTTGTAGCGTTTCGTGAAGATCGTGTTGGCGTCCGAACCTCTCAGCTCCGCTCCTGCAAGCACATTGACTGTGTGCATCTTCCCGAAGCTTCTGTTGAACGCGAGATGACCTCTGACAACGTAGCTGTTCTGGTTCGTCCTGTTCTGGGAGATGCTTCCGTAGAGGTTTGTCTGCGAGCGGTCATC
>CAVFMX010000121.1:0-16600 GCA_963623745.1 Bulleidia sp.
CATCCGGCTTCCGTCAATGAGATAAGGGTGAACGGCAGGGTGGTGAGGCAGGACGATGTCACTCCGCACATCCTGTACATCGCTCTGTACTTTATGGTTGTCATCATCTCTGTGGGCGTGTGCCTTGTGTTCAATCCGGACAACGGCCACGCTTTGACTGCCACGCTCACATCTCTGGGAAATGTGGGGATTTCAGTCGGGGACATCGGCACGCTGGGCAGCTTCAATGCCGAGCCTGCCTCCGCCAAGTTCATGTACACGCTGGACATGTTCCTCGGGCGTGTCGAGATCTATCCAATCCTGGCGGTGGTGATGATGATTTTCAGCCGCAGGAACAAATAATGGACAGGGCGGATTTTTTCTACGGGCGTTTCAGGGACTCTTTCCCTTATGAGGGCACGGACGATCAGGACAGGCTGTTCCGGGAGATCGCTGATTTCGTGACCTGCGACGACGCTGACATTCTGGTTGTCAACGGCTATGCCGGTACGGGCAAGACTTCCGCCATCGCGGCTGTGATCCGGTCGTTTGACGACCTGAGACCCAGGATCCGGACTGACCGGCAGGTGACCGTGCCGGAGCCGCCCGATGGATTTGAGGAAATATGCTTCCTACTTGCTCCCACCGGACGCGCAGCGAAAGTCCTCTCCCTCTACGCCGGCAAACCGGCCCGCACGATCCACAAATGCATCTACCGCCAGAAAAGTGTCGGCGATGACGGTTTCGGCCAGTTCTCTCTGGCGCCGAACAAGATGTCCCGCAAGCTGTTCATCGTGGATGAGGTCTCCCTGATCGGCATTGAGGACGCGCAGAGACAGAGTTCCACCCAATTCGGGACAGGCGATCTGCTGAAAGATCTGATTGAATATGTCCGGGCCGGCAACGACTGCCGTCTGATAATGATCGGCGATGACGCCCAGCTGCCTCCTGTCGGGATGGAGGTCTCGCCTGCTCTTTCCGGAGAATGTATGGACTGCTTCGGCGGAGTGCGCTACTGCGGTCTGAGCGAGGTTGTCCGTCAACGGAAGGAGTCCGGAATCCTGTTCAACGCCACCCGGTTGCGGGAACTCATCGCCACGGATCTCTACGGGGACGGAACGTTCAGGCCGGACGAACTGGGGCTGTGCGTCGAAGGTTTCGACGATGTCATGCGGATCACCGGCGGCGAGCTTCTTGACACCCTCAACTCCGCCTATTTTTCTGAATATTCCAAAGATGACACGGTGGTGCTCTGCCGATCCAACAAGCGCGCCAACCGCTACAACGCCGGGATCCGCGCCCAGGTGTTCTACGATGAGGATCGTCTGGTGAGAGGCGAGAAACTGATGATCGTGAAGAACTGCTACCGGTTTCTGAAAGGAGTGGAAGGGATGGACTACATCGCCAACGGCGACATCGCCAAGTTGGTGTCCATCAAAAATTTCGAAGAACGCTACGGGCTTCATTTCGCCGATGCCCGGCTCTTGTTCCCGGACTACGATGACACCGAGATCGTCGCTAAGGTCTGTCTGGACACCCTTGAGTCCGAGTCCGCCTCTCTGAGTTACGAGCTGCAGAACCGGCTCTACAACGGAGTCAACGAGGACTATGCCGACATCCCGACCAAGAAAAAACGCTACGAGGCCGTGCGTGAGGATCCTTACTACAATGCCCTCCAGCTGAAGTACGCCAACGCCATCACCTGCCACAAAAGTCAGGGCGGCCAGTGGAGTTGCGTCTTCATCGACAACCCGTTCTGGCAGGACGAACTCACGGTCGATGACCTCAAGTGGCTCTACACCGCCCTGACCCGCGCTACCGACAAGGTGTATCTCATCAACTTCAATGATAAATATTTTCAGACATGATTTCGACCATTTTGGCTTTACTGGTGTCCGCAGGCCTTACGGCCAAGGATTTCAAGGACATCCCTTCCGCATGGAAATGGGTGGGGAAGAATGAGGTCGCGTTGAGTTACGACCACTCTTTTACAGGGAATAAGGACTTCTCTGTCAATGCTGTGACAGGGAAGAGCACCAAGCGGATAAGTTATCCTGCCAAGTTTACGGATTTTCCTTTCAGACCGGAGGGTGCGGTCAATCTGACATATTCACCGGACTCCACAAAGATGGCGTTCACGAGGGACAACGACCTGTGGGTGGTGGACATCGCCACGAAAGGGGAGACCCGGCTGACGTTCGACGGGTCGGACGTGATTCTGAACGGCTACGCCTCGTGGGTGTACTACGAGGAGATTCTGGGCAGACCGTCTCATTACCGTGCGTTCTGGTGGTCTCCGGATTCCAGGAAGGTAGGCTTCTACCGCTTTGACAATTCGGAGGTTCCGATCTTTCCGATCTACTCGCCGTTCGCGGAGGATGCCGACCGTTCGGGAATGGGACTGTCATATTCACAGAACGCCGGGGCGGCTGTCCCTTTGCCGGATGTGTCCCCGACGGGAGGTTCGGTCAGGATGACGCGCTACCCCAAGTGCGGGGACAACAACCCGAAGGTGCGGATCGGAATCGTGGATGTCCGGAATGGCAGGACGGCATGGGCTGATTTCGATGAGAATGATGACCAGTATTTCGGGACACCGTTCTGGGGAGCCGACAGCGAGGCATTCTTTGTCCAGAGAGAGCCGAGGACGCAGAACACTCTCGACCTTTACGCCGTGTCACCGGCAGACGGTTCGAAGATACACATCTACCACGAGACCTACAAGACATGGCTGGACTGGATTGACGGGATGCTGTTCGGGCGGGACGGGATCTACATGGTCCGTTCGTTTGAGACTGACTGGCAGCAGATTTATTACCTCTCCTATGACGGTTCCGTACTGAAGCGGCTGACAGACGGGGAGAACTGGCGCATGTCGCTTGTGGATGTGAAAGAGGGCAAGGCTTTTGACGGGAGCGCCTCGGAGGTTCTGTTCGTGGCCGAGCGTGACTCCCGTGTGCGAAGCGGATTATATTCGGTCTGCGAAGGAGAGGTCAGGAATATCTCCGATCCGGCCATGCACGTCACTTCCGTCAAGGTTTCTCCGGATCAGAGGTACGCCATCGCCTCGGAGAGCAATTCCAGAACTCCGTCACAGGTCTGGATCTATGATTTGAAGAAACCTTCCAGGTCTTTCAAGGTAGCGGACATGGCCGGAGAAAGTTTTGACGCCTCGAATCACCCTCTTCCTGAGCATATTTCAATGACGACCAAGGATGGCCTGACGCTGCCTGCGATGATTGTCTATCCTGAAGATTTTGACGCGGCGAAGAAATATCCCGTCCACATGGACATCTACGGCGGTCCGGACGCTCCTCAGGTGAATGACCGGTTCCGCCGCCCGGAATATTACCGATGGTACGCCGAGAACGGCATCATCGAGGTGGTGGCGGACTGCCGGGCTTCGGGACACAACGGCCGCAAGGGCTTGGATCAGATCTACAGGCATCTGGACGAGCGTGAGGTGCTTGATTTCGTGGAGTGGGCGGAGTATCTCAAGACGCTTCCTTACGTGCAGGGTGACAAGATCGGAGTCGAGGGATTCTCGTTCGGCGGCACGATGACGGCTCTTCTGGTGATGAACCATCCGGACGCTTTCCACTATGGCATCGCCGGTGGCGGAGTCTATGACTGGGCGCTCTATGACACTCACTACACGGAGCGGTTCATGGACACCCCTGCGAATAATCCGGAGGGCTACGCCTCCACAAAAACTGTCGCCAGCGCTTCCAATTACCCTGTCACGGAGAAGAACTGCGACGGTTCGGTGATGCTCAAGATCACTCACGGAACCGGGGATGACAATGTGCACTTCCAGAACACGCTGCTGCTGGTTGACGCTCTTCAGAAGGCCGGAAAGAAATTCGAGCTGATGATCTATCCTGACGGTATGCACGGCTACCGTGGCTACCAGGACCGCCATTTCGATGAGGCGAACCGCGCTTTCTGGCTCAAGTACCTGAAGGCTCCGGCGGCCTCATCCTCCGAGGCTCAATGATCATCACGCAAAGCCGTCACGGGTCTTGCCGAGGTGACGATCAGATAGTTGTCTTCGTTGTAAGGAGTCTCGATCCGTGCGCCGAAGATGTGGGCGTCATCACCGGATTTGACTTTCAGGCGGGCGCGGAGTTCATCACTGGACATCGGGATGTTCTTCGCCGTGACCTCCGAATGCGGGTAACGTCGTCCGATGTCTTTCATCGATGACTTGTCGAGAGGAATGATCTCCCTGACATGATAGACTTTCCCGAAATCCTTGAGAGGTGCGGTCCGCTGCTCCAGTTCTTTGTCCGACAGCGGTTCGCCGATTGTGTAAAGATGCGTGAACCGGGCCAGTTTCACGAGTCCGAACCTCTCGCAGAGGGCATTGGACACTCCGGCCTTGGTCAATGATTTTCCCGGCTCGAAGATTATCCTCGCGAACGTGGAATCCGGGTAGGCCGCTCTGGCACTCCGGATCTCCTTGGGCTTGAATGTCAGTGTCCTGCCGTTCTCGCGGCAGATCAAAGAGAATCCTCCGTCATGTTCCCGGTCCAGCAGAATCAGCAGTTCCTTGCATTCCCCGCCGCTGGCCACGACGTGGATCTCGCGCACCCACTGGCCGTTCCAGCCTTGTCCGGATGTCTTTCCAAGATAGTTCTCGTAGGCTCTGTCCAGTCTTTCCGTGACCATTGTTATGTCCGCCATAGGGGAGAGCTTCAGGAGGATGAACCGGCTTGCCCTGAACAGTCCAGGCAGCATCTTCAGCACGTCAGGCGAGCAGTCCTCCAGCAGAAAGACCTTCTTCCCGGCGGAGTCCCGTCTCGCGGGGTCCATGAATATGATGTCGGGGCGGAAGTCCCCGAGAATGTCCTCAAGCGAGTCGGCCGTCGCCTCCTGATTCTTTATGAATATGTTCGCCGCTCCCAACACCTTGAAGTTGTGCCTCGCCGCCGCTGCCAGTTCCGGTGCCGTCTCGTTGTAAAGCACTTCGTCCGCCACCTCGCTGAACGCCCAGGAATCGACCCCAAGCCCGCCTGTCAGGTCGGCGATCCTGCCGGGCTTTCCGGTTCCGGTGGTCACAGAGCCAGTCTCTCCGGTCACTGAGCTTGGCGAAGTGGCTGAGCCGATCACTCCGGTCACTGATCCCGTGACCAGACAAGGCTCACACCCCATCAAAGCGGCTGAACAGACATATTCATTGATGATTCTCCTGACAACCGAGGCCTTGTAGCGTGCCGTGTCCGAGGAGCTGCATTGCTCCGCGCAGAGCGACGAGGGAAAGACCAATCCGGTGTCGGCAACCCATTCGGGCAGTTTCTTCTTCAATTTTCTCCGGCCATCGATCGTGTTGATCGCCAGCTTTTTCGCATCGATTCCAGCCAGATCCGGATCCTCCGGTGCCGGCCACTCCCTGCGCGACATCACTAACCGCACCGTGTCCGTCCCATCGTTCTCAACTATGAATCTCTCGAAACTGTCCATCAGAAAGTGCCCGTGTTTGAAATCCAAAGGTAATGAATATTTGACAAAACTGCATGCCAGGCTTCGTGATGCCGGATAATTTGAGTAAATTTGTGGCTTGGTAATCGGCAAAGGTCGCGGCGGATCGCTGCGGTTTGCGATACCGATGAATAAAAAGAACGGACACTATGGCACAGGACTACAACGAGAACGCCAGAAAATGGCTGGAAGGGGATTTCGATCAGGAGACAAAAATGAAGGTGCTTGAACTGCGGAACAACGATCCGGCTGGGTTTGAGGACGCTTTCTACAAGACTTTGGAGTTCGGCACCGGAGGCCTTCGGGGCATCATGGGAGTCGGAACCAACAGGATGAACAAATACACCGTCGGCATGGCCACCCAGGGGCTTGCCAATTATATTCTTAAAAAGGTCTCCGGGGACGACATCCGCGTCTGCATCTCCTACGACAGCCGCAACAACTCGAAGATGTTTGCCAAGATCACCGCTGACATATTCAGTGCCAACGGATTGCATGTCTTCATCTTCGACAATCTCCGTCCTACTCCGGAATTGAGCTACTCCATCCGCAGGATGGGTGCGGTCGCCGGAGTGATGGTCACCGCTTCGCACAATCCCAAGGAATACAACGGCTACAAGGTCTATTGGTCTGACGGGGCGCAGATCACGGCTCCTGTCGATCAGGAGATCATCGACGAGGTCAACAGGATCACCGATCCGTCACAGGTTATGTTCGAGAGGAAGGAACACTGCGGGGAGGTCGAGCTGATGGGGGCGGAGATGGACGATGCCTACCTTTCAGACATCCTTTCGCTGACCCTCAGTCCGGAGGCTCGTGAGAAACATAAAGATTTGAAGATAGTTTACACACCTCTTCACGGTGCAGGTGTGCGCATCGTGCCGGAGGCTCTCAGCCGTCTCGGATTCGAGAATGTCATCCATGTGCCGGAGCAGGACATCAGCGACGGGAACTTCCCGACAGTCGTCTCTCCCAATCCGGAGGAGCCTGCGGCCATGAAGATGGCTCTGGAGATGGCCGACAGGAAAGGCGCGGACATCGTGATGGCCTCGGATCCGGATGCCGACCGTCTTGGAATCGCCGTGCGTGACAACGAGGGCAGGATGGTACAGCTGAACGGCAACCAGACCGGTTCCATTATGACATATTACATCCTGACCCGCTGGAAGGAACTCGGAAAGCTGGATTCCACCAAGTACATCGCAAAGACGATCGTCACCACTGAACTGATCGCCGAGATCGGCCGCGGTTTCGGGGTGAAATGCTACGATGTGCTGACCGGATTCAAGTACATCGAGGAGATCGTGCGTGAGAACGAGGGCAAGGGCGAGTTCATCTGCGGAGGCGAGGAGAGCTACGGCTTCAATGTCGGCGAGTTCGTGCGCGACAAGGACGCTCCTGTGGCCTGCATAATGGTCGCCGAGTGCGCCGCCTGGGCCGCTGAGCAGGGCCTGACTCTCTACCGGCTGCTCCAGAGGATCTATTCTGAATACGGCTACCGCAAGGAGTCGCTTGTCTCTCTGGTCCGCAAGGGCAAGAGCGGCGCCGAGGAGATCCAGAAGATCATGGCTGACCTGAGGCAGAACCCTCCGGCGGAGATCGTCGGCTCGAAGGTCGTCAAGGTCATCGACTACAACGAGCCGGAGAAGACCGGACTCCAGAAGTCGAACGTTCTCCAGTTCTTCAACGAGGCGGGCGACATCGTCTCTGTCCGTCCGTCCGGTACCGAGCCGAAGATCAAGTTCTATTTCGGTGCCAAAGGTCCTGACGCCGATGCCAAGCTTGATGCGCTCAAGGCCCAGTTCATCAGTTAGGCAAGGCGTTTGTGGAATTCCTTGTCCGTGATGCGGTTCCGTCGGACGGCGGGTTCATCGCGAGGAATGTCCTTGCGGCGATGGGCTATGATGTTTTCGCAGATGCGGGAGCCGGTTCGGAAATCGGGATCGGCTCCGCTTTCTTGACCGTTCAGGATGCCGTACGGATTTTCGGGGAGGTCTGTGCCGGGCCGGACACTTTATATTCATTTGCCAGAACGAGGATCGCCTGCGTTGACGGCAAGGCTGTGGGATCGCTGACGGCATATTCAGGAGATGACTACCTGCCGCTGCGGGACTTTACCTGGGGGCTGCTGAATGCCGCTTTCGCGAAAGTCGCCGGTAAGGCTGCGGATTCCGCCTCAGGCTCAGGAGATCAATCCTCCGCCAGTGAGCAAGGTTCACCATCAATGGCTTCCGAGTGCCTTCCGAGCGAGTTCTACCTCGACAGCATGGCCGTTCTTCCCGAGTTCCGCCGCATGACTTTTGAATATGCCGGTTCGACCGACCGCATAGGCCATCTGCTGATGCTGGACGGCATAGAGGAAGGCCGCAGGAAAGGCTTTCCTCGCATCAGCCTCATCGTGGACAAGGCCAAGCCACGCCTCTTCACCTACTATTCCGCCCTCGGCTTCCATCCGGACGGTGAAGTTCTCTTCTTCGGCCACCTTTACGATCGGATGGTCAAGGAGTTGGACTGATCTTGCCACACCTGCGGCAAGAAAAGTGGCAAGGAATGCGAAAAAAGGGGAAATTACTTCGAAAAACAAGTAATTTCCCCCTTTTATAATCATTTCTGAATCAAATAACTGACTGAAATTCAGTGCTTTGATCCTCAAAATTTAGAGCCACTCATCAGGCTCGAACTGACGACCTGCGCGTTACGAATGCGCTGCTCTACCGACTGAGCTAAAGTGGCTTGCTGCATTCCTCGTGGAAATGGATTGCAAATATAATCAAATTTTTTAAAGTTTTTCACTTTCCTGCCTTCCGACAGATAAAATTAAGGAACTTCTTGCGAATATTCCGGGAAGTGTGGCTAAATTTGTGACATGTATTCAGACATCATCATCATCGGAGGCGGAGCGGCCGGGCTTATGGCCGCCTACGGTGCCGCCAAGGCGCTTCCACCGGGCAGTTCCGCGCGCATTACGGTTCTGGAGAAGATGCCGAGGCCCGGCAGGAAGATCCTGTTCACGGGAAAAGGGCGATGCAACTTCACCAACCTCAAGGATTGGAACGAGTTTTCCCGACATGTCCGCACCAACCCGAATTTCGTGAAGCCGGCTTTCTACAACCTCACACCGGAGAACATCATAGATTTTTTTGAGAGCAACGGTCTTGAGACCGTCGTCGAGAGAGGAGACCGTGCGTTTCCATATTCGCACAGAGCGTCGGATGTGCTGGACACCATCGTGGAGGTGGTTCGGCGCCACGGAGTGACGCTGCTTACCGACAGGGAGGTGACGGACATTCTCCCCGGCTTCTCGGTCCGGTGCGCCGACGGCGAGACATTCGAGTGCTCGAAACTGATCATCGCGACCGGAGGGCTTTCCTATCCGGGAACAGGCTCCACCGGTGACGGCTACAAATGGGGCGAGTTCTTAGGTCACAGCATCGTTCCTTGTTTCCCGTCCCTGACCGCCCTCGTGCCGAAAGGGTACAAGATCATCGACCGTCCGGAGACGGATCTGAAAGGACATGTCCACAGGGAGACCCCGATGACGGGAAGCGGCGAGGCCTTGAAAGGCGCCAAACTGAAGAATGTCAACCTGACAGTGACCTTTGACGGATCGAAATCGGAGACAGAGTTCGGGGACGTGGATTTCACGGACGGCGGAATCGAGGGTCCGATCGGGTTTCAAGTCAGCCGCAAGTGCGTGAAGGCCTTGATGAACGGAAGCAAGGTGGCATTCTCGCTCGATCTCAAGCCGGGCGTTCCGGAGGAGGAATTAGACGCAAGGATCAAGACCTTGTGGGACGGGATCAAGAATGATCCCCGCACCCGCCAGTGGAAGGACGGACGCGGGCTGAACGGCAAGGAGATGTACCGGATCCTGCTCGGAAAACTGATGCCGTGGGAGCTGATCCCGGGGTTTCAGGCGTGGAATCCTTACATCCTGAAGGTCGATATGAAAAAGTCCGAATATGCTCCCGGACGCTCCGGCAGACAGAACAGCCGTTTCGGCCGCCAGCCGGGACGCTACTACGACATCGATCTTGACCTGCTGGCCAGGACCCTGAAAGACTGGAAGTTCGAGATCATCGGTTTCGTCGGCTACGAGCGCTGCGTCATCACCGCCGGAGGGATCTCCACGGACGAGGTGACATCGAAGACGATGGAGTCCCGCGTCAAACCCGGCCTCTACCTCTGCGGAGAGGTTCTCGACATGGATTGCGACACCGGCGGCTACAACCTCCAGTGCGCCTTCTCCACAGGCTTCCTCGCCGGCGAATCAGCTGCAAAGTCCTTGAATATGTCAGGGCAGTAGAAGATCCCGCGTCTCACTCCGGCTAATAGACCCCTGATCCGAGCATCTCGCCGTCGGCGGAGTACCAGGCGGCGAACTGACCGTCCGAGACGCCGCGCTGCGGGGAATCGAAGATGATGAACATGCCTGCGGGTCTCTTGACGAGGAATGCGTCCTGAAGCGGCTGGCGGTAACGGATGCGGACCAGGTGGCGGCGGATCTCCCCATCGGTCATCGCAAGGTCTGTCCTGATCCAATGGATGTCTCCGGGCGCGATCCGGATGCAGCTTCGCGAGAGCCCTTTGTGCGTGTGCCCCTCACCGACATAGATGATGTTCCGGGCTATGTCCGTGGCGATCACGAAGATGGAGTCCTTATGACCACCGATGTTCAGCCCCTTCCTCTGGCCGATCGTGTAGAACTGCGCCCCGTCGTGCCGTCCGACAATCTTCCCGAACGGGTTTTCCTTGTATCTGGTCTTCCTGACGTGCTTTTTCCCGACCCTGTAGGTCTCCGTCTCGAATCTGATGTCATCGTACCTGATTGGTTCTGACAGCCTCACCAGGCACTCATCGCCCAATGCGGCGATCTTTTCCGCATCGAACTCGTTCCTGCGCGGAGCGGTCACTTCGGAGACCCGCCTGTTGTTGAACTGCCTGCCGCCGGAGTCCTCGGAGGAATATTCAGTGATCATCATCGGCTCGCCGGGGACCTTCAGAAGCGAGGCGAGGGTGTCATGGATGAAGCGGTAGTGTCCGCTTTGCGTGTAGTAGGCGTCATAGACCTCCACCACATCGCCTTCCGCAGGCTTGAGTTTCTGCTGAAGGAATGTCGGGAGATCCACCTTCCCGACGAAGCATATTCCCTGGGAATCCTTCTTGTCGGCTGACGGAAGATCCGCCTGGCGGGCTATCTCCCGGACTTCAGGTTTTGTCAGATCCCCGATCGGGAAGAGAGCCTTGCCGAGCTGCTCCTGGGTTAGCTGGCAGAGAAAATAGCTTTGATCCTTGTTCGGATCCACTCCTTCCAGAATTCTCCACTGCGGCCGGCCGTCAATCGTAACTTGTTTACCATTAGCGTCAAGCAGCGGTTCTCTGCGGCAATAGTGCCCTGTGGCGACCATGTCCGCACCGAGTTTTACGGCGGCCTTGAGGAAAGCGTCGAACTTGATCTCACGGTTGCACAGCACGTCCGGGTTCGGAGTCCGGCCGGCGGAATATTCATTGAACATGTAGTCCACCACGCGCCGGCGGTACTCCTTGGAAAGATCCACGAAATAGAACGGGATGCCGATCTTCCGCGCGACCATCTCCGCCACGAAGCGGTCCTCCTCCCATTCGCAGTCGCCGTGCAGCGTCGCGTCCGCGTCATGCCAGTTCTGCATGAACATGGCGAACACGTCATAGCCCTGCCGCTTCAGCAGCAGAGCGGCGACGCTGGAGTCAACTCCTCCGGAAAGACCGACACAGATTTTCATGGCGAGACCTTTTACAAACGCTCCGCAAATTTACTCAAATGCGTGAATATGCACAATTTTTGCTAACTTTGGGGACGCTGTGCTATAAAACCACTGAACATGAAGACAGTGAAACTGGACATGAACTACACTGAATATTCCTCCATCGAGGAGATGCCGCCTCAGGACATCGAACTCGTCAAAGCGGCCGTCGAGGCGCAGAAAGGATCCTATGCGCCATATTCAAAATTCAATGTCGGAGCGGCCGTCCGTCTGGAGGACGGCACGATCGTGAAAGGAGCCAATCAGGAGAACGCCGCCTATCCGTCAGGACTTTGCGCCGAGAGGACCGCTATGTTCGCCGCCAGTGCAGGCCATCCGGGGAAGGCCATGATCTCGCTGGCGATAGCCGGAGGCTTCGACGGCACGGTCAGCGACACTCCCTGCTCGCCTTGCGGAGCCTGCCGTCAGGTGATGGCCGAGTACCAGACTCTGGCGGGCCGTCCGATGAGCGTGATCATGTTCGGAACGGGGAAAACCTGGAAATTCGACAAAGTTGACGACATCCTGCCGTTCATTTTTGACAGTTTCAACGAAAAGTAGTATATTTGCGCTCAGGGAAAGTCGTACACGACCAGCTCCCTCTGAATTCCCCCAGGGTCGGAAGGCAGCAAGGGTAGGAGGTCGTAGCGGTGCGATGTGCCAAGCTTTCCCTTTTTTCATTCCTTGTTTTGCTGAACGTGGTTTCCGTTTCGGGATGTGTTTTTGTAACTGTTCGATAATCAGTAAATTCATAAGCACTGCCAGTCACTTTGGGGATGCGGCGTTTTCCAACTGACTGTAGATGAGCCGGAAAGGCTCCTCCCGTTGATTCTCCATTATGGAAATCAATCGAAGTCACGCCAAGCGCATCTTGGCGTATTTCAGCAGCAGGAGTTTCTCGCCGTAGCGGTCGAATGAGATCCGGGCCTTGAGGTCGGGGACGGAGCCTGTGATCTCAAGGATCTCACCGAAGCCGAAGCGGTTGTGCTCGATCCGCTGGCCGACCTTGAAATCTGTCATCGGGGCGGGGGAGAAGTCGGCATCGGAGATCTTGGGCGGCAGGGGGCGGTTCCGCAGGGCTTCTGCCCTTGAGATCGTGCTGACAGGTTTAGGAGACGGCTGTCCGGATTCGAATCTCACGCTGCCGGAAGTGCCGTAGCGGTTGCCCATTCCGTGTCTGTCGGCAAGGTCGCCTCTGAACCTGTTTGCCGGATCAGGAGCGCCCGAGAACCGTCCGGCCCATTTTCCGGAACTGTTTCCCAAACTGGATCCTCGGGATCCGAACCCTCCGAAGTCAAGAACTTCACCATCCGCGAAGTTGCCCTTCCTCAGCGGATTGGCGACATATTCATCGTCAATCTCCCTGATGAATCGGCTCGGGGAGTTGGATTCGTGCTTGCCGTTGCGCATCCTCGTGCCGGCGAACGAAAGGCAGACGGCTTTCTTGGCGCGGGTCATCGCGACGTAGAACAGGCGGCGCTCCTCTTCGATGTCGGTCGGCGAGGCCAGCATTCCGCCGGACGGGAACAGGTTCTCCTCCAGCCCGGCCACGAAGACGTAAGGGAACTCCAGACCCTTGGCCGAATGTACGGTCATCAGGGCTATCTTGTTGTTCGTGTCCTCCTCGTCTTCCGCATACACGTTGGACAGCAGGGAGATGTTTTCCAGAAATGCCCCGAGGTCGAAAACAGGGTAATCGATCTCGTCCCCTTCCTCGGCCTGCCCCTCGGCGATCAGGTCGTGGAGATAGTCATTCCTCCTTTCCTCTATGAAATGGGTCACGCTGTTGATGAGTTCCTCGATGTTCGAGGCTCTGGACTGCGCCTCGATCGACGGATCATTCCTGAAGAACGCGTACAGTCCGCAGGCGTTGGAGATGCCAAGCGCCAGTTCATCGGCATCGGTGGAGGCTTCCTTCGCGGCGAAGCCGTCGATCATCTCACAGAACGAGCGGATCTTCGCCACGGCGGCGGGCTTGAGGCCGTAGTCGGCGAACTTCTCTGAATATGCCGCCTTGAACAACGAGCATTTCAGATCAAAAGCCATTGCTGACAAGGCGTTAAGCGACGTGTCACCGATTCCTCTGGCCGGAGTGTTCACAATTCTCTTGAACGACTCATCGTCGTTGACGTTCACGACCAGTTTGAGATAGGCCATCATGTCCTTGACCTCGGCCCTGTCGAAGAACGAGTTGCCGGAGTAGATCATGTAAGGCAGGTTTCTCTTCCTGAGCGCCTCCTCCAAGGCTCTGGACTGGGAATTTGTCCTGTAAAGAATCGCGAAATCCTGATACTCCGCATGGTCGGACCGCATTCTGTCCACAATCTCCGAGGCGATGGTGACGGCCTCGTCCTGCTCCGACCAACTTTTCAGGAGCCGGATCTTCTCCCCCTCCTCACCGACGGCCACGCAGGTTTTCGGAATCCTGTTCTCGTTCTTGGCTATCAACGAATTGGCGGCGTTCACGATGTTCGCCGTCGAACGGTAGTTCCTCTCCAGGCGGAAAACTTGGCACTCGGGGTAGTCCTTTCTGAAATTAAGGATATTCTCGATCTTGGCTCCCCTGAAAGCGTAGATTGACTGGGAGTCGTCTCCGACCACGCAGAGATTGCGGTGCTTCTCAGTCAATCTCTTCAGGATCAGATACTGGGCTAAGTTCGTGTCCTGGTACTCGTCCACGAGATAGTAGTCGAACCGGGACGCTATCGCCTCCTTGGCCTCGGGAAAATCCCGAAGCAGTATGTTCATATTCAGTAATATGTCATCGAAGTCCATCACCCCCGAGTTCCTGCACTTCTCGGCGTAGCGGGAGTAGATGTCGCATATTCTCGGTTTGCGTGCGTGCGTGTCGTTGATGATCGCCTGCCGGTTGTTGCGATAGGCGGTGGCTGTGGTGAGGTTGTTCTTCGCCATCGAGATCCTTGCCAGAACGTCCTTCGGCTTATAGACCTTGTCGTCCAGCCCAAGCTCCTTTATGCACGCCTTTATGCCGCTCACCGAATCGCTCGTGTCGTAGATGGTGAATGAGGAAGGGTAGCCAAGCGAGGAGGCATATTCCCTAAGGAATCTTATGAATATGGAATGGAAGGTTCCCATGAAGAGCCGCCTGGCTTTCCGTTCGCCGACCATCACGGCGATCCTCTCCTTCATCTCCGTGGCCGCTTTTTTGGTGAATGTCAAGGCCATGATCCGCGACGGGTCACACCCTCTCTCCAGGATGCAGGCTATCCTGCTCGTCAACACCCTCGTCTTGCCCGATCCCGCACCAGCCACAATCAGCACCGGTCCGTCCACACTGCCGACCGCTTTCTTCTGTTCGGCGTTCAGCCCTTCAAAAACAGCACTTTCATTCTTTTCCATATCGGGCACGAAAATACGGAAATTTTCCCAAATAAAATGAGTATATTTGCAGGTTGTAAAAAATATGGTTGTATTACAATCAACATTAATTATATGTCAAACATCATCGATTTGAAAAAGGGTCTGAACATTCCGATCAGCGGAGCGGCGGCCCTAGAAGCAAAGAAGACGATCGTGCCTGACGTGGTTGCCATCAAACCGACGGATTTCAAGGGATTCTCCCCGAGACTCCTCGTGAAGGAAGGCGACAAGGTTCTGGCAGGATCCCCTGTTTTGGCAGACAAGCAGCACCAGGACATCCTCCTGACCTCTCCGGTAAGCGGAACGGTTCGGGGAATCGTCAGGGGAGAGAAGAGAAAGCTTCTTGCTGTGCTCGTGAAACCTGACGGAGCCGATGAGGCGGTCGATTTCGGAGCGAAGGATCCTTCCGGCCTGAACGCCGGTGAGGTGAAGGAAGTTCTCCTTAAGAGCGGTCTGTGGCCATCCATCATTCAGAGGCCTTATGGAATCATCGCCGATCCGGCTTTGAAACCTAAGGCTGTTTTCGTGTCCGCCTTCTCCACGGCTCCTCTCGCGGCTGACTGCGAGTTCGCCTTCAAGGATGAGGCTGCCGCCATCCAGGCCGGTGTCACGGCTGTCTCCAAGATCGCCAACGTCCATGTCTGCGTGAACAGCGAGGCCTCCGTTTTCGCAAGACTTACTGACGCCACTGTCCACATGGTCAACGGCAGTAAGCATCCGGCCGGCAACGTGGGCGTGCAGATCAGCCACATCTCTCCAATTCAGAAGGGTGAGACTGTCTGGACTCTCGACCTGCTTGCTCTCGCGGCAATCGGCAGACTGTTCAAGACCGGCAGACTGGATCTGACCCGCAAGGTGGCGGTGACAGGTCCGGCAGCCAATGATCCTTCTTACATCGAGACGCTTCCGGGAATGCCTGTCAAGGCTCTCAAGGGCTTCTATGACACTGACAAGGAGATCCGTTTCATCAGCGGAGACGTTCTTTCCGGCGAGAATGTCGGAGAGGAGGGCTACCTCGGATTCTTCGACAATCAGGTCACTCTGATCAGGGAAGGCCGCGAAAGGGAAGTCCTCGGATGGGCGAAACCTTTCAGGTTCAATCAGTTCAGCTCGTCGATGACATACTTCTCATGGCTCCTGCCGAAAAAGAAGTACAACATGGACACCAACACCCACGGCGGCGTGCGCGCGTTCGTGGTTTCGGATGTATATTCAAAGGTGCTCCCTATGGATCTTTTCCCTGTCTATCTGATCAAGGCCTGCCTTGCCGGAGACATCGAGAAGATGGAGCAGTTCGGAATCTATGAGGTTCTTCCGGAGGACTTCGCCCTGTGCGAGTTCGTGGATCCTTCAAAGAACGACATCCAGGCCATCATCGGCAAGGGAATCGACCTAATGATAAAGGAAATGGCTTAAAGGACTATCGCTATGGAAGAAAACACAGTAAAACCAGGCCTTTTCGAGAAAGGCGGAAAGTTGGGGTGGCTGCATTCTACATGGGATGCCTTTGACACCTTCCTCCGCGTTCCGGCTACGGTGACCGCCAGAGGCTCTCACGTCAGGGATGCGGTTGACATCAAGAGAATAATGATCATCGTCGTGCTGGCCGTGGTTCCCGCCGCCCTCTTCGGCATGTGGAACGTCGGTTTCCAGCATGATCTTGCTGTCGGAGACCTTCCGGGATTCTGGAACCAGTTCTTCTGGGGATTCCTCAAGGTTCTCCCTCTCTATCTCGTCTCCTACATCGTAGGTCTCGGAATCGAATTCGCCTCGGCCCAGATCAAGGGCGAGGAGGTCAACGAGGGTTACCTCGTTTCCGGAATGCTCATTCCGCTGATCGTCCCGGTGGACGTTCCGCTCTGGATGCTCGCCATCGCCGTGGCCTTCGCTGTAATATTCGGCAAGGAAGTGTTCGGCGGCACCGGAATGAACTTCCTGAACCCGGCCCTGCTTTGCCGCGCGTTCCTGTTCTTCTC
>CAVFMX010000122.1:0-3649 GCA_963623745.1 Bulleidia sp.
CTTCAGGAGACGAAGATGCAGCCGGGGCAGCTGGATCTGGAGTTCCTCGGGTACACTTCGTACTGGAACTCGGCCGAGAAGAAAGGCTACTCCGGGACGGCGGTATATTCAAGGCACGCGCCGCTGTCGGTGTCCTACGGAATCGGAGTTGAGGAGCATGACCATGAGGGGCGTGTCATCACGCTGGAGATGCCGGAGTTCTACCTTGTCTGCGTCTATGTGCCGAACTCGCAGGACGGTCTCCGGAGGCTTGACTACAGGATGCGTTGGGAGGATGATTTCCGGGACTATCTCGACGGCCTGGCCGCCCGCAAAGGTGTCATTGTCTGCGGCGACATGAACGTGGCTCACAACGAGATGGACATCAAGAATCCGGACACGAACCGCCGCAACGCCGGTTTCACCGACGAGGAACGCGGCAAGTTCTCCATCCTTTTGGATTCCGGATTCACGGACTCCTGGCGGTTCCAGCATCCGGAGGAGGTGAAATATTCCTGGTGGTCCTACCGCTTCCATGCCCGCGAGAAGAATGTAGGCTGGCGTCTGGACTATTTCCTCGTCTCCGATTCACTGAAAGACAAGATTACAGCCACAGAGATTCATTCCGAAATCCTCGGCTCCGACCATTGCCCCGTCGAACTCGACCTGAGCCTGTAAGGACAAGGAGTTCGTCCGCAAATTACACGTTCTGACGCCGGAGCAGTTGTATGGTGGCTTTCTGTGCGCTGGCAATGTGTTTTGCACACCAACGCAAGGTTTTTTATTTGCGAAAGTTGAGTTTTTTAATTGAATATTTAGTCGTAACTTAGCAGACTGCTTGACAGGTAAAGAATTTTGTGGAACAACACTTTAAACACAATGAATATGAAAGCAAGTAGATTTTTGGGTTTCATCGCATCCGTTGCGGTGCTTGCGTTCGCCACGACAGCATGCGAAGAAGAAAAGAAAGAGGATCTGGGAATGCCTCAGATCACGGTGGATCCGTCCGAAATCTCGGTCGAATCGGAAGGTGGTACCCAGACCATCAAACTTACAGCTACCAGAGATTGGACCGTACAGATTCCGGCGGACAGCAAATGGGTCGCCGTGAGTCCTGATCACGGCGAGGCTTCCTCGGAAGCCGTCACGATTGAGGTGACAGTTCTTGAGAATCTTGTAAACGGAGTGGAAGGAGCCGCGCGTACCGGCAAGTTGACCTTTACCTGCGGACTGGCTGAAGGAACGTTGACCGTCAACCAGAAAGGAACGGAAGTTAATTATACATCAATCAGTGATGTTCTGGCAAAAGGACTGGACACGGAATTGCAGGACGGCACCGTCATCAGCGGAGTCGTGATTTCCAATCCAAGCCTGAACAACCTCACTTCCAAGAAAATAGTTATTCTTCAGGACGAGACGGCCGGCATAGAGTTGTACTTGAGTTCTGACAGCAAGTTTGCACGTGGCGACAAAGTTGCCGTTGATCTTTCCGGTCAGAAAATTTCAGAGTACAAAGGTCTCAAGCAGATTAATGGTTTGTCTCCAGACAAGGTCACATTGTTGACTTCTGACAATGAGATTGTCGCCAAAAATGTTACAATCAAGGATTTCCTTGCCAACAAGCATGAAAGCCAATATGTAGAGTTGAGCGGTGTTCAAGTTCTGGATTCCGACCTTTCCAAGACGTGGGTTCAGAATGATCAGCACAGCAGCATAAACATTGTGGACAAAGACGGCAATATCTTTGAGGTAAGATCCAGCAAATACTCCTCCTTCAAATCTGAGGCGGTGCCTCAGGGCTCTGGAGCCATCAAGGGCATAGCTTCGATTTACGATGATACTATCCAGCTGATTTTCAGCGATGCCGACGATTACGCCGGACTGACTGGAGAAAGGTTCAAGACGGGAGACTCTTGGGATGATTTGCCAAACGCTTCCGGAGAAGGCACCGAGACCTCACCTTACAATGTCGCCAAATCATTGAACATCCTTCATTCTGATAATATTCCGGAAGATAATGTCTATGTGAAAGGTAAGATTTCCAAATTGGGTGACTTCACCGCGAATTATGGTAATTACACCTACTACATTTCTGACGATGGCTCTTCCACTAATGAGTTTACGATTTTCCGTGGCTATTACTATGGAGGAGAAAAGTTCACTTCCGCCGATCAGTTGAAGGTTGGCGATGAGGTTGTCGTTCTTGGCAAACTGGTAATGTATAACGGCAAGACACCGGAAATAAACTCCGGCAGTTCCGTCATCTCAATCAATGGCAAGGGCGACACCGGTCTGAAATTCTCCGTAAGCTCAACGTCCATCTCCGCGAAGGCAGAGGAAACCTCCGCCACATTCAGCATCACGGCGAATGTCGCTTGGACTGTAACCTCCGACAATTCAGCCTATACTGTAGAGCCGGCTTCGGGAGATGCGAACACCACGGTGACAGTGAAGTTCGCCGCCAACACAGCAGAAGAGGACAAGGTGGTCAATCTGACTGTGGCCACAACAGCCGACGTGGCGACCAAGTCATACACAGTCACGCTGACTCATAGAGCCGTTGGCGCAGCGGAGGATTATTCAAGCAATGTCTCTTGGACGGTAAATGGAGATAATAAATCATATTCAGAGAAGGCCACCATCAACGGCATCAAGGATGTCCCTGTCTTAAAACTCGGGACAAGCAGTGTGATCGGATCCGCTACGATTGTGATTCCGGCCGGCACAAAGAAAATCTCTTTCTACGGATTGGCTTGGAAAGGCAAGACCGCAAGTGTCGCCGTTGAATACAATGGAGTCCCTATCGGTGATGCCATCAGTCTGACAGCTAATCCAGGATGCGCGAACAGTACACCTTACACGATCAATGATGTCACAACAGATTCCCAAAAGACAATCGACATCACTGCCCTTAATGGTGGAGATCCTCTTCCGGCAGACATGACGATCACCGTCAAGTCAGTCAAAGGTTCTGACTATAGAGCCATTCTCTTTGGCATACAGGCTGAAAAATAAATCAGCAATTGGATAACAAACAATAAAGGGATGCCCGCAAGCACGGGCAGCCCTTTTGCACTCTAAAAATAACGTTTGTGAAAATTGCGTTGAAACATATTCCGATGTTCCTTGGACTGTGGTTCCTTTCCGTGCTGACGATTATATTATCATGTGAATCCTCTGATAAAGTCAAGCCGGATCCACCAATCATAGAGTTAGGAAGTCTCACGGTCGAGGCGGCTGGCGGGTCTCAATTCCTACATGTGAAGTCAGACATCTCATGGACACTTTCCATCGTGTCGGACTACGGTGAGACGGTGGATTGGATTTCGGTTGACCGGACTGCAGGCGATGGCGACTGCAATGCCGTCATGAAGGTGTCTCCGAACAGTTCGGATGAAGGACGTTCGGCGACCGTCACGGTGAAATCCGATGGCGGACAGGCTTCGGCCACACTGACCCAGAAGGGAAAGACATCGGTTGGCCCGACTCCGGATCCGGAGCCGACACCGGACGGGGGAGGAAATCTGTCCCGGAATACCGGATGGCTGGAGCTCCCGGCGATTCCGGAGGGGACGGACGCGTTCACGCATTCGATGATGATAAATTCCGAAAAGACAAGGAATTACTCCTACATCTGGGACTACGACAATCTGGTCGCTCCGTGGGTGGC
>CAVFMX010000122.1:4446-18819 GCA_963623745.1 Bulleidia sp.
TTCGACACCTACCACGACGAGGGCAAGAATGACTATGAATATCTCCCCGACGGCGCCAACCGTTGGACTGACGCGCGCTACAACCGCAAACTCCACAACATCGCCACAGTGGTGAAGGCGATGGCGGAAGAGAACAAGACCTTCCACACTATCCTTGGCCTTGGCGAAGTGGAGAACCGTCACGTGCTTGAGGATCTGGTCAGCCAACCGGAGATCGCGGACGCCAACTACCAGATCGTCCACTACGACGGCCCGGACAGACGAGGCGTGGACGTGGCTCTGCTTTACCGTCCGGAGCAGTTCAAACTGCTTGAAAGCAAATCCATCCCGTTCGATTTCAACAGCAAGGACATCGTTTTCGACATGGACAGGGATTCCCAAAGGAACTTCCGCACACGCGACATCCTGATGGCCAGGGGCGAGATCAAGGGGGAGATGTTCGCGTTCTTCGTGGCTCACCTCCCTTCCAGACTTGGAGGCAAGGGCGGCGACCTGCGTAGCCGCGGAGCCCAGATCATCTACGAGAACGCCGCCAGGCTGATGAATGAATATCCCGGGATCAAGATCGTGGTGATGGGCGACATGAACGACAATCCGACGGACGAGAGCATGACCGTTTACCTGCGCGGCAGGGAGAACACAGCCGATGTCGGGAAGCAGGACTTCTTCTCTCCGTTCACCTCAATGCTGAAGGACGGCTACGGATCCCTTGCCTACCGCGGCGAGTGGAACATCTACGACATCATCCTTGCCAACGAGGCTCTGGTGAACGCTCCTAAGGGTTCTTTGCGCATCGTCCCTGTCGTCAAGGGGAAATATTACGGACGTGTCTTCAGCCAGCCGTTCATGACCCGGCAGACCGGTCAGTACAAGGGAACTCCGTTCCGGACCTATTCCAGCGGATCCTACATCGGCGGCTACAGCGACCACTATCCGACCTACATTGTCATCAGCAACAAGTGATCATCCGGTCGCTTCGATAGGTTGCGACCACAAATAATAATATTCAAAGTTTATGAGTAAAAGAATATTCCTTGCCGCCTCGGCTCTGTTTCTGGCACTGACACTGTCGGCCCAGACCTACACCGGTGGCGTGAAGGGTACGGTCGTCAGCCGGTTGAGCAAGGCGGCCATTGACGGAGCGCAGCTGGTCCTCTACTCGGGAGGTCAGGAAGTCGCCCGCGTGAAAGCCGGACAGGACGGCGCATTCCGGATAGAGAACCTGAAGGACGGAATGTACGACCTCGTCATCGAAAGCCCGGACTACCTCCGTTCCACGGTGAACGTGACCGTCAACGACGGCTATGTCAAGAATATGTTCACTCTGTCCCTGACCCCGGTCGCGAAGGTGGCCGAGGTGGACGACGCCAGCTTCTCCGAGTTCGATATGGATGATTCGGGCTATCAGGACAGCCCTACCATCCTTTTCGGCCAAAACGATGTGTTCAACAATATGGCCGGCTACAACTTCAGTTCGGTGCGTTTCCGTGTTCGTGGCTATTCCAGTGAGTCCCAGGATGTCTATCTAGCCGGTGTGAGGATGAACGACGCCATCACGGGCTACACTCCGTACTCTCTGTGGAGCGGTCTGAACGAAGCGACCAGAAGCAAGGAGTCCGTGAACGGAGCTGAGGTTTCCGACTTCGGGTTCGGCGGCTACAACGGTCTGACGAACATCATGCCGATGGCCTCTTCCGTCCGTACAGGCTGGAGGGGAAGCGTGCTGACCAACAGCGCCTTGTACAGGCTCCGTCTGATGCTGACCTACGCTTCCGGCCAGCTTGACAACGGCTGGTCCTACGCTTTCAGCGCTTCCGCAAGACTTGGCGGGAACGACTGGATAAAAGGTGTTTTTTACCGTTCGTTCGGCTACTATGGTTCCGTTGAAAAGACATTTAACGAGGAACACAAGCTCGGATTCACCTTCATGGCGGCTCCCGGCGAGCGCGGAGCCCAGAACGGCTCCACCCAGGAGGTTTACGACCTGACCGGAGACAACATGTACAACTCCAACTGGGGCTACTATAACGGCAAGGTGCGCAATGCCCGCGTCCGCAAGACCCACGAGCCGATCGCGATTCTCAAGTACGATTTCACCCCTGAGTCCCAGAAATTCTCGGCCTCGGCCACAGTGCTTTACAGGTTCGGCAAGAACGGCTACACAGCCCTTGACTGGTACGACGCCCCGGATCCGCGTCCTGACTACTACAGGAATCTCCCGAGTTATTTCTACATGGACAACACCGACTACAACCGTCAGAATTATGCGAAGTACGCCTGGGCGAAGGAGGCTTGGGAGTCCGACCTCTCATCGACCACGCATCTGAACTGGGATCGTCTCTACGCTGTCAACTCTCTTAACGCCACGGATGCGGGCAACCGTTCCAAGTACGTGATCGAGGAGAGACGGGTGGACCAGAACGACCTCAACTTCGCACTTAACGGCAAATGGAATCCTGTCAAGTTCCTGACCGTCACCGGAGGGCTTTCGTACAAGTGGAACCGCACGGAGAACTACAAGATTCTGGACGACCTTCTGGGCGGAGACTACTACGTCAACATCGACCAGTTCGCCGAGAGGGATTTCGCCGCCTACCCGACGATGATCCAGAACGACCTTGACTATTACCTCAAGAACGGAGTCGCCCAGACCCTTAAGGAAGGCGACAAGTACGGCTACGACTACTACGCCCACGTCCGCCGCGCCGAGGCTTGGGCTTCCGGACACCTTACGTTCGGAGGGCTGGAGGCCACGGTCGCCGGAAGGTTGGGATATTCAAAATTATGGAGGGAAGGTCTTTTGAGGAAGGGTCTTTTCCCGGGACTCGACGACAACGGCGACCCGTTCACCTACAACGGAGAGGTCATCACGAAGTACGACCAGATAGACGGCCGCCCGATCACTTCCAAGGGCGAGTCCGACAAGAAGGACTTCCTGACGGGTTCCGGAAAGCTGAACCTCAGCTACTTCATCCGCGGAGGCCACAGGATCTACGCCGACGCCGCCTACCTCACCGAGGCTCCGACCTTCGATCAGGCTTTCATCTCCCCGAGGACGAGGAATACGATAATCCCTGACCTCAAGACCACGAAGACTCTGACGGCGGACATCAACTACGCCTGGCGCAATTCCGGCTACGATCTCCGGATCACCGGATTCTACACGGCCATCAAGGATCAGACGGACGTGATGAGCTTCTACGATGACTCGCAGAACTCCTTCACCAATTTCGCGATGTCGGGAATGGACGAGCGTCACGTCGGAGTCGAGCTTGGCTTCAAGGTGCCTACCCCTGTCACGAACCTTTCCCTTCAGGGAGTCTTCACCTACGGGCGGTACATCTACACCTCCAATCCTACTATGTACCAGACCTACGACAACAGCGCTGAATATGTCGCCGGGACTTACGGTGTCATCATCCCTTACTGGAAGAGCCATCCGACAGTCGACGGCAAGACCGTTCAGCACTATGTGGCCGGTACCCCGCAGCTTGCGACCAGCCTCGGCCTTGCCTGGAACAAGAACTACTGGTTCATCGACGCGGATGTGGACTTCTTCGGGGACTCCTACCTTGACATGAACCCTCTCTACAGGACGGACATGGCCACGGCAGGCCCGGACGGTCAGGTCACCGCCCAGGAGATCGAGTACATGGCCGCGCAGGAGAAGTTCAAGAACTTCGCTCTGGTGAACGCCAGCGTCGGCAAGTCCTGGTATATTCAGAACAGGTACCAGCTCGGTTTCTCTCTTCAGGTCAAGAACCTCCTGAACAACAAGGACGTGCGCACCGGAGGCTACGAGCAGACCCGTCTTGTGGACAACACCGTCAGCAAGGAGAGATTCTACAGGTTTGACTCCAAGTACTTCTACATGAGCGGAGTCAACTACATGTTGAACATTTATTTCAGATTCTGAGCAAGATGAAAAGAATATATTATGCGCTGATAGCCACCCTGTTCGCCATCACCTCCTGCGAGGAGTGGGACCAGGTCTTCACCACCGACTACGGCAAGGCTGATGTCTATGAGCCTGTGACGATGACTCCTAACACTAACATAGCTAGACTCAAGGCCTTGTACAAGAACAGCCCGGTAAAGATCGAGAAGGACATCGTCATCGGCGGTCAGGTTGTCTCCCAAGACCGCAGCGGCAACATCTACAAGAGCCTCTACATTCAGGACGCCACAGGCGGAATCGAGTTGAAACTCGGCAAAACCGCCCTCTACAATGACTACAAGCTCGGCCAGTGGGTCTATGTCAAATGCAGCGGCCTTACCCTCGGAGCCTACAACGGGATGCTCCAGCTTGGCTATGCCGACCCTACCGGAGAGTACGAGACCTCCTACCTCGATGTGCAGTACATCATCGACACACACGTGTTCAGAGGCAGGATTGACACGCCTTTGGAGGCGAAGAAAGTGGCTGCCGCCGATCTTCTGAAAGAGGAGAATCTTGGCTGCTACGTCGAGCTTGACGGCCTGACTTACGGAGGCGAGATTTTCTGCCTGATCTACATCGACTCCTACAAGGACAAGACGGCTTCGTCCAACAGGATATTCCTTTCCTCCACCGGCAAGGACTACGCTCCGGTGACGGATCCGACATGGGGGATCACCACTTGGGCGATGTCCAAGCAGGGATTCATCGACTACATCAATTCCGGCAAGTTCGATGAGGCCACTTCCGCCGACTATGCCCGGAAGGTCTCGGATCCGGAACTCAAAGCGACCTTGCTCAAGAACGCGGACGCATATGCGGTAAGCCAGTACTTCAAGATGGGCGGCACGGATGTGCAGATCCGCACGAGCGGCTATGCGCGCTTTGCCGACACGCAGATTGGGGAGGACATCCTTGGCGGCGCCAAGATCAACGTCAAAGGCATCCTGACCGTCTATCAGGGTCAGTCCCAGTTCACCCTCATCGACATCGACGGGGTCGGGAAGGCGGATTGAGGTCTATTTTGAGCATTATTAAACACATTCACTAAGATGAAGAAGACAGTCTTAGCATTAGGAGCGATCGCTATGATGGCAGCTTGCACACAGACAAAGAACAATCCGTTCCTTGAGGAATGGGACACACCTTACGGCATTCCGCCGTTCGAGAAGATTCAGCTTGCCGACTATATTCCTGCCATCAAGGCCGGAATCGAGGAGCAGAACAAGGAACTGGAGGCCATCCTGAACAATCAGGAGGCGCCCTCGTTCGAGAACACAGTGGCGGCTTACGAGCTGTCTGGCAAGACGTTGACAAAGACCTCGGCCGTGCTTTTCAACCTTCAGGAGACCGAGGGCGGCGACGAGATGAACAAGGTCGTCGAGGAGGCCACGGCGCTGATCACCGAACACGAGGACAACATCTCGATGAACAAGGCGTTCTTCGGTAGGGTGAAGACCGTCTATGATGCTGACCGGAGCGCCCTTACGAGGGAACAGCAGATGGTTCTCAAGAAACTCTACCAGAGTTTCACCCGCAACGGAGTTGACCTTGACGAGGCCGCGCGGACTCGGATCAAGGAAATCAATCAGAAGATCGCCGCCGCCCAGCAGAAATTCGGCACGAACCTGCTTGCGGAGAACAACGCCTTCAAGGAGAAGTTCGGCGTTCCGGTCTCTTCCTACACCTCCGAGATGACTTCCTGCGAGGACAGAAACCGCCGCGAGGAGATGTTCAAAGCCTACTCCTCAAGAGGCAACAATGGCAATGAATATGACAACAAAGCCCTCTGCCTTGAGATTCTGAGACTCCGCGCCGAGAGAGCCAAGCTGCTTGGTTTCGATAACTTCGCCGCCTACCAGCTTGACAACAAGATGGCTCACGACCCGGCGACCGTGGACGCTTTCCTTGACAAGATCATCGGCCCGGCCGTAAGCAAGGCAAAGGAGGAGATTGCTGAAATGCAGAAGGTTATGGATGAGGATATTCAGGCGGGAAAGCTTGCCGACGGCTCGAAGATCGAGTCCTGGGACTGGTTCTACTACGCCGAGAAGGTGCGCGCGCGGAAATATTCATTGGATGAGAATCTGACGAAGCCGTATTTCCGGATGGAGAATGTCCGCGCCGGGGTCTTCTTCGCCGCCCATAAGCTCTATGGTGTCAATGTCGAGCCGTTGAAGGACGTTCCGCTCTACAACCCGGCCGTCGAGGCCTTCAAGGTCACGGACGCGGACGGGAGCCTTCTTGGAATATTCACGACCGACTACTTCCCGCGCGCTTCGAAGAGAGGCGGTGCGTGGATGACGAACTTCCGTGAGCAATATGTTGACGCCGATGGAAATGATGTCCGTCCGATCATCATCAATGTCGGGAACATGACCGCTCCGACCGACTCGCTTCCGGCTCTGTTCACCATCGATGAGGTCGAGACCGTGTTCCACGAGTTCGGCCACGCCCTGCACGGGCTTCTCACGAAGTGCCGGTATCCGTCGGTGAGCGGCACCAATGTCGCCCGCGATTTCGTGGAGACATTCTCGCAGTTCAACGAGAACTGGGCATTCCAGCCGGAGATCCTTGCCGAATATGCCAGGCATTACGAGACCGGTGAGGTCATCCCGGACTCTCTGGTGGCCAAGATTAACAACGCCCGTAAGTTCAACCAGGGTTTCATGACCTCGGAGCTTTGCGCCGCGTCCATCCTTGACATGAAGTGGCACGAGCTCACCGAGGCTGACCTTGCGAAGCTGTCGGAGGGCGACCAGGCCGCCAACGTGGCCGATTTCGAGAAGAAGGTCTGCAGGGAGATGGGCCTCATCGAAGAGATCATCCCTCGCTACCGCACGACCTATTTCAACCACATCTTCAACAGCGGCTACAGCGCCGGCTACTACAGCTACCTCTGGGCCGAGGTTCTGGACAAGGATGCCTTCGAGTACTTCAAGCAGCAGGGAATATACAACCCTGAGGTCGCTCTGAAGTTCCGTCAGACCTTCCTTGAGAAGGGCGGCAGCGAGGAGCCGATGACCCTCTACCTCTCCTTCCGCGGTGCGGAGCCGGATCCCGGCGCCCTCCTCCGTGCCCGAGGACTGACTGAATAGCTTGTATTCTTGTCGCTGAGCCTGTCGAAGCGGCCGGATGTTAAAACGCATAACCTCCGCGGACAGCGGGGGCGGAAAAAGAAAATGGCAAATTTTGGTAACGTGCAAAATTTGCCATTTCCTTTTTCCGCCCCAAGTGTGGCTCTATCGTATAGGCATAAACTATAATTATTCTATTAAAATTATTCTGCCGAAATAATTATTATAGGATAATTTTCTTTCTTTAAAACACTATACTTCCCTTGAAAAACAATACCCTCATCGTTGAGGATGCAAAAAAATGCTATCTTTGTGTACACCATCAACTTTGTTGAATGGTTGTACCTTCAGTATCAACGTGCGGGATGTCGGTTCAATCGGTTTTTTTGTATAAGATCTCTATTTTTAACAAGATTGTTTTTAACAAGGTTGTTAAAAAGGGATTAAATGCGTATATTTGCCATTGATAATTAATGACAACGGACATGAATTCGCCATTTGTTTTTGGTGTCAGGGTGGAGGGAGATGCGTTCACCGACAGAAAAGAAGAGACGGAAAGGTTGAAAATGAATTTCCTCTATGGAGTGAACACAATCTTGATCTCGCCGCGCAGGATGGGAAAGACTTCCTTGGTTGACAAGGTTTGTGGTCTGGTAGGGAGCGATGCCGTGAGAATCGCCAAGATTGATGTGTTCGGATGTCGGTCTGAGGCGGATTTTGTCGATTCATTCGCTACAGCGGTGATCCGGGCCACTTCAAGCAAGTGGGAAGAATGGGTCGGGAACGCCAAAACTTTCCTTGGTCGCTTTGTTCCAAAGGTAACCTTTGGTCAGGATCCTATGCACGATTTCTCAATCTCATTTGAGTATAACTCCGGCAATAACACAGTTGAGGACATTCTGCAACTTCCGGAACGGATCGCCTCTCAAAAAGGAGGCCGGCTTGTTGTCTGCGTGGATGAATTTCAGCAAATAGGTGAGTTCCCTGATTCGTTGTCGTTCCAGAAGAAACTGCGCAGTGTCTGGCAACTGCAGAGCCACGTGTCATACTGCCTGTACGGAAGCAAGAAGCACATGATGGAGAAGATGTTCCAGAGGCAGGACTGTCCTTTCTACCGTTTTGGAGACTTGTTCTATCTTGGCAGGATCAGTGAAAATGATTGGATAGAATATATTCGCGGGCGTTTTGAGGTTACCGGAAAGGAAATTTCGGCGGAACTTGCCCGCCGAATCTGCAACGTGACGGACAGGTATTCATCATACGTGCAGCAATTGGCTTGGTTCGTTTGGCTTCACAGCGGCCTGGCGGCGACCGCCGAGGATGTTGAATTCGGCGTTGACCGTCTGCTGGATGCCTGTGAACCGCTTTTCATCCAGCAGACAGAGTCTCTTTCCGCCTACCAGATGAATTTCCTGCACCTTCTGGCGGATGGAATTCATTCCGGCTTTACCAAGACCGCCGTGTTGAGATCCTATCGTTTGGGTACCGCCGCCAACATCGTCAGGCTTAAGAAAACCTTGACGGAAAAAGATCTGATAACAATGTCGGCACCGGCGAATTATGAAATTTCCGACCCGATTCTTTCCCTATGGCTGAAAAAAAGAGTGTGGAAGGAATAGAAGATATTTGTGTAGGTTTACATCGTCAAACAAATTTTCGGGAGATATGACAAAGATAGTTTTCGCGACAGGCAACAGGGGGAAGCTGAGGGAGGCTTCGGAGATCCTTGGGGAGGGGTTTGAAATTTTGACTCCGGCGGATTTCGGGATCACGGAGGACATTCCGGAGACGGGGGAGACGCTGGAGGAGAATTCGCTCCAGAAGGCGCGGTACATTTATGACAGAAAGGGCTGCGACTGCTTCGCGGACGACACGGGACTGGAGGTGGACGCTCTTGGAGGCGCTCCGGGAGTCTATACGGCGCGTTACGCTGGGCCTTCCAAGGACTTTGACCGGAACATGGACAAGGTGCTTTCCGAACTCTCGAAACTGGAGGCTACCGGTCGGCAAGTCAGCCGCAGGGCGCGTTTCCGCAGCGTCGTGACCCTCATCCTGAACGGAGAAGTTCATCAGTTCGAGGGTACGATGGAAGGCACGATCGCACGGAAGAAGTCCGGCCGCGGCGGTTTCGGCTACGATCCTGTCTTCCTGACCGATGAATATCCCGGGCTCACCGCAGCCGACATCACCGAGGAGCAGAAGAACGAAATCTCGCACCGCGGCAAGGCGCTCCGGGCGATGGCACAGTGGCTCAATGCGAGAAAAGGCTGAACTCATCATCCTCTGCCACACCAAAGTCGGAGAGAATTCCATCGTCCTGCACACCATCAGCCGGGAATATGGAAGACGGGGCTTTCTCGTGAAGGTGAGTCCCAAGACGGCGATGGCGCTTTTCCTGCCATTGAACATTCTTGAGGCGGAGATCACCGAGAACCCGAAGTCGGATCTCTGGTTTGCCCGCAACTTCGTCAGCGTCAACCCGCTCGTGGGGATCCGCGGGAACATCCACAAGAACACGATGACTCTCTTCATGAGCGAGGTGCTCTTCCGTGTGATAAAGGACCAGACCAATGAGGAGGGTCTCTCCGACTGGCTTAAGAAGAGCATCCTGACGCTGGACGCCCTCCGGAGCGACTTCGCCAATTTCCACCTCTGGTTTCTGCTTGAACTCTGCACCGTCCTCGGCTTCAACCCGGACACGTCCGGCCTCGCCCCTTTCGCCGGCAATCATCTTGGCCACATCAAGTCCCTGCTGACCTCCTCGTTCAGCGAGGCGATGCTGCTGCCTCTGAAAGGCTACGACCGCAACGGGATCGCCGAGTGCATCCTCCGCTACATCGAGCATCACACCGAGTCCTCCGTCAACGTCCGCTCACTTTCTGTCCTCAGGGAACTCTACGGCTAAATTATCCCGTATTCAATGGAAATAGTTTTCGTTCTTCGCGGCGGTTTCACTATCTTTGTGCTTTAGTCCGCGAAAGGAATATGTTTTCAAAGGAACTCAAGGAAGAATGCGGGGTGTTCGGTGTCTGGGGCGTTCCCCACGCCGCCGAGGTGACCTACTACGGCCTTCACTCGCTTCAGCATCGCGGCCAGGAGGGCTGTGGAATAGTCTCGGTCAACGACAGCGGAGAACTTCACCGGGTCAAGGGACTCGGACTCGTGACCGAAGTCTTCAACAGCGAGAACCTCGGTTCTCTCCACGGCGACATGGCGGTCGGCCATGTGCGTTACTCCACGCACGGCGGTGGCGGCATCGAGAATGTCCAGCCTTTCCTTTTCAGGCACAACAGCGGGGACTTCGCCCTTGTCCACAACGGCAATGTGGTCAATTCCGCCCAGCTGAGGAAATACCTTGAGGACCGCGGCAGCCTTTTCCAGTCCACGTCCGACAGCGAGATCCTGGCCCATCTCATCAAGAAGGAGCCGGTCGAAAGGAACAGTCCGAGAATATACCCGATAATGGAGGCCCTGAACATGATCGAAGGGGCTTTTGCGTTTCTGGTGATGACCAACCACCGGATCTACGCCATGCGTGACAAGTACGGTCTGCGGCCTCTGTCCATCGGACGGATCGGTGACGGCTACGTCATCAGCAGCGAGACCTGCGCGTTCAGCGTCGTGGGGGCGGAGTTCATCAGGGACATCGAGCCGGGCGAAGTCGTCACGATCGACCACCACGGCATCAGGAGCCGGAAATATTCAGACTACCAGCGCCACGCCATGTGCGCCATGGAATATGTTTACTTCTCCCGTCCGGACAGCGACATCGAAGGCTGCAACGTCCACGCTTTCAGGAAGGAAAGCGGCAGGATCCTCTACCGGGAGTCGCACGTGGACGCGGACATCGTGGTGGGTGTCCCGGACTCCAGTCTCAGCGCCGCTTCCGGCTACTCCGAGGCCAGCGGGCTTCCCAACGAGATGGGGCTCATAAAGAACCGCTACATCGGCAGGACATTCATCCAGCCGTCGCAGGAGATGAGGGACAAGGGCGTGAAGATGAAGCTGTCGCCTGTGCGGAGCATCGTGAAGGACAAGAGGATAATCCTTGTGGATGACTCGATCGTGCGCGGAACCACATCGTTGAGGATCGTGCGGATGCTGCGTGAGGCCGGGGCGAGGGAGGTCCACATGAGGATAGCCAGCCCGATGATCAAGAATCCGTGTTTCTACGGAGTCGATATGTCCACGCACAAGGAACTTCTCTGCTATTCCAGAAATCTGGAGCAGGCACGTCAGGCGATCGAAGCCGACTCTCTGGCTTTCCTTTCGGAGGAGGGGCTTTTCGAGGCCGGCCACCGCTCCGACCTTTGCCTTGCCTGCTTCAACGGCAACTATCCGACCGCCCTCTACTCCAGCATCGAGGAGGTCAAGGAAGAGCATAAATTCTGATTAAGAATCTGTTTTGTTGTTCCGGGAATATATTGAAAGATAATAAATTATAACAAGAGATGAACTACTATGGCAGTTGATTACGAGAAGGCTGGTGTCAGCCTGGAGGCAGGTTACGACGTTGTCCGCAGGATCAAGAAACACGTGGCGTCGACCGACAGGCTCGGCGTTATGGGGAACATCGGATCGTTCGGAGGGATGTTCGATCTTTCGAAACTGAACATCAAGGAACCGGTTCTGGTCAGCGGAACGGACGGTGTCGGCACGAAACTCAAGCTGGCGTTCGCGATGGACAAGCACGACACCATCGGCATCGACGCCGTGGCGATGTGCGTGAACGATGTTCTGGCACAGGGAGCGGAACCTCTTGTGTTCCTTGACTATGTGGCTCAGGGAAAGACCCGTCCGGAGGTTGTCGAGGCCATTGTGGCGGGAGTTGCGGAAGGCTGCCGTCAGGCCGGGTGCGCCCTTGTTGGCGGCGAGACGGCGGAGATGCCGGGAATGTACGCCGACGGTGAATATGACATCGCGGGCTACACCACCGGGGTTGTGGAGAAATCCAAACTCATCGACGGCACGAAGGTCAAGGCCGGGGACGTCCTCGTGGGAATAGCCTCCACCGGAGTCCACAGCAACGGTTTCAGCCTTGTGCGCAAGATCTTCTCCGACAACAACATGGATCTGCACAAGGTCTATCCTGAACTGGAGTCCGACCTGCCGCTCGGCCTTGTCGCCCTGACCCCGACCAGGATCTACGTGAAGCAGGTTCTGGAGGTCATCCGCAGCTGTGACGTGCATGGGGTCGCCCACATCACCGGCGGCGGCTTCGACGAGAACATCCCGAGAATCCTCCGCGAGGGTCAGGGCATCGAGGTTAAGGAAGGCTCCTGGACAATCCTCCCGATTTTCCGTTTTCTGGAGAAGTACGGCGGCATCCCTCGCAGGGAGATGTTCAACATATTCAACATGGGTGTCGGAATGGTTCTGGCTCTGGATGAGGCCGAGGCGCAGAAAGCCATTGACATCCTTGCCGGCTATGGAGACAAGGCGACCGTAATCGGACGCGTGACCGACAAGCCGGGCGTGGATATTCATTCTGAAGTTTTTTGATGCAAGTTTTTGGAATCAATGGATTTGGTTCAATGATTAAAGCTTCAGAATCATGAAAAAATCATTTGCCAAACTGACCGCGGCCATCGGCTCCGCTCTGCTCTCGATGCTCGGGTTTTCCGGTTGCGAAAACCTCAATGGAAGTCTTTTTTGTGAGTACGGAACACCTCATTGTGATTTCAAGGTCGATCTTACCGTTGTGGACGAAAGCGGCAAGGGGATCAAAGGCCTCCGTGTGGCTCCTTCCGAGCGGTTGACCTACGACAAGGACACCCTTTACACAGACGAGAACGGAAAGGCTGCCGGCAACTATGATCAAGTTTGGCCGAACGAAGAAGTAAAGTTCTATTTCGACGATGTTGACGGAGATGCCAACGGCTCTTTCAAGCGGGACAGTCTGACGGTTACGGCCGAGAAACTGAAAGATGGAGACGGGAATTGGAATCAGGGGGAGTTCGTCCTTAAAGGTACAAAGACTTTGAAGAAGGAAGAATAGCGGATGGACGGACTTTCGATCAGAAGAAGGATCGCGCTTGACATCGCAAGGTCGCTGCGCAAGTCTCAGGTGGAGGAACACCCTTTGAGACAGCTCTTCTGGGAATGCACACTCCGTTGCAACCTTCATTGCCGGCACTGCGGGAGCGACTGTAAGCAGGTCGCTGCCACTCCGGACATGCCGAAGGAGGACTTCTTCAAGGTGCTTGATTCCATCGCTGCGAAGACCGATCCGCACAAGGTTTTCGTCATCGTCTCCGGCGGAGAGCCGACGATGAGAGCGGATCTGGAGGAATGCGGCAAAGGAATATATTTCCGAGGATTTCCGTGGGGGATGGTCACGAACGGCTTCGGGATGACGGCGGAAAGGTTTTCACGTCTTCTCAGAGCCGGTCTTCATTCGATGACGGTCAGTCTGGACGGCCTGGAGGAAAACCATGATTGGCTTAGGGGTCGTGAGGGCAGCTTCACACGAGCCGCCGAGACAATCAGAATGGCGGTCCGGTCAGGAATAGCCTTTGATGTCGTGACGTGCGTGAATTGTAGGGATTATCCGCAACTTCCTCAGTTGAAGGAGCTCTTGGTCGGACTCGGCTTGAAGGAGTGGAGGCTCTTCTCCATATTCCCTCA
The DNA here is from genome assembly GCA_963623745.1 of Bulleidia sp. Classification (GTDB taxonomy): domain Bacteria; phylum Bacteroidota; class Bacteroidia; order Bacteroidales; family UBA932; genus Cryptobacteroides. Next base: position 18,088 of record CAVFMX010000122.1, read on the forward strand.
AGGTCGCGCCGCCTTGAATCCGGATCTTCAGTTGCCTCCTGAGATGTTCAGGGGGATGCTGGATTTCATCAAAGAGACCAGAAAGGAAGGACGCATCAAGGCCAGTTATGGCTGTGAGGGTTTCCTCGGACCTTACGAGGGCGATGTAAGGGATCATTTCTATTCCTGCCTGGCCGGTGTGAATGTCGGTTCCGTGCTGGTTGACGGCTCGATCTCGGCCTGCACCAGCATCCGTTCCGACTACCATCAGGGCAACATCTATCAGGATGACTTCATGGATGTCTGGGAGCATCGCTTCGGGCCGTACCGTGACCGAAGTTGGATGCGCAAGGACGAATGCGCCGAATGCAGGTACTGGAAATGGTGCGAGGGCAACGGGATGCACCTCCGCGACTCGGAAGGCAGGCTGATGCTCTGCCACCTTAAGCGCATTATGGAAAAATAACCCTGTACCATTCTCGCCATAGGCGAGGTAAGCCCCTCTCCTGAGGGGGGGGATTCAGGGAAGGGGTAACGTGAATAAGTGCGGTGGGCAATCGCCGCGTGAACGTGAGATAATTTTTTGTAAGGTAATTGCCTGCCTGCGAGAAACGTCTATTATGAGAGCTTTAATCAGTGTCAGCGACAAGACGGGAGTTGTGGATTTCGCCCGTGAACTCGTGTCGCTCGGATGGGAGATCCTTTCCACCAGCGGCACCATGAAGATGTTGAGGGAGGCAGGTCTCCCTGTGA
>CAVFMX010000123.1:0-6906 GCA_963623745.1 Bulleidia sp.
TCATGGCGATCTTCGTCTCGGTGGCGATAGCGTTCTTCTTCGGAATCGTCCTGCAATACATCTCCCGACTGATATTCACCTTCACCTACAGGAAAAATCTCAAATGGAAGATAGGAATATTCGGAGGCATCGCCACGACCGCGATCTTCTACTTCATGCTCTTCAAGGGCATCGAGAACATGTCGTTCATAACACCTGAAATACACGAGTACATCCAAGGCCACACCATGACCTTCCTCGGGGTCTGCTTCATCGGCTCAACCGCAGTGATGCAGATCCTCCACTTCCTGAAGGTCAACGTGTTCAAAATTCTGGTGCTGATGGGCACCTTCGCACTCGCGATGGCGTTCGCCGGCAATGACCTCGTCAACTTCATCGGAGTGCCTCTGGCAGGATATTCATCGTACATCGATTATGCGGCCAGCGGCGCGACGGATCCCGGCAGCTTCATGATGTCATCGCTGGACGGGCCGGCGAAGAGCCCGCTCATCTTCCTTGTGGCGGCCGGAGCCATCATGGTGATTTCGCTCGCGACCTCGAAGAAAGCCCACAACGTCATCCGCACATCCGTCGATCTTTCCCGCCAGAGCGAGGGTGACGAGATGTTCGGCACATCAAAGATCGCAAGAGTGCTGGTAAGGTTCTCGAACAACGTCGCCAATTTCTTCAATGATGTCATACCCGACAATGTGAAGGGCTGGTGCGAGAAGCGTTTCAACACCGATGAGGCAAGGCTTCCTGAAGGAGCCGCGTTCGATGAGGTCAGAGCCACTGTCAATCTGGTAGTGGCCGGACTGCTGATCGCTCTCGGAACATCGCTCAAGCTGCCTCTCTCCACGACCTACGTCACATTCATGGTGGCGATGGGTTCCTCGCTGGCCGACCGCGCATGGGGAAGGGAAAGTGCCGTGTACAGGGTCACTGGAGTTGTTTCCGTCATCGGAGGCTGGTTCATCACCGCCGGAGCGGCCTTCATCCTCTGCTTCCTTGTGGCGATGGTCATGCACCTCGGCGGCTTCGTGGCGGCCTGCATAATGATGGTTCTCGCCATCCTGATCCTCATCCGCAGCAACATCCGCTATCGGAAGAAGGCCGAGGAAGAGAACGGCGACGTGACATTCAACCAGATGATGCTCAGCACGGACAAGCACGAAATTCTGACGCTCCTGAGCAAGCATATCTCTGAAAGCCAGTCCGCTTTCCTTGAATATGTCAACACAACCTTCCGCCAGATCACCGACGGATTCATCAAGGAGAATCTCGGGATGCTGCACCAGGCCGAGGATTCGATGAGGCGCAAGAGGGACGAACTGAAGAACAGCCGCCGCAAGGAAATGGTCGGTTTCCGCAGGATAGATCCGGAGGTGGCGATGGAGAAGAACACCTGGTTCCACCTCGGAAGAAACTCATGCGAGGAGATCCTCTACTGCCTGCGGCGAATCGCGGATCCGTGCGAGGAACATGTGGACAACAATTTCGTCCCTCTGAGCAGCGAGCAGGTCAAGGAATATATTCCATTGAGAGACACCGTCCTGTTCCTACTGAAGCGTACCGAGAAGATTCTCCGGACCGATGCCTACGATGAGGTTGACGAGGTCCGCCGCGAGGCCGAGGAACTGAAGGATTGCCTTGAGAAAGCCCGCGAGATCCAGATGCGCAGGATGCAGTCCACCAAGGAGAACATCAATGTGGCCTACCTCTATCTGAATCTCCTTCAGGAGACCAGGGAGCTGACCAGTTCCCTCCGCCACCTCCTGCGCGCCTCCAAAGGCTTCCGGGAATAGGCTATCGCCCTTTCGGCAATGTGAAGATGAACTCCAACCCTCCTGAGATTCCGAGACGGACGGAGATGGAGCCACGATGGAGCAGCACCGAGTTCTTGACGATCGCAAGTCCGAGACCGGTGCCGCCCATCTTGCGCGAGCGCCCCTTGTCGATGCGGTAGAATCTTTCAAAAAGGTGAGGAATATGTTCCGGAGCCACGCCCGGGCCGTTGTCCGAAAAACTGAACGTCCAGGAATCCTGATCATCCGACAGGACCTGCACGGTGACGGTCACACCGCTCCCTCCATAGGCGATGGAATTGTCAGTCAGATTCCTGAAGATCGAGTACAGCAGAGAAGGGTTGCCGTCCACCGCCACATCCGGCTCAACCAACGCCTTGAAAGTCACATGGTTCGTCTCCATCTGCTGGGCGGTGTCCCTCCGGATGGTCTCCAGAAGTTCCGGAATGTTCACATTCTCAAACTCATAGACCTGCGGAGCATCATCGAGTTTATTCAAGGTCGAGATGTCTGCCAAAAGGCTTGACAGACGGCGGCTCTGCGCATAGCAACGCTGGATGAACTGCTCTCTGGTCTGAGCGTCGATGTCCGGATTGGACACGATCGTCTCAAGGTAGCCCTGGATGCTGCTGACCGGGGTCTTCAGTTCATGCGCCACATTCTGAGTCAACTGCCTCTTCAGCCTGGCCTTATCCTCCTCGCTGTCACGCAGTTTGTCGTACATGCTCATCTTTCCCTTCTCGATGGAATCCCTAAGATGGACATACCGTCCCCTCATCGTGACCAGTGAAAGGACAAGGAGAGCGATGACTATGCAGAGAATAAGCGTCATCTTTCCTCGTAAAGATAGCCGAATCCGTGACGGGAGACGATCCTTTCGCCGTATTCCCCGATCTTCTTGCGCAGTCTGGTGATGTTGACGTCAACCGTCCTGTCCGTGACAATCACATCGTCGGGCCAAACCTTGGTAAGAATCTCCCCGCGCGGGAAAACCTTCCCTTTGTTAGTGAAGAGAAGTTTGAATATCTCATATTCAATCCTGGTCAACGCCACCGCCGTCCCGTCCACCGTCACGACCTTTCTCTCATCGTCAATGGATATTCCCTGACGGACGTTCCGTTCCTGTCCCGTCCGCCTCAGCACGGCCTTGACGCGGGAGACCACCTCCCTGATGGAGAACGGCTTTGAGATGTAGTCGTCAGCGCCCAGATCAAGCCCCTCGACCGCATCATCCTCCGTGTCGCGGGCCGTTATGAAGATCACCGGAATCCCTGCGGTCAGCGGATCGGACTTAAGTCTCCGTGCCAGTTCAAAACCGGACATTCCGCCCATCATCACATCCAGAAGAAGCAGATTGAAAGATGCCGGATTCAGAGCCATGGCATCTTCCGCAGAATTGACTGTCACGACATCGCAGCCTTCCTTGGAAAGGTTGAATTTGAGAATAGCGCAGATGTCCTCTTCGTCATCGGCAACAAGAATTCGGGCATTCATGTGAAAAAATCGGATTAACTTCGCTAAGATAGCCACATTTTTCCTAAATTTGGGCAAACACATAAACTAATATGCCTAAGATCTCAAAACGCGGGGAGGAAATCCCCGCATCACCGATAAGAAAACTCACCCCGTTTTCCGACTCGGCAAAAGCTGAAGGGGTGAAAGTCTATCATCTGAACATTGGGCAGCCTGACCTTCCGACTCCACAGAAAGCGTTGGACTCCCTGAGGACAATAACCAGAAAGACTCTGGAGTACAGTCCGAGCCAGGGGCTGAAGTCCTTGAGGGACAAGCTTGCGGGCTACTACGGCAGATTCGGGATCAATGTCACTGACAAGGAGATCATAGTGACCGCCGGCGGATCCGAGGCGCTTCTTCTGACATTCCTCTCCTGCCTTAATCCTGGGGACGAGATCATCATGACCGAACCTGGGTACGCCAACTACATCTCCTTCGCCGTCACGGCGGGAATAACGGTGAAGACAGTCACATCCAGAATCGAGGACGGGTTCGCACTCCCGTCCGTGGAGGATTTCGAAAAGGCCATCACCGCAAAGACGAAGGCAATCCTCATCTGCAACCCCAACAACCCAACCGGCTACGTTTACTCCAAGGAAGAGCTCTACCGGCTCCGCGACATTGTCCGCGACCACGACCTCTACCTCTTCGCCGACGAGGTTTACCGCGAATTCCGCTACACGGACGCGCCGTACCTTTCAGCGCTGAATCTTGAGGGGATCGAGAATAACGTCATAGTCATCGACTCCGTGTCGAAGAGGTACTCGGAATGCGGAACAAGAATCGGAATGGTCGTCAGCCACAACTCCGAAGTCATGCGGACCATCATGAAGTTCTGTCAGGCAAGGCTCAGTCCGCCTCTTCTGGGACAGATCGTGGCGGAAGCCTCCATCGAAGGGACGGAGGAATATTCAAAAGCCTGTTTCGACGAGTACCTCTCCCGCCGGGACTTCTTCATCGCCGGTCTGAACAGGATTCCGGGAGTTCATTCCCCGATGCCGGACGGTGCTTTCTACACGGTTGCCTCGCTTCCGGTGGAGGACGCGGAGGACTTCTGCGCCTGGTGCTTGACCGATTTCCGCCACAAGGATGCCGGAACCCCTGAAGGATTCAGCGGAGAGACCGTCATGATGGCTCCTGCGGCCGGATTCTACAGCACCCCGGGGCTTGGCGGAAATCAGGTCAGAATGGCATACGTCCTTAGAAAGGAGGATCTGGAGCGGTCGCTCATCGTTTTAGGGAAAGCTCTGGCTGCTTACAAATTGAAATAACCACAAATATTTAAGTTTTATCGTTTTACAAGTCTTTTCGTCATACCGTCCGCTTGTATTTTAAAAAATTTTAACTACATTGGGCGAATAATTTGGTTATGAGTGATGAAAAGATTGGTGACAATACTGCTGATTCTGGTCTCGTGCTTCCCGCTCTGGGGGCAGAACTCAAAGAAAATCTCAGGCACAGTCAAAGATGACACCGGCAGTCCCCTGCCCGGCGCAGCCGTCACAGTCAAAGGGCAATCAAAGAAAGTCTATGCCCTGACAGACCTTGACGGACATTATACGATTTCAATCACCGGACTGAACGAAAACACCGAACTCGAGTTCTCTTTTCTGGGAATGAAGCCGGCGGAGGTCAAGGTCGGCAAACGTTCGACCGTGGATGTCGTGATGTACCCGGAGGGCAACCAGCTTGACGAGGTCGTCATCGTGGCCGGCTACGGTCTGGCGCAGAAGCGGTCCGACATGACCGGATCGGCCTATCAGGTCGATTCCAAGAAACTCGAGAAACTTCCCGCCGCCCGGATTGACAACCTGCTCGACGGAATGGTTCCGGGACTGACGATCCAGGAGAAGGACAGTTCAACGGGAGGCCGGTCGCAGTACAGCATCCGCGTGCGCGGAGACGCCTCGCTGAGCGCGAGTTCCGAACCGCTGTGGATCATCGACGGCGTTCCGGTTTACACCGGGACAAGGACATCCGCCACGCTTTCAGGGATGAGCTACAGCATCAGTCCGCTGTCATTCATCAACCCGGACGACATCGAGTCGATGACCGTGCTCAAGGACGCGGCCACCACGGCGCTTTACGGAGCGGATGGCGCGAACGGTGTCATACTCGTCACCACGAAATCAGGCGAGGGAGATTCGAAGACCCGCGTGAACGCGTCCGTCAGGTACGGAGTCTCGCAGGTGGACCGTTCGACGCTCCTGCGGCTCTGCTCCACGGAGCAGTGGTGGGCTCTGGCGGAGGAAGGCTGGACCAACGCCGGGTACTCCATGGACAATTTCCCCTATCAGGACAACGAGCATAATTCCTACTCCACGACCAGCACGGACTGGTACGATGTGTATTTCGGCACCGGATCGAACGCCCAGTACAATGTGTCGGCCAGCAGCGGCGGGCGAAAGGCCAGGCATTACCTGTCCCTGAGCTACTACAACGAGAAGACCGTTGTCAAGGGTAATCAGCAGCAGCGCTTTTCGGTCAGCGACAGATCCACCTACAAGTTCGGCGAGAAGCTCTCCGCCAATGTGAAGATGTCTCTGTCCTATAATGTGAACGACATTCTGTCCGTGTCACGTAACGAGCTGAAGGTCATCCCGATCATCTCACCCTACGACGAGGACGGAGTGACCCCGAGACTTTACAACTACTACAGCCGCGAGGTCAACAGCTACGATCCCCAGATGTACAAGTTCGTCTATAGTTCTGTTGCGGACAGGAAGTACAACGACAACAAGCAGCGGACAGTCTCGGCCGACGGCAACATCTCGTTGAAGTACGACATCATCGAAGGCCTGTCAGCCACCGTTCAGGGAGGAGCGAGCATCCTGTCGGGGCTTGAGCTGATCTACGACTCGAAACACACGCTTGACGGAATCACATCCGCCGAGCAGGACGGGTACTCGCGCAGGTCGGCGGCCTACGCGTTCACCTGGAACAACATCGACCGTCTGAACTTCAACAGACGCTTCGGAAAGCATTCCGTCGGAGCCTTGGCGGGGACCGAGTTTGTCAACAAGGAGAACCGCAGCCTCTACGCCACCGGCTACGGCTTCGCCAGCGACAACATCAAGGAGATCGCCTACGCCCTGCAAAGTTCAGTCAGAGGCTATTCCTCCGCAAGCAACAGCCGGTCGCTCTCCTACATGGCGCAGGGGACATATTCCTACGACAACAGGTACTACCTGTCCCTTTCATGGCGGCGGCAGGGCTACTCCTCGTTCAGCACTTACTCCCGATGGGGAGACTTCTCCTCTGTCGGACTGTCATGGAACGTCCACAACGAGAAGTGGTTCCGCGTCCCGCTGATGGACAAGCTCAAACTGAAGGCCTCATTCGGCAACAGCGGCAACTCAAGGGTTGACACGGCGGCCGCCTACGGGACATATTCCTACACCTCGGGCAACTACTACGGAGGCATCATGGGAGCCACGCAGAGCTCAGCCCCGAACCCGGGACTGAGCTGGGAGAACACCTACATCTACAACGCCGGAGTCAACGTGTCATTCCTCGGAGGCAGGATCGACCTTGAGGTGGAGGCCTACGACAAGTACACCTCCGGTCTTCTTTACAGCGGGCGCGTCTCCTCGATCATCACCGACGG
>CAVFMX010000124.1:0-12005 GCA_963623745.1 Bulleidia sp.
CCTTGTCACCGCTTACCTTGATGACCTCGGCCAGAAGCGGAGTCCCGGCGAGGGTGATGTAGCAGAGCTCATTCTCCGCCACAGGCCCGTCCACCTGAACTGTCACAAGGTTGGAGACAATTCCGATTACCTTTCCTTTTGTCTTCATATTCAGTTATTTCAATTTTCTATTTTGAGGGTTCGTAGTTCACGCCCTTGAAGGTGCCTCTGACTTCGTCCACAAGGCGCCGGAACATCTCGCGGCCGGTCTTCTCGTCAAGGGAAAACCATCTGGAGATGATGCGCAGTCTCGCTATGAACCCGAGCACGGCATCAAGGTCGAAGTAGTCGAATGTGGTGATCTCAAGGACTTTGTCCCACATCAGGGAGTCCAGTCCCCGCTCCCGTGAGAGAAGATCGGGAGCGTTTAGAGCCTCCTCAAGCCTCGGGCCTTCAGCGAATTCTCCGGTGTCCAGCTTGATGGTGTCCTGATCCAGCGGCCTCTCGAAAGCCTTGTTCAGGAAACGGGCCTTGCCGTTGCGGACGTTCAGGTCGAAGGTGAAATATTCCCTTATGAACCTGTCGCTGTCCTTCAGAACCGACTCGTAGAACTTCCGGTTCAGATTCCCGTCCTTGAATCCGTCCAGCAGCCGGTCCACGGTCTTGATGTCGGCGGCGCTCAGCTGGGACTTGATCCAGGCGACGTAGGTGTCGAAGGACGTTCCCTCTCCGAACTTCCAGTCGAGCGAGATCGCCGGAAGGCTGGAGATTATGTACTCGTAGTTGTTCATTACTCGCCGAAGAGTATCTTGCGCGTGGCAGGTCTGAGATAGTTGCCGATGAGATCCTTGAAAGTCTCGTCGGTGAAGCTGATGAAATAGGAACCGTCCTTTGGACCGATCGTGAATCCGCCGGTCACTTTCTTGGAAAACTCAGCCGTGACTCCGCCTTTCAGGATGCCTGCCAGCTCACCGCTGACGAAAGGCTCAAGTTCCTTCCTGAGACTTTCGGGAAGCACGATGCCAAGATCCACAGCCTCCTCGGCGTTGAACTTCGCGGCCACGGCCTTGATGATCTCCTTGACGAAATCCGCTGACGAAAGGGCTGACGACACCTGGTTGTCGGTCATCCTGCCGACCATGAGATTCTCGATGTCCTTCCTTGTGGTCTGGAGGCTCTGGATGGCTGCCATCTTCACATCCCCCTCGACCTTGGCCCGGTAGTCCTCCGCATCTTTCCGAGCCTTTTTGAGGATGGCTTCTGCCTGTTTTTCAGCTTCTTCTATGATTCCGGAGGCCTTTTCGTTGGCTTTGGCGAGGATGGCCTCACCCTCTTCCCTGCCTTTTGACAGACCCTCCTTGTAGAGCTTGTCAGTCAGTTCCTGTAGCTTGTTTTCCATTATAATTATGTGTTGATTTTCCGATTTCACAAATATAATAAAAAATACTCCCGCCCGAACATCTTGCATCAACATTTTTGAATATGCCTGTGATGAAAACAAGAAAGTTGAAGCGACAGCCTCAACTTTCTTGATATAATGTAAGTGAATGTTCCGCAGGAAATGCTTTTTGTAAGCGGATGACCTCCCGTCAGGACAATTTCATCAACCCAGAAATCCGAGCAGGATTCCGGCGGCGACGGCTGATCCGATGACTCCGGCGACATTCGGTCCCATGGCGTGCATCAGAAGGTGGTTGTCCGGATCGGATTCCCTGCCGACAAGTTCCGAGACGCGCGCGCTGTCAGGCACGGCGGACACACCGGCGTTGCCGATCAGCGGATTGATCTTCCGGTCTCCCTTCAGGAACAGGTTCCAGATCTTGATGAACAGAACTCCGCACGCCGTCGCGATCACGAAGGACAACAGTCCAAGGACGAAGATCTTGACCGAGTTCCCGCTCAGGAACTTGTCGGCCTGTGTGGAGGCTCCCACCGTGAGTCCGATGAGGGTGGTCACGACGTCGATCAGCGGTCCGCGTGCGGTCTCCGCCAGGCGTCTTGTCACTCCGCTCTCTTTCAAGAGGTTGCCGAAGAACAGCATTCCCAGAAGCGGAAGCCCGGACGGCACGATGAACGCCGTGAGGAGGAATCCCACGATCGGGAAAATGATCTTCTCTTTCTGGCTGACCTGCCGTGCGGCCGGCATCCGTATCAGACGTTCCTTCTTCGTCGTCAGCGCAAGCATGATCGGCCTCTGGATGACCGGCACGAGAGCCATGTAGGAATATGCGCTCACGGCGATCGCTCCCATCAGATCCGGGGCGAGCTGTGAGGACAGGAATATGGCGGTGGGGCCGTCGGCTCCTCCGATGATGCCGATGGCACCGGCCTGGTTCGGATCGAATCCAAGAACGAGGGCGAGGAGGTAGGCTCCGAATATTCCCATCTGGGCGGCGGCTCCGATGAGAAGCAGCCGCGGCTGGGAGATCAGCGCGGAGAAATCGGTCATCGCTCCGATGCCGAGGAAGATCAGAGGAGGATACCAACCTTGTTTCACGCCTTGGTACAGGATGTTCAGCACCGAGCCGTCCTCATAGACCCCGATGTTCAGTCCCGGGAACATCGGAATGTTGCCGATGATCATTCCGAACCCGATCGGGACAAGCAGCAGCGGTTCCCATTCCTTTTTGATGGCCAGCGTGATGAACACGATGCCGATCAGGATCATGACAAGATTCTGCCAAGTCGCGTTGGCGAATCCTGTGAAATGCCAGAATTGCTTCAGGCTTTCGAAGATGATGTCCATCCCTCTATGCTATCTTGACGATTTCGGCACCCTCAAGGACAGAGTCTCCCTTGTTCACGAGGATGGCCGTGACGGTTCCGTCAGCCGGAGCCTGGATCTCGTTCTCCATCTTCATGGCCTCAAGGACGGCCACCTTCTGGCCGGCTTTCACGGCCTGGCCTTCCTTCACCGAAACTTCGATGATGACTCCAGGAAGAGGGGATGTCACCGGTTTGCCGGCGCCGGCCGGGGCGGCAGCCTTAGGGGCTGGTGCGGCGGCCGGTGTCGGGTCTGACACGGAGGCCGCCGTGGCGGGCGGTGCCTGAACCGGTTTCCGGACAGGCGCCGGCGCATTCTCCATCTCGACCTGATAGGCCGCTCCGTTCACTGTGACGTCAGCGATGTTTCCCTCCACTGAATTGATCTCAACGTTGTACTCGTTGCCGTTGATTCTGAATTTGTAAGATTTCATATTCTTTGATCTTTATTATCTGGGTGATTGTCTGAAAGTCTGTGCCTTGCCGTTCCAGTCGCCGCTGAGGGACGGGCGGATCGTGATGACGAAGCTCTCCTCGTCGTGGACTCCTCCGCCGAGGCAGTCGTCAAGCGCCATGGCGATGGCTGCATAGACCTCTCCGCCGGATTCCTGCGAAAGCGCCATCGAGATCGCCGCGGCGACTTCCGGAGTCATATTCCCTTTTCTTGCGGATTTCGCCGTTTTCTCTTTCCCGGCCTCCCTGTTGGCGTTGCCGATCCAGCCGAAGATGAACGCCAGAATGGTCAGGGCGATGAAGACGGTCGAGACGGAGATCAGGGTCAGAACCCATCCGTGCGGGTCCTTCTCCTTCATTATCTGGCTGTTGGTCTTTGCGTCCACATCCCCGTTGTAGGATCCCGGAGTCGGTTTGTCCGTGATGCCTGTTTCCAGATCCATCATCTTCACTCCGGTCGGAACCTTGACCACGGAGTGGTCGGCAGGCAGGTCGTCCGGGATGTCGATGGTGTCGATGACCGTGCGCCCGTCATTGCTGACAAGATAGATCGTGGAACCGTTCCGTAGGGTGAAATTGGTGTGGTAGGTTCCATGCGAGGCGTTTCCGCTCGCGTAGAAGACAACGCTCTGGCGCGGTGCCAGAACCGTTGACGCGTCGGATGCAGGAATATGGTATTTCCGCAGGTTGTCCTTGTCGTCCGACAGGTAGCAGCCGGCGAATTTCACGCTTCCGTAGGAACTGTTGAAGATCTCGATCCAGCCGGATCTCTGTCCGTAGCCGTCAGTCCGTCCGTCCGTGTTCTCCACAAGGACTTCTCCGATTCTCAGATCCGAAAGGTTCTGGGCTCCAAGGGAAAGTCCGCAGAGCAGGATGGCGGCTGACAAGATTGTCCTTTCAAATCTCTTCATGGCGCTACAAAGGAAGATTGTCGTGTTTCTTGGCCGGCATCTGCTGTTTCTTGCCGGAGAGCTGCTCAAGGGCGCGGATGATGCGGAACCGGGTGTTGCGGGGTTCGATGACATCGTCGATGTAGCCTTTCTCGGCGGCCTGGTAAGGATTGTTGAAGAGTTCTTCGTACTCCTCCTTCTTGGCGTCCCTGATCTTTTTCTGCCCGGCAGGATCCTCGACGGCCTTGATGTCTTTGGCGTAAAGCACGTTGACGGCTCCGTCGGCTCCCATCACGGCGATCTGGGCGGAAGGCCAGGCATAGACGAGGTCGGCGCGCAGATGCTTGCTGCTCATGACGATGTAGGATCCGCCGTAGCTCTTGCGCAGCTCCACCGTGACTTTAGGTACAGTGGCCTCACCGTAGGCGTAGAGAAGTTTCGCCCCGTTGGTGATGACGGCTCCGTACTCCTGCTGGGTTCCCGGAAGGAATCCCGGCACATCGACCAGAGAGACTATCGGAATGTTGAAAGCGTCGCAGAAGCGCACGAAACGGGCTCCCTTGCGCGATGCGTTGATGTCCAGTACTCCGGCGAGCATCTTCGGCTGGTTCGCCACGATGCCGACGCTCCGTCCGTTCATGTGGGCGAATCCCACGATGATGTTCTTGGCGAATTCCTTATGGATCTCAAAGAACTTTCCGTCATCCACAATGCTGCCTATGATCTTGTACATGTCGTAGGCCTGATTCGGATTGTCAGGGATGATCTCGTTCAGGGAATCGTCAACCCTGCTGACAGGGTCGTCGGTCGGAACCCTCGGAGCCTCTTCCATGTTGTTCTGAGGAATAAAGCTCAGCAGCTCCTTGATGGTGTCGATGCCTTCCTGCTCGTTCTCCGCAGCGAAGTGCGCCACTCCGCTCTTGGAAGCATGCACGCCGGCTCCTCCCAGTTCCTCCTGCGAGACAACTTCTCCGAGTACGCTTTTCACGACCGCCGGGCCGGTGAGGAACATGTAGGATGTGTTCTTGACCATCACCGTGAAGTCCGTAAGGGCAGGGGAGTAAACCGCTCCGCCGGCGCAAGGACCGAATATTCCCGAAATCTGAGGAACCACTCCGGACGCGAGGATGTTCCTTTCGAAGATCTCTCCGTAGCCGGCCAGCGCATCGACCCCTTCCTGGATTCTGGCTCCGCCCGAGTCGTTGAGGCAGATGAACGGCGCTCCGTTGCGTGTCGCCAGATCCATGGCCTTGCAGATCTTCTCCGCCATTGTCTTTGAGAGGGATCCTCCCGAAACGGTGAAATCCTGAGCCGCCACATAGACAAGGCGTCCGCCGATCGTGCCCTGCCCCGTGACAACTCCGTCTCCGTCAAAGTGCTGTCTTTCCATTCCGAAATTCGTGCAGCGGTGGCGGACAAACATATCGAATTCCTCGAAGCTTCCTTCGTCAAGCAGCAGAGCGAGACGTTCCCTCGCCGTCAGTTTGCCTTTCTCATGCTGGGCGTCGATCCTTTTCTGGCCTCCGCCCATCCTGGCAGCGGCTCTGCGCTCGACCAGTTTCTTGATGTTATCCTGCTGGATGCTCATATCTCTTACCTTAATCAAAATTTTCCGGACGACAAATTTATCAAGAATCCCGCTTCATTCAAAATTCCTGCCCGCAAAGCCGTAAATTCACGTTACTTGTGGTAAAATGGTGCCTGTCGGAACCGAAGGATCCATGAATATAATAAATAAGGTACCACGTGGGAACGAGGCACCTTATCAATATTCTCTCCGGATTCCGGAATCTCATTCCTCCGGCTTCAGCGTGCTGTAAACGTTTGTGACATCATCATCGTCCTCAAGGAGGCCGGTGAGCTTGTCAAGCGTCTCGCGCTGTTCAGGGGTGACATCCTTCAGATCCACGTTAGGGATTCTCTCGAATCCTCCGGACACAAGCTCGTAGCCGTTGTCCTCGATGTACTTCTGGATCGCTCCGTAGGACTCGTAGGCTCCGTAGATCACCACGTTCTTCGTGATGTTCTCGTCCTTGTCCTCCTGCTCTTCGATGAAGACCTCAGGGTCGTCGTCGCATTCGCAAAGGGCGAGCTGGAGTTCATCGATGTCAAGACCTTCCTGGTATTTGATGCGGAACACACACTTGTGGTCGAACATGAAGCTCACGCTGCCGCTGGTTCCGAGGGAGCCTCCGCATTTGGTGAAGTAGCTTCTGACGTTGGCCACGGTGCGGGTGTTGTTGTCAGTCGCCGTCTCGACGAGGTAAGCGATCCCGTGAGGGCCGTAACCCTCGAACACAACCTCCTTGAAGTCACCCTGATTCTTCTCCAAAGCTCTTTTGATGGCCTTCTCGACGTTGTCCTTAGGCATGTTCTCGCTTCTGGCCTCTGCCATGAGAGCCCTGAGCCTTGAGTTGCCGACCACATCGGGACCGCCCTGCTTCACGGCGATGGTGATCTCCTTTCCGATCTTGGTGAAGGTCTTGGCCATGTGACCCCACCTCTTCAATTTTCTTTCCTTTCTGAATTCAAACGCTCTTCCCATAGTCCTTACTTGGTCTGGTTCTCGATGCGGGTGATGTACTTGTCGATGTCGTAGCCTTCAACTGACTGAGGGTACCGGTCCTTGATCTTCTTGTAGAAGGTGAGGGCCTTGGCGTTGTCTCCGAGTTCCTCGCAGGTCACACCGGCCTTCAGAAGATAGCCGGCGGCGAACATGTTGTCGGCGGCAGCGGCGGCCTTCTCGAAGCAGCCCACAGCCTCGCGGTACTTCTCAAGACCCACATAGGCGTCACCGAGACATGCTGTGGCGCGCGCGGACAGGATGGAGTCCTTGCCGCTGTACTTCTTGAGGTAGCCGATGGCCTCCTGATAGTTTCCGAGCTGAAGTTCGCAGACTCCGGCGTAGAAATAGACGGCCTTGCCGCCTTTGGCTCCGAAGTCCTCGATGATCTGCGCGAAACCGAGCGCGTTGCCGTCACCGTTGAGGGCAAGCTCGAACTCTCCGTTGCGGAAGTTGGTCTCCGCCTGAACCATCTGGGCCGCAGCCTCTTCGCCCTTAGGCTGAACATAGAACTTCTGGTACGCGGCAAACGCCAGCGCGATCACAACAAGGGTGATCAGGACACCATAAATAGTCTTTTTGTTCTCGCGGAAAAACTGGTCGGTCTTGGACACGGTCTCGATGACCTTTTCCTCACGCTCCTGCTCTTTCTCCTTTAAAATTGCATCTTGCTTTGCCATTTCTATAAAGTTTTTGTTATTATCCGGTAACAAGCCCACAAAAATAGGAAAAAATGTTCAATCCTGCAATTATCGGGTCTCTATCTCATGAAAATGACTATCTTTGCAGGGTCAGAAAAATCAGATGCCGACGCTCAAGAAAATAGCCGTCCAGAATTTCAGGAACATCGCGTTCCAGGAATTGTCTTTCTCTCCCAACATCAACTGCATCTCAGGCAATAACGGGGAAGGGAAGACCAACCTGATGGATGCCGTCTGGTACCTCTCGATGACCAAGAGCGCGTTCGTCACGTCTGACAGGTTCAACTTCCGGCACGGCACGGACTCCTTCGCCGTTTCGGGGACATATTCAATGAACATGGGGCCGGACGCGCGGTTCTCGGTTCAGGTGGACGGCAAGGGCGAGAAGAAGGTGCGGAGGGACGACAAGGCATATCCGAAGGTCTCTGAGCACATCGGGATCCTGCCTGTCGTGATGGTCTCGCCGTCAGACATCTCCCTCGTAAGCGAGAGTGGAGATGACAGGCGCCGGTTCGTCAATTCGGTGCTGTCGCAGATGGATCGGGAATATCTTGCCGCGGTCCAGCAGTACAACCGCCTCCTCTTCCAACGGAACAGGATGCTCAAGGACGGCACCTTCGACGAGGCACTTCTGGACGTGTTCGACGAAAGGATGGACGAATATGCCGGCGTGATCCATGCCAGGAGGGATGCCTTCGTGAAGGATCTTCTTCCGCTGGTGACCGAGCATTACGCCGCCTTGTCTGGAGGACGTGAGACTGTCTCGGTCGATTACAGGTCGGACTTGAGCAAAGGGACGCTGGCGGATCTTCTGAAAGCCTCCAGAGAGAAGGACCGTCTGTTCAGATACACCACCGCCGGGATTCAGAGGGATGATTTTCTCTTCGGGATGAACGGGTTCCCGATCCGCCGGTGCGGCTCGCAGGGACAGCAGAAATCGTTTCTGGTCTCGTTGAAGTTCGCACAGTACGAGCTTATGAAGCGCAGGTACGGCTTTCCGCCGATGCTGCTGCTGGACGATGTGTTCGACAAACTGGACATGGGCAGGATCTCCAACCTTCTGGGAATGGTGGCGGGGAGCGACTTCGGCCAGATCTTCATAACCGACAGCAACAAGGTCCGCATGTCCGGAATTGTGGACGGTCTGACCGCAGACAGGGCTTATTTCGAGGCTGTCGGCGGAGAATTCAGGGAGATCTGATGATGGCGGAATTTCAGAAGATCAAGGGTACGCCCCGCAAGACGGCTTTGGGGATGGATCAGCTGATTCCGTTGTACATCAGGGCTTTGAAACTGAGCGCGGGACTCAACACACAGCGGGTTTTCGCTGCCTGGGACGCTGTCTCCGGTGTCTCCGGCCAGACGCTTCGGAAGTTCTACCGGGACGGGAAACTTTACGTTACGATCTCGTCCTCGATGCTGCGGAGCCATCTGGAGTTTCAGAAGCCGGCTTTGATCCAGGCCATGAACCGGTTTTTGAGCGAGGATGAGCTCTTTGTCAAGGACTATGAAAAGGTCGGGTATGTCAAGGAACTTTTTCTTAAATGATTGTGTTTAGAGGGTGAGGTTATGGACGGCGGAATCAGAATAATAATAGATCAGGCGATCCCGTTTATCGAAGGGATTTTTGAACCGTATGCGGATGTGCGTTACATGGAAGGCCGCGCGATCTCCCGTGAGTATGCCATGAACGCTGACGCGCTTGTCATCAGGACCAGGACGAAGTGTGACGCGGCGTTGTTGGAGGGAACGCCTGTGAAGTTCATCGCCACGGCCACCATAGGGATGGATCACATAGACCTGCAGTATTGTAATGAAAAGGGTATAATAGCCAGAAACTCCGCCGGCTGCAACGCCGGAGGAGTGATGAACTATGTGTTCTCGGCACTGTACGGCGTGGCCGCCAGAAAGGCCATCCGTCTTGAGGGTGGCAAGCTGGGGATCATCGGTGTCGGCAACGTCGGCCGCCGGGTCGATTCCGTGGCCGGCTCACTTGGCTTCAAAGTGCTGAAGAACGATCCTCCCCGCATGGCCGAGGAGGGGATGGAAGGCTTCTGCACTTTGGATTATCTGCTTTCCACTGCAGACATCGTGACAATGCATGTGCCCTTGAACGAGATGACAAGGGGTATGGCGGACGATGGATTCTTCGGCATGATGAGGCCCGGAACGATCTTCATCAACGCCTCCAGAGGCGAGGTCGTGGATGAAGCCGCCCTGAAACGGGCGATTCCGGGACTGGGTCCCGTGATTCTCGACACATGGAACAACGAGCCGGACATCGACAGGGAACTCCTGAACATGGTGGACATCGCCACACCCCACATCGCCGGCTACTCCTATCAAGGCAAGCAGAACGGTACGACGATGGCCGTGCGCGCCCTTGCCCGCTTTTTCGGCATCGAGCCTCTGTACGAGTTCTTCCCCAAAACGGAGATCATCGACCTTGAGTCGATCCGTCTTGACCTGAAAGGCAAGTCCCAGGGAGAGGTCGCCTCTGTCCTCCAGTACAACTACCCGATCTTCACCGACGACTTCATGTTCCGCATGGCTCCCGAGACATTCGAGTCCCTCCGCGCCAACTACCAGTACCGCCGCGAGTTCTACATCTTCTGAATTTTACGGATTCCATTCACCGCAACCCGGAACAGAGCGCTGTGGAATGAGGAATATGCTGAAAAACCTTGTGGCTTACCACAGGTTTTTCAGCATATTCATTGAGATGGATTACTTTTTTACCGATCCCCAGTCGACAGCAAGGCCTCCGCTGCCGCTTTCCTGGGTCTTTACACTTTTGGCTTTCAGCCCGCTGGCGTCTATGCCGCCAGAACCGGCATTGTGGAATGAGGCTGAATCTGCCTTTCCGGAAAGAGCGGTGTCCCCGGAACCGGTTGACGTTAAAGACAACTTGCCGACATTCAGGTCGCCGTACTCTCCGTCTCCGGAACCTTTTCTGTCGATGACCATTTCCCCTGCGGTGATGTGCATGAGCTCGTGATCTCCGCTTCCGGTTCCCAGAATCGTCAGTTTTCCTGAAATCTCAAGGTTGAACGCATTGAGGTCTCCTGATCCGACAGTCTTTATGCTTAGAGAGTCACCCTTGAATCCGGAGATCCGCAGGTCGCCGAATCCTGTAGAGGAAATGCTGGTCAAAGACGGGGTGTAGATCAGGACTTGTGTCGGTCCGAAGATTCTTGCGGTCTTGTCGGTGAATCCGACAGCCAGGATCCCGTCTTCATTAGTCACGCGGACTGAATCGGCCATCGTGTCGTGAGAGATCACCTCCACCTTGAACTCGTCCACGGTCTGAATGACAATCACGTCATTAAGGCCATCTTTTGAACACACCGAATGGAACACGCCGGGATTGTAAGCCACGGTGTCGACTTCTCCTTCAGGGGATTGCCGCAATTCATTCTTGATCTGTTGCTTCACGTCATCGCTGAATCTGAAGTAGCAGGATGACAAACCTGCCGCCATGAGGACCAGCGCGGTGGCGGTCAGGATATTCTTAAATATTCTCATGATATTCATAAATCAGATGTTTCGTCATGTTCTTTTAACACTTGATTAACAATTCCTTCGGGTCGAGCCCCAGAAGTTCCATCTTCCTGATGACGGCGGGCAGTTCGACTTCCAGGAACTCCTTTCTGTCGTTCTCCAGCACGATGTCCTTGGCTCGTCCGCTGATGAAGTAGCCGATGCCGCGCTTGTTGTAGATGATCCCCTCGTTGGTGAGCTTCTCGTAGGTGCGCATCACCGTGTTGGGGTTCACGCCGATCGAGACGCCATATTCCCGCACTGACGGGATCCTGTCATCGGTCTTCAGCTCACCGGAGAGAATCCTCTCGCAGATCATGTCGCAGATCTGCAGGTAAATCGCCTTGTTTGAATTGAATTCCATAGCCCGGAACATTAATGTTGAAGCCTTTTGACTCTGAACCAGGACCATGTTCCGCAGACAGCCAGAATCAGCAGAAGCCAGAAGTTGATGAAGGCGTTCAGCCAGATGTCAAGACTGTCGGCATGTCTGACTGCCCATTCCTCGAACCGGTTTCCCCACCATTCAAGGTCGGCATTGGTGATGAAAGCGCTTACCAGACCGGAAAGTATCAGTTGAAGAGCGAAGAGTACAAGCAAGGTACCCACAACCTTCCATTTCTTGAACATCAAGCCTCCGAGCAGGAACACAATCGCATTTTCCATTATGGCGGCTGCCAGAATCCAGAATCCGTTGGCCGGAATCACCAATGAATCATCATACGTGTTTGCATTGATTCTGAATGACATCAGAGAATCGCCGCAGGATCTGTCAAGCAGGCAGACGAAAGCGTCGCTGAGGAGATAGACGGCAACATAGGCGAGCGGGATGACAACCAGAGAGATCAGCAGCATCGACACGAATTTCTCAAGTCTTGAGGCCGGCAGCATCAGCCACTCGGAACCCTTGGCCTTGTCTGTTATCTCGCCGTAGGCTCTTGAAGGGAAGATCATCACAAAGACGGCGGTCATCGCAAAGAACACTCCGAATCTTGCCCATATCGCGGGACCGTTGATTTCAATCCCTGTGAACACTTTCATCAGGCCTCCGTCGAACAACGCCGCGAAGAACATGTACAGCATGTAGAATATGATCGGGAACAGCGCGAAGATCAG
>CAVFMX010000125.1:0-24400 GCA_963623745.1 Bulleidia sp.
ACGAGAGGGAGGACGGCTTCGAGGCCATCAAGAAGGAGTGCATCGAGTCCCTCGGGTTCACCGAGGAGGAGCAGGCCGCAAAGAAGATGATGATCAACCGCTATTTCGGCCACGAGCAGAGAGAGGCTCTGAGGAACCTTGTCCTTGACGAGGGTCTCCGCGTGGACGGTCGCCAGACCACCCAGGTGCGTCCTATCTGGTGCGAGGTTGACTGCCTGCCTTGCGCTCACGGCTCCGCCATATTCACCCGCGGAGAAACTCAAGCTCTTGCCTCCGTCACCCTCGGAACCAAGATGGACATGAAGGAGATGGACGAGGTTCTCGTGCAGGAGACCCAGCAGTTCGTCCTCCACTATAATTTCCCTCCGTTCGCCACAGGCGAGGCCAAGTCCCAGAGAGGCGTGGGCCGTCGCGAGGTAGGTCACGGCAATCTGGCTTTCAGAGCCCTCAAGGCCGTCATGCCGAAGGCTCCGGAGTTCCCTTACGCCGTGCGCGTGGTTTCGGACATTCTGGAATCCAACGGCTCCTCATCGCAGGCTTCGATCTGCGGCGGATGCCTTGCCCTTATGGACGCGGGGGTCCAGATCAGCAAGCCGGTGGCAGGTGTGGCCATGGGTCTCATCACAGATGAGAAGAACCCTAACGGACGCTACGCCATCCTCACCGACATCCTCGGCGACGAGGATCACCTCGGCGACATGGACTTCAAGGTTGCCGGAACGAAGGACGGCATCACCGCGACCCAGATGGACATCAAGGTTGACGGTCTGTCATACGAGGTTCTCGCAAAGGCTCTCCAGCAGGCCCACGAAGGCAGGATGCACATCATGGGCGAGATGATGAAGTGTCTCGACAAGCCTAGGGAGGACTACAAGCCGTTCGTTCCGAGAATCAAGTCCTTCGAGATCGACAAGGAATTCATCGGTGCCGTCATCGGCAAGGGCGGCGAGACAATCCAGAAGATCCAGGCCGAGACCGGGGCTGTCATCTCCATCGACGAGATCGACGGCAAAGGTGTTGTGGACATCGCCACCAACGATGCCGCCGCCATGCAGAAGGCTTACGACTGGATCCAGGGCATCTGTGCCGTTCCTGAGGTCGGCGAGACCTACCACGGAAAGGTTGTCTCAATCCTTGAGTTCGGCGCTTTCGTAGAGATCCTTCCTGGCAAGGAAGGCCTTCTCCACGTTTCAGAAATCGCTTGGAACAAGACGGAGAACGTCGAGGATGTCCTCACCATCGGTCAGGAAGTTGACGTCAAGCTTCTTGAGATCGACGCCAAGACCGGCAAGATGAGACTCTCGATGCGTGCGCTCACTCCTAAACCGGAAGGCTACGTCGAGCCTGAGCGTCGTCCGCGCGGCGGTAATGACCGTGGCGGAGATCGCAGAGGCGGTTTCGACCGCAGGGGCGGTGACCGTGACCGCAGAGGCGGTTTCGACCGTCGCGGCGGAGATGACCGCAGGGGCGGTGACCGCAGAAACGGAGGCCACAGGAACTTCGGCCCGAAGAACGACTTCAACGCCAACCCTGAAGACCACTCCGAGAACATCGACAAGAACACGGAAGAGTTCTTTTAACGACATGTCCCCTGATCATCAATCAGGAGGACTGCCAATAAGATTTCTTGCCGGACAATCCCAAAGGGTTGCCCGGCAATTTTCATCAGAACCGCGTATCTGAAAGACCTCCACCCTACTTCGAGCCGAGGCAGAGGAAGACCATTCCGAGAAGGACGAGGGCAAGGTCGATGGCCTTGCTTCGCAGGTTCTTTTCCTTGAAGACAATGGCAGCGAAGATGAAGCTGACTATGACGCCGCCGCGGCGAACCACGGAATGAAAATCAGCGAACAGGACAACGTGTTCAGGAACAGCACCGGGATGACGGCGTCGCCGCCGAGGGATCCCTTTTTGAAGGAGTCGTAGAATCCGGGCAGGAACGCCGACAGGAACGCTAACGATAGCCACATGACACTTGACAACCAACCGGGCGCAAAGGTACTCTTTTTCGGGAATATTCACTATCTTTGGAATTGCCGATTACCGCTATGAGGCGGCACTTTGGACAAGACGTTTGAAACATTCAGAAACGATGAATCTCAGATCAATACTTATTGCCGTGGCGTTGACGGCCGCATCCTGCGGCTCTCCTGAAAAACTTCGCATGGAGGATCCTGTGGATTATGTGAATCCGCTTATGGGTACCGCGTCAACCTACGAGTTGTCAACTGGCAACACCTACCCTGCAATCGCACTGCCCTGGGGGATGAACTTCTGGACTCCGCAGACGGGACGCAACGGCGACGGCTGGACGTACACCTATTCGGCGACAAAGATCAGAGGTCTCAAGCAGACCCACCAGCCAAGTCCGTGGATCAACGACTACGGCTCATTCTCGATCATGCCGGTGACCACTGGGCCGATTTACGACGAGGAAGGACGGCAGAGCTGGTTCTCGCACAAGGCCGAGACCGCAAAACCCTACTACTATGAGGTTTACCTCGCCGAGCATGACGTGGTGGCAGAACTCGCCCCGACGGAAAGGGCGGCCGCCTTCAGACTTACATATCCCGAGAAGGAGATGTCCTACCTCGTGGTGGATGCCTACAACGGAGGCAGGGCGGAAGTCTTGACGGACAGGAATATGATCGTGGGCTATTCGACAGCGAACCACGGCGGCGTGACCGGGGACTTCCGGAACTGGTTCGTGGTGGTTTCAGACACTCCGTTCGAGGCTCGGACCGTTGACGGTCACATCGCGATGGTCGGATTCAAGACGGCAAAGGGGCAGAAGGTCAACCTCAAGGTCGCGTCCTCATTCATCAGCCTGGAGCAGGCCGAATTGAATCTTGGCGAATTGGGAGGGCGGACGTTTGACGAGATCGCCGCAGACGGACGCGCCCGGTGGAACGAAGTCCTTGGACGGATCGCCGTGGAGGATGACGACATCGACAATCTGCGCACATTCTATTCCTGCCTCTACAGGTCGGTTCTGTTCCCGCGAGACCTGTCCGAGATCGATGCCGACGGCGAAAGGGTTCATTACAGCCCCTACGACGGAGCCGTCCACAAGGGCTATCTGTTCGCCGACACAGGCTTCTGGGACACGTTCAGAAGTCTCTTCCCGCTGCTGAACCTCGTCTATCCCGATGAGAACGTGAAGATGCAGGAAGGTCTGGTGAACACTTGGCTTGAGAGCGGAGTCCTGCCGGAATGGTCAAGTCCGGGACACAGGGGATGCATGGTCGGGAACAACTCGGCTTCAGTGGTCGCCGATGCCTGGCTCAAAGGGCTCAGGGGCTACGATGCCGACGAGCTGTGGAAGGCCGTCACCCACGGTGCCCATGCGGTTCACCCTGAGGTGGATGCCACAGGCCGACTCGGTTGGGAATATTACGACAGTCTCGGCTACGTCCCTTGCGATGCCGGCATCAACGAGAACGCCGCCAGAACACTTGAATATTCCTACGACGACTGGTGCATCTACCGGTTCGGGAAAGCATTGGGACGCAGCGAGGAGGAACTCGCCCCCTACGCCAAGGCCGCGCTCAATTACAGGAACCTCTACGATCCCGAGTACAGGCTCATGGTCGGGAAAAACACCGACGGCACGTTCGAGAGACCGTTCAGCCCTCTGAAATGGGGAGGGGACTTCACCGAAGGCAACAGCCTGCACTACACCTGGTCGGTGTTCCACGATCCGCAGGGGCTGATCGACCTGATGGGAGGGGACGAAGCCTTCGCCGAGATGCTCGACAGCATATTCACAATTCCTCCCGCGTTCGATGACAGCTACTACGGCTTCCCGATCCACGAGATCAGAGAGATGCAGGTGATGAACATGGGAAATTACGCCCACGGCAACCAGCCGATCCAGCACATGCTCTACCTCTACGACTGGTGCGGCCAGCCTTGGAAGACCCAGCGGCGGGTACGCGAGGTGATGGACAAGTTCTACACCCCCGGCTTCGACGGCTACTGCGGCGACGAGGACAACGGACAGACCTCCGCCTGGTACGTCTTCTCCGCTCTGGGGTTCTACCCGGTCTGCCCGGGATCCAATGAATATGCCATCGGAACTCCTCTGTTCAAGAAGGCCGTGGTCACACGTCCGGACGGGAAGCGGATCATTCTTGAAGCCCCGAACAACTCAAAAGACAACTTCTACATTAAGGAAGTGAAAATCAACGGGAAGGAGTGGAGCCGTAACTATTTCCGCCACGAAGACCTTGCGGAAGGGACGAAAATTACGTACATTGTAGCGTCCGGACCCGACACGGCAAGAGGAACCGCCGGGGAGGACAGGCCATATTCCTACACCAATGATCGATAACGCAATGAAACGCACATTACTTCTGGCTTCCGCCATATTCCTGCTTGGCGGCACTTTGACGCAGGCCCAGGATTATGAATCGCGGCGTCCGGCTCCCGAGAACAGGCTCTTCCGCTCCGAGGCTGTGGAAAACGAGATCGTCAGGATGCAGGGTCTGCTGAAGAATCCACGCCTTGCGTGGATGTTCGCGAACTGCTACCCGAACACCCTTGACACCACCGTCCATTTCGGCAAGGACGAGAACGGGAACTTCCGGACATTCGTTTACACCGGCGACATCCACGCAATGTGGCTTCGGGACTCCGGAGCGCAGGTCTGGCCTTATGTCAGTCTGGCCAAGGAGGACGAACCTCTTAAGAATATGATCGCGGGGGTGATCAACTGCCAGTTCTCGCTGATCTGTCTGGATCCGTACGCCAACGCCTTCAACGAAGGCCCTACCGGCAGCGAATGGGAGTCCGATTTAACGGACATGAATCCTTACGACCACGAGCGCAAGTGGGAGATAGACTCGCACTGCTACCCGATCCGTCTCGCCTACCGGTACTGGAAGGTGACCGGTGACGATTCCGTCTTCGGGGAGACTTGGCTGAAATCCATCCGGGCCACCCTCAAGACCTTCAAGGAACAGCAGCGCAAGGACGGCCCCGGGCCTTACAGGTTCGCCAGAAAGACAGACCGTCAGTTCGACACCAAGTCAAACGACGGCCGCGGCAACCCGGTCAAGCCGGTAGGTCTGATCGCATCGGCTTTCCGCCCGTCCGACGATGCCACGATGTTCGAGTTTCTGGTTCCGTCCAACTTCTTCGCCGTCACCTCTCTGCGCAAGGCCGCCGAGATTCTGGCCTCCGTCAACAAGGAGGAGAAATTGGCGAAGGAATGCCTCGACCTCGCTGCGGAAGTGGAGAAAGCTCTTTATGAGCATGCCGTCGTGGATCACCCGAAGTACGGCAAAATCTTCGCCTTCGAGGTGGACGGCTTCGGCAACCGGCTTATGATGGATGATGCGAACGTACCGAGCCTCCTCGCGATGGCCTATCTCGGCGACATCGACGTGAACGACCCGATCTACCGGAACACACGGAGGTTTGTCTGGAGCGAGGACAACCCGTATTTCTTCAAAGGCAAGGCCGGCGAGGGAATCGGCGGGCCGCACATCGGCTACGACTACATCTGGCCGATGAGCATCATGATGAAGGCATTCACCTCTCAGGACGACAAGGAGATCAAGTGGTGCATCGAGACCCTGATGAAAGCCGATGCCGGCACCGGCTTCATGCACGAGTCCTTCCATAAGGATGATGCCGCCAAATTCACCCGCGCCTGGTTCGCCTGGCAGAACACCCTCTTCGGCGAACTCATCCTCCACCTGACCGACACCGGCCGGCTCAACCTCCTCAACTCCATCACAGTCAAGTAATCGCCCTTGAACTGAAACAATCCCGGAGCTGGAAGAAAAACCACTCCGGGATTGTTTATTCTTGTTGAACACCGATGCCTTATCGGCATAAGGCATCGGTCTATTCGTTCCAAAGATCCGGCACAAGTTCATGGCCGCGCGCACTTTCCGGCGCGTTGTCAAAAGGCTGTACCGTGCCGCAATGCACACCGTAAAGCACTTTCGCGGTCTCGATCATAGCATTCACCTGCTCCCTATAAGGCCTGTCAGTCACATCCACAAGTCCACAATGATAGTTCTCACCATCACCGCGTCCGGTTATGTCCTGATCGCTCCATTGGAAATAGCCTGAACCGATCATTGCCGGATGAGAGTACACCTGCTCCGTATAGTACCTATAGGCATCTCCACGCTCCGCCTCGCTGTCCACCTGCCACAGAGCCTGTGCAAGTCCCCTTTCGACCGTTCCGAAATGATACTCACCGATGATCATCGGCAGACCCGTGATGCGATAAGCCCGGTCAAGCATGGAATGCCTCGGAGAGAGTGAATAAGAATTGAAGCTGAACGCGTCAAAGTCGCGGCATACGGCAAGCAGATCTTCACCCAACGTGTCGGGTTCGGCGAAACGGATCCCCAAGTTGAGGTGATTCGGATCACACTTCTTCAGGACGGTGTTGACATCCCGCAGGAATGTGTGGAAGGCTTCAAGAATGAATTTACGGCGGTTGGAATCGCTGTCCCCGTTCTTTGCGAGATATTCTCTTAACGCGGCTTGCATAGGGATGTCCTTCCTGTCAAGGATAATCTGACAGAGACGGGGCTCTTCATTGATCCAGGCCGGTTCGTTGCCGACGAAATAACCGATCAGCCAAGGATTGGAGACGTTCGGTGAAGTGATCCGTCTGATTGATTTCTCCAGCTGATCCTTATAGTCATCACGATAGATGTCGCAAAGACCCATAAGGGAGGCATCCTGTCCAAGATCCCCGAGGGTTAGCATGAACGCCTTGCGGCCAAGTTTCGAGATCTCGCGGCTGGACCAATTCGCGATAGTGTTTATTCCCCACTTATCCATCCTCTTGATTGTCATGTCATACGCTTTCTCAAGATAATTGTCGCCATACCTTCGGTAGAGATTCCAAGTTCCAAAGTTCGGCACCCCCGGACGACCCCTATGACTTATATTAAGGTTCTCAGGCGGCAGCTCCTCATACATTTCCGGCCTCTTGTCGTAGTCGCGGACCATGCCGCCGCCACCCACATTCACACAGTCCACGCCAACTGAAAGAAAAAGATAGCCTTCCGGATCCACAAACCACCATTTCCCATCTATCTCTTCTATTCTGAAATACCCCGTGGCTTTCGTCCGCCTCTGCTTATAGCCACCGTACTTGGAGGATGAGAGGAATGGCCTTGTGCATTCTGCCAAGCCAGAAATAGTCATAGGCTCTGATGAAATAGGCCTCGCCGAGTATATATTTGACATTGTCGCTCGGGTTCTCAAACT
Organism: Bulleidia sp.; assembly: GCA_963623745.1. Lineage (GTDB taxonomy): Bacteria > Bacteroidota > Bacteroidia > Bacteroidales > UBA932 > Cryptobacteroides. Next base: position 7,243 of record CAVFMX010000125.1, read on the forward strand.
TCAGTCCCGCCTCAATCACTCCGCTTGCGTTGATGGCGCTCTGGTAGCAGGACTTATAGATGTTCGGAACCGAAGAGTTTGAAGATGTGACCGAATAGGTGTCCAGCTCGTAGCAGTTTGTGGAAGGTGCGTTGGATGTCAGATCCTCTCCTCCCATGGTGATCTCTATTGGCCAAGTGTGCTGGAAACCGCAAGACCAAGGCTGTGACCATTTCTTGTAGGTACCTGTGAGGGCAGCCTCAAGACCGGCCTCCGTCTCCATCGCGTTCTCGAAAATCTGCCCGTTGGTCTTTTCGGTCAAGAAATCCGAGCAGCCGACAGAAAGGAAGGCACTTACCGCAATAATTATCGGAATGTATATGATTTTTTTCATGATTGTTCTGAATTAGAATGACACATTAAGACCGAGAGTGAACGTTCTGGAATTAGGGTACGCAGCGTAGTCCACGCTCTGGCGTATGTCAGAACTTCCGCCGCCCAGATTACTCGCCTCAGGGTCAATCCCCTTGTAAGAAGTGATTGTGAAGAGATTCGTGGCGTTGAGCGACACCGAGAAATCACCCACTCTTTTTACCTTGAAGGCATAGGCCACACTGAGGTTCTTCAGGCGGACGAAACTGCCGTTCTCCAGAAACATCGATGACTGGGCGAACCATTTGCTCGTCGGACTATAAGCAGGAATATAAGCATCCTCCTGAACGCCCGGTATGTACCTGTCCAATGCCTCGGCGGAGGTAGGGGCGCGATAATCGTTTGTGGCCTTAAGGTACATCATCCTTGTGTAATTCATCTTGTCCACACCGAACACTCCCTGGAAAAACGCGTTGATGGTGAAGTTGTTCCACGTGATGGTGTTGTTCCATCCTATCGTGTGTTCAGGCATGCCATGGCCTATGATCTGTGCATCGTCACCGCTGTACTGATAGTCTCCGTTGAGATCCTCGTATTTGGCATCACCTGGTTTCATGCCGTATTTCGCGGCTTCTTCAGCCTCGTCTTTCTGCCAAGGTCCAAGATATCTTAATCCATAAATCGCTCCAAGAGGCTCACCAACCTTGTAGATGAATTCAGGAATGCCTTCCTGCGAGCCGGAAAAGTCGGCATAACTCGTCACATACTCCTCATCGCCAAGATCCACAACCTTGTTCTTCAAGTAAGAATAGTTGAATGAACTGTTCCAGACAAAATTTCTTTTCGCGATTATGTCTCCGGCGACCATCAACTCGACTCCGCTGTTGCGGATCGCTCCAATGTTGGAGGTTATGGAGCCGCCGCCTTGGTACCACGCGATCTCCTTGTTCATCAAAAGATCTTTGGTGTCCTTGCGGAAGTAATCAATCTCGGCCGTCAGGCGACCTTTGAAGAAACCCAGTTCCAGACCAAGGTCGGTTTGCGTGGTCGTCTCCCACTTCAAGGCAGGATTTCCCGGATTACCGATGTTCATGCCGGAAGTCTGAGTGCCGTTGCTGAAGGCGTACTGTTGGCCGCTTGTGTTATAGCTTGAAAGCGTGGCGTACGAGTCAATCGCCTGATTACCGGTCAAACCATAACTTGCGCGGAACTTCAGAGTGGAGAACACATTCAGGTTTTTCACGAAGTCCTCGTTGTGGGCATTCCAAGCAATGGCCGCAGCCGGGAAAGTGGAGTATTTATTGCCTTCCGCGAACTTGGATGATCCGTCACGCCTTACCGAGAACGACACTACATACTTATTGTCGTATGAATAGTTTACGCGGGCAAGGTAGGACAGCAGCGCCCATGAGCTGAACCCTGAGTTGACCGTGTTGCTTTCCGCCTGAGAGAGATTGTCGTACTTCAGATAGGCAAACAAAAGATTGGTTGCATTCCCATTCAGGTACTCATACTTGTAGCTCTGGCTCTCCTGAGCCACAACAGCGTTGAGATAATGTTTGCCGATGGTTTTGTCGTACGAGAGTTGAGTGGTCGTCTGAATTGTGGATGAAGAAACCGTGTTCTTGCTTGCACTTGGTTTGCCATTGGAAAGATAGTCGCCACTCCAACTCTTTCCCACCGTGCTTGTTTTTGATCCGGCGGCCGAGAAGTCAAATTTCAGACCATCAACTATCTCGTATGTGACACCGCCGAGAACTCTTACATTGAGTCTTTCATTGATGCTTTCGCTGTCATTGATCATCGACAGCGGATTGCTCTTGACCGAGCTATAAGGATCGTTCTGAGTGTACCCCCCCCCCATCAGCGTAAGGATTGGTTACAGGCGCCCAACCCAAGGCCTGCGTAAGGACACCATTGGCACCTGTGTAGTCACCTGCCGTGCGTGATCCGGTTGAGACGATGCCCGAAGCCGAGAATCTCACAGCAAGACGCTTGCTTACCTGAGAGTTCACATTGGCATTTATGGCTGTTCTCCGGAACTCGGAAGGCTTAATGATTCCTTCATGTTTGAGGAAGTTGCCCGACACCCGATACTGCGTGCTGCCGCTACCTCCGGCAAGGGCAAGCTGATGCTGCTGCCCGAATGCCGTACGGAACACATAGTCCTGGTAATCAAATCCTCCGTTCTTGGCGAAATCCGACATTGTGTAGCGGGCAGTTGAGCCAATGGCTTCCTGATACTCGTTATAAACCTGTGCGAAACCGGCCGCATCCAATAGGTCAAATTTCTTAAGCACATTGGAGATTGAGAAACTGCTTACGTAAGAAAGAGAAACCTTCTCGTTCTTGGCTCCGTTCTTGGTCGTCACCAGAACGACTCCGTTGGCACCGCGTGAACCATAGATCGCCGTGGAGGCGGCATCCTTAAGGATTTCCATGGAAAGGATGTCGTTAGGGTTGATGTCATTGAAATCCGCTCCCACAAAGCCGTCCACCACAAACAGAGGGCTGTTGTCTCCAAGAATGGAGTTCGCACCTCTGATACGGATACGGACCTCCGCTCCGGGGGCTCCTCCCGTGTTGGTGACCTGAACACCCGTAGCACGGCCTTGAAGCGCCTGGTCTATACGGCTGACCCTTTGGTTCGCGAAAGCCTTGTCAGACACAGATGACTGGGAGCCTGCGGCACTGCTTTTCTTAATAGTACCATAGCCCACAACCACTATCTCGTCAAGGAACTGGGTATCTTCCACAAGCGTGACATTAACCGATGTCCGGTTCTCGACCTTGATGTCCTGATCGACAAAGCCAAGGAAAGCGAAACGTATGACATCCTTTGGAGAAACCATCAGAACATAATTGCCGTTCTGGTCTGTTGTCGTGCCGTTGGTAGTACCTACCACAAACACATCCGCTCCTGCTATGGACTGTCCTGCCGCATCGCTCACCTTTCCGGAAATCTGGCGTGTCTGCGCAAAAGCGGCAGTTGTCACCAACAGCAGTGAAAAGAATAAAATAAGTTTGTTGTGCATAATGATATTAAGTGGTTATAATTTCCCCGAAAGATACAAAAAAAATTAAACGTTTCAATAAAGATGACTTTATTACACGTCACTTATGATAAGCCATGAATAGGATTTTGATTGGAATAGTATTGATTAGCCTTTCTCTATTTTGTTTATTTATCCAATGATGCCCTTAAGATCGGAAGTTTGTCATCGTGCCTGCCAAATGGAAAAATTCCGGCAGGCGGAACGTACTCAACCTATACACCAGACGATGAATTTATCCGGAGATTGTCCTCGTCCGGCAAAAAGTTTTGCTTTTTGCGAAATTTAGAATATCTTTGGTTCACAGTACCGCATCAGTATTATTCTAAGCAGTTTCTTATGACTTTCTCAACCAAGACTTCACTGATGATGTCGGCAGCCGGCGTTTCCGCCTTGTTGTGCTGCTGCATCAACGAAGACTACGACCTCTCCAAGGATCTGGACAAGACAGTATGCATCGAGGGGGACATCAGCGCTCCTATCGGCAATTCTGAAACCATTCTGATCGCCGATCTCCTGGATCTCGACAAGGACAATACGGACATCCTCTCCGTGGCCGACAACGGAGACTACTCCCTGATATTGTCCGGCAACCGCACCGAGACCACATTTTCAGTGCCGTCGGTATCGATTTCACGCGGGCTCACTGAAGACGGAGGCCTGTACGCAAGCATCGGCAGGTCCTCCCTGCTCAGCCAGATAGGCATTTCATCCGAATCGATGCCCATCCCGTCCGGGATCACGCTCTCGATGCCTCTTGATGAGGCTGCCACGCCGATTGCCATAGACGAAGATGTCAGTGAAGAGGTGACGGCCATCCGCAGTGTCACCGGCAGAGCTGCAGGGACAATTTTCTTCCAGACCAACATAGGCAAGGCCACAGTGACCGGTCTGTCCATCGATTTCCCGGACTACTTGAACCTGAGCGCATCACCGGGCAGCGGAAACATCCGCTACAGTCTTGACGGACAGAAGAACATACTGACATTCGAGCCTCTGGAGATGACCGGAACCATGAGCACGGTGGCCATCGAGGTCACCGGCATCGATTTCGACAAGATGCCGCAGGGACAGGGATTCCTGCCCGACAAGCACAAGATCAGCTTGAGCGACAATATCGTTGTCTCCGGTGCCGAGGTCTCGATCCTCACGGATGACCTTGGCCGGGTGTTCTCCGCCATTCCCGAGCAGATTCAGGTGCAGGTGGGCATCAAGATCGGCACCGTGAGCATCAGTACAGCCACACTCAAGGTCAATCCGAAGATCGACATAGAGCCTGCTGAAATCAGTGTAGGCACATACCCGGACTTCATCACCGGCGACAACACGGTGCTTGACCTGTACGATCCGCAAGTGAGGCTCTCCGTGGGCAACGGCAGTCCGCTCACTCTTTCGTTCAACGCGGACATCGATTCATACAAAGGCTCCTCGAAGAGCACCGTGCACATCGGAGACAAGGGAGCGTCCTCCACGGCGGAGGAAATCGTCATCAACGCCAGCGGTGAGACCGACATATTCCTCTCGCGCACAGGGAACAACGCCCCGGACGGCTACAGGAACATCAGGATATCGGACCTCTCGGACATCGTTAAGAATCTCCCGGAGAAGATAAGCATCGCCAACATCGACGCCGCCGCAAAAGATGAGTTCATCACCGTCCAGTCGGGTCACGACTACTCTTTCCACTGCGCCTATGAGGTCATCGCTCCTCTGGCCTTCGGGAAGGACATGAGATTTGACTACAGCACCGACTTCACGGGCTGGGGCGAAACGTTCGATGACAGCGAAGGGAACGGGACAGACTACGACATCCGGGAGGCCGACATCTCGTTTGACTTCGTGAATATGCTGCCACTGGGCATCAGCCTGTCGGCATCGGCCATAGACAAAAATGCCGCCGTAATCCCCGGAATAGAGATGACGGTCAACGGCTCGGTGTCAGCCGGCACCGTCACATCGCCGAGCCGCAGCTCCATAACTCTGACCGTCAAGGCATCAGCCGATGATATGCGCAAGCTGGACGGCATCAGGATGGGCATCGGAGCCAGAGGTGCGGACAACGGCTGCGAAGGCGTCTGTCTCAACGAGAATCAGGGAATCAGACTGGAAAATATGAAGCTGCGCCTGCAAGGTTCATTCACTTCTTCTCTCTGACATCCATGGCAATCATTCACAACTTATCCTGAAATCGAAGATGAAAAAAATCCTAATATCCGCCGCCGTCGCCATAGCAGCTGCATCCTACGCCTCTGCGCAGACGGCATCCCGTTCGACATATTTCATGGAAGGCTACAACTTGCGGCATCAGCTCAATCCGGCATTCGCCCCGACAAGCAGCTATTTCTCCATACCGCTTCTGAACTCGATCGGCACTGAGCTTCAGAGCAACCTGGGAGTCAACACATTCCTCTACCCGGTGGACGGGAAGCTGACCACCTTTATGGACTCCTCAGTCTCGGCCGAGAAATTCCTCGGCAATCTCAAGCAGGACAATCAGATGGCCATCACCAACAACTACTCCGTCCTCGCCTTCGGCATCCGCGGAAAAAAAGCCTTCTGGTCATTCGATGTCAATCTGCGCACAGAATCGGGCTTCAGCCTGCCGTATGACTTGTTCGACTTCATGAAGAACGCCGGCAAGTCTCAGAGCTATGACATCTCCGGACTGTCCGCAAGAGCCGGCAGCCGGCTGGACTTCGCCCTCGGACACAGCCGCGACATCACTGAACGCCTCAGGGTGGGCGGAAAGGTGAAACTGCTTGTGGGGCTCGCCGACATCGAGGCCGTCATAGACAGGATGGACATCCGGATGACTGAAGACAGATGGTCTGTAATGTCCGAAGGTACTCTGAAGTCATCCGCCCCGGCCAGCATCAAGACCAAGGGCGAGTCAGGAGCGAAGATTGACAGTCCGTCGGACAGCGATCTGCTTGACTTCGGGAGCATCGATTCCGATGACGGATTCGCGCCGAACGGATTCGGAGCGGCGATAGATCTCGGAGCCGAGATGGAAATCATCGATGGGCTCAAGGTGTCCCTGGCCATAAACGACCTGGGTTATATGTCCTGGAAGAACACCACTGTCGCCAAGACAAGCGGAGACGGATGGTCATTCGACGGATTTGACGACATCTCCCTCGACGGAGGCAATGACAAATCACTCGACACGCAGATTGACGACCTGACCGATGACTTTATGGATATGTTTGACTTCAGGCGGACCGGGACCGGCGAGACACGCGGCAAGATGGTGGCAGCCACGATCAACGCAGGAGCGGAATATGTGATGCCTTTCTACAAAGGACTTTCTGCGGGCATATTGAGCTCCACCTACATCAACGGAGCCTACACCTGGACTGAAGGGAGGCTTTCCGTCAACGCAGAGCCTGTCAGATGGTTCAGCGCCGGAGTCAGCTACGCCTTATCCAAGTTCGGTTCTACGGTCGGAGCCGTGATAGGATTCCACACTTCGGGATTCAATATGTTCATCAGCACGGATCATCTCCTGCTGAACTATGCCAAACTTTCCGACACCGGCGGGGTTTACCCTTACGGCAAGCTGAACACGAGCCTCAACTTCGGATTGTCATTCAACATCGGGAGACGGAATTGACCTACAAAATAGAAAAACACTTGGCTTGAGATCTTGCATTATGCCTTATAATTAAGGCATGAACTATCATCGATGGAATCGAAGAAACATCACGACCGCCCGGATTTCTGAATCTTTTTACAATATTGCCATTTTTTAGCAGCAAAAGTCCATTCCTTTGCATCGTAAAGAAATACAACAATGGGAAAGACTTATATTCAGCTCATCAAGGCGGCGGCCGCAAGGGTCAGGGACAGCAAGCTTAAGAAACTGGACACCAAGGAGACAGGCGAGGCATTGGATGCACTTGCGGGCGGCCTCGGAATGCGCAGCCGCAGTGAAGCCGTCATCTTCGCGGCGATCTTCGACCGCTACGACTTCTGCAAGACGGTCGGGACGCAACTGGAGGACCGTGATGTCAGCTGCGAGAACTTCTTCAGCAGACGCAGTCTATGGAGCGGGAACACTCCGGGATGACTTTCATCGCGTCCGTGACCGGAGAAATTCCGGAACTTGCCCACCGTGTTCTCTTCTACGACATCTGCCGGGACTTTCTGGAGGAAGACGAGAAGATGTCAGACATCGACTACACGTTGAGAGATATGTACGGAGCGTTCTCTCTGCGCTTCAAAGAGGGCTGCGCGTTGCGCAAGGGGACTCACCCTCTGATTGAAGCCGGACTCGTGGAGCAGGCTTCGGACGAGGATCACATACAGCTCAGCGACAAGGGACGGGAACTGCTGCTCGGGGATGACTACAAGGCCTATTTCGACAAATACACGGGCCTCGACCGGTACAGGTTCGCCTCCTCGATTCACGACTTCATCCGCCGCAGCGAGTTCGACACAGACAACAACTGTTCCGAATCCCGCCTGATAAGGTTCATAGAGAGAACCGAAAGGGCCAACGGCGCTCTCGGATGCGTAGCCAAAACCAGAGAAATTCTGGAGGACGAGCTTTCCCGCGCCCTTTTCTATCTTCTCTGCAACGACTGCGCGAAATCCGGATGCGGACTTTCCATTCCCTATGAATTGGAAAGACTGTACATCCTCAAGACCAGGCGCTCCTGTCTGAATCGGTTGAGGGAGGAGACACACGTCCTGCAGACGACCGGGCTGGCTGAACTGACCACAAAAAGCAGCCTCTTCGGGGAGAGCACCATACTGTCCCTGACCGACAAAGGGAAGGAACTCTACTTCGAGGAGGACGCCGGACTCTTCATCGAGCAGAGCGACGACAAATGCCGCATCAAGTCCGACGGGATCAAGGAAAAACACCTGTTCTTCTCTGACGGACAGCGCGGGCAGCTCTCCCTTGTGGAAAACGCTCTGGAGGAGAGCAACTACCGGAGTCTCGTCAGCCGCCTGGAGTCCAAAGGTCTTATGAAGGGACTCGCCGTGCTGCTGTACGGCACTCCGGGCACGGGCAAGACCGAGACGGTGATGCAATGGGCGCGCAAGACCGGCCGCGACATCATCCACGTGGACATCAGTTCATCGAAAAGCATGTGGTACGGCGAGAGCGAAAAGATCATAAAGAAAATCTTCTCCGACTACCGCAAGGCCTGCAAGGGAGCCGAAAATAAGCCGATCCTGCTCTTCAACGAGGCGGATGCCATCTTCTCAAGGCGCCGCAGCATCGGAAGTGACAACGGCAGCATCGACCAGACCGAGAACACCATCCAGAACATCATCCTCGAGGAGATGGAGAAGCTGGAGGGAATACTCATAGCGACCACCAATCTTGAAGGGAATCTGGACGGGGCGTTCGAGCGCCGGTTCCTCTTCAAGATCCGCTACGAGAAGCCCTCGCTGCAGGCCAAAACGAACATCTGGCGCGACAAGCTTCCGTCGCTCTCCGAGGACGAGGCCCGCAGTCTCGCGTCAGGGTTCGACTTCAGCGGCGGAGAGATCGACAACATCGTCCGCAAGGCCACGATGGAGGAGGTCATCAGCGGCCAGTCGCCGTCCATCGGCAGCATAGTCTCTCTCTGCGAGCGCGAAAGGCTCTCCGGCGGCGTGAGAACGAGGATCGGGTTCTGACTGGCGACGACTGGCATAAAAAATAGCGCCTGTCTTCATATCAATCAGCACGAATTTTGCTCACGCATATTTTGGGGCCAAACTGATGATTGAATGAGAACCTACCATAACCTGCGGCGGATGTTTCTTGCCTTTGCCATTGTTTCCTGCCTTTGCGATCCGTCATACGCTCAAGAGAGGGATCCGGACACTTTGCGAAAAATCGATGCCGGGGACATGATCCGGTTTCAGCCGTTGTTCAGTGAATGCGAACAAGGGTTGAAGACAGTAAGAATGACCGACAATCCCTACGTCAGGAACGCGAAGATGGAGATGGATCGGAACGGGAACGTCTGGAAGGTTTTCGCCGCCGACGGGCTTGATGTGCTGATGAATGTACGTTATCTGAAGCACTACGGGCAGTACTACCGCATGGATCTTTATATTCAGAACAACTCCGACGAACAGGTCGAATTCGACTTCAAGAACACCTCCGCAGCCACCAGAATGGGGCCTGTCAAAGTTTTCCGGCACAGAAGCTACCTCAACAGGATCGGTGCCAGAAAGACGGCGAAGACCATCGGCATCGGAATAGGCACACTGTTCGTGACGCTGATCACGGCCGCTATTGTACGCGGGGATCCGGACGACAGGGATTCACTGGCCGAGGATCTGCTGAGGGATCTCGGAGGCACGGCCATCGAAGAAGCCGGGATCATCGCCACAATGGCGATCGCCGACAAAGAATCCGAGGACATGGCGCGGATCGAGCGCAGCTGCATCGGCTATCTCGGAGACTGCACCATCCGACCGGGACACGCCATCGAGGGACACGCCTACGCCAAATACAAAAAGGGAGCGGATTCCATAGAAATCACGCTCCCGATAGGTGACAGGAAATATGTCTTCAACTGGGACACCACCTCATTGGTGAATATCACAGAGGATAATTAATCCCAGACCTTGGTCTCCTTGCAGGAAATCCTCAGCGACTGCCCGCCGCAGCTCATCCTGAAATCCCCGGCCTCCAGCCGCCACTTCCCGTCAGCCCCGACAAAGGCCAGTTCCTTGGCCGGAACTGTCAGCGAGACAACCTTGCTCTCCCCCGGCGCAAGCTCGATCTTTGCGAACTCGCGAAGACGCTTAACATCCGGAATCAGGCTGGCAACAATGTCGCTTGAATAGAGCAGCACCGCCTCCTTGCCGTTGTGCGAGCCGACGTTCCGGACAGTCACCTCAAACTTAAGGTCATCCCCGACGGCAAACTCCGGACCGTTCAGGCATTTGAAGTCCGAATATTCAAAAGCGGTGTAGCTGAGTCCGTAGCCGAATGGCCACTGGACATCCATGATGGCGTCGTAATTGTACACCCCGGCCATTGTCTCACGGCTCTCGCTGACCTTGTAGTCGTAGGTGTGGAGCGAGTTGACGTACTTAGGATAGGTGAACGGCAGTTTACCGCTGAAATTCTCCTCGCCAGACATCAGAGCCGCAAGGGCGTCGCCTCCGTAGTTGCCCGGAAGCATCACATCTATGACAGCCTTCGCAAGCGGCTCGATCTCCCGAAGAACCCTCGGCCGGCCTTCATTCAGCACAAGAACTATCGGCTTGCCCGTCTTGGCAAGAGCCTTTACCAGTTCCTTCTGGTTCCCGGAAAGATTGAGGTCATCAATATTGCCTGGCGTCTCGCAATAGCTGTTCTCGCCCACACAGGCCACAATCACATCAGCCCTTGAAGCGGCAGCCACTGCCTTGGCGATCTGAGGAGCGTTCTCTTTCTGCCAGGCTCCGGTTGACAGGCGGTCGGTCTCATCGTAGGTCACTCCCGGCTCATAGACGACATTGCGCTCCCCGAATTTCTGGGCCAAAGCCTCGTAAATCGTGTTGCAGTCGCCGGCGAAGCGGTCGGCGTCACCCTGCCAGGTGTAGGACCAGCCTCCGTTCAGAGTCCTCATCGAGTTGGCGTTCGGGCCGGTCACGAGGATTCTCTTGCCATATTCCAGAGGAAGGATGTTGCCCTCATTCTTGAGAAGAACCTCGGACTCGACGGCGGCGGCATAGGAAGCGTCCTGAAACTCCTTGCAGCCGAACTTGTCATAGCCGCTGACATCCCAGACAGGATTGTCAAAAAGCCCCAGACGGAACTTCAGGCGGAGGATCCTGCGGACAGCGTCATCGATTCTGGACATCGGAACCAACCCGGCCTCCACGATTTCCTTCAGGTCGGTGCAGCAGGACAGGTCGTAAGGATCCATGATCATGTCGATCCCGGCGTTGACACCCATCGCCAGGGCTTCCTTTCTGTCCCCGGCCACATGATCCCTCTCAAAGAGATTGTTGATGTCGGCCCAGTCCGTGACAATCATTCCATCCCAGCCAAGACCTTCCTTCACCCAACCTGTCAGCAGTTCGGAATTGGCGTGCGTAGGGATTCCGTTGATCGAGGCAGAATTGACCATCATCGTCAAGGCACCGACCTGAAGACAATCCTTGAACGGACGGAAGAACTTCTCCCTCAACTCGTTCTCCGGAACGACAGCTGGAGTCCTGTCCTTGCCTGAAACCGGAACACCGTAGGCCATGAAATGCTTTATGCTGACAGCCACGTGCTCGCCGTCTATGTGGTTCGGATCATCGCCCTGAAGAGCCTTGGTCTCCGCCACGGCCATCTCGGCGTTAAGGTAAGGATCCTCGCCGAAACTCTCCCACTGACGTGGCCAGGCCGGATTGCGGCCGAGATCCATAACCGGTGAGAACACCCAAGGCACCATCGCGGCGCGGGTCTCATAAGCCATCGCCTCGCCCATCGCGCGGGCATATTCCCGATTGAAGGTCGCGGCAAGATTTATCTCCTGCGGGAACAAGGTCCCGTCCGAGAGGTAACTTGCACCGTGGATCATGTCGAGGCCATAGATGCAGGGGATTCCGATCTCCTCCATGGACTTTTTTTGGATCTCTCCGACCATCCTGGCCGTAAACTCACGGGATTGGGAGACATCTCCGAAAGTGTTCAGGATAGACCCCACCTTCATCTCGCCGAGGACTTTCCGGAGTTTCTCCGGATCAAGGGTCACTCCACCTTCCGCAGTGACGGTCGATGAGGTCAGCTGAACCATCTGCCCCACCTTTTCGGTGAGATCCATCCCTTTCAGAATTTTCTCGACCTTGGCTTCTATCTCCGGGTCACGGTCAATGGCCGGAGAAACGGAAGATGCCTGATGTTGCCCGCAGCCCTGAACAAACAGCAGCGTGGCGGCAAGGGACAATAGATAAATGCTTTTTTTCATCGTGAATATGTTTAACAAAAGTTTAAAGTTGTCAATTTCTCACTTTCAGAGTGTCAATCATTTGTCTGTAGTGCCTGAAAGTCGAGTCAAGGGCCGGCATGTTCTCAGGTCCGATCGGCTCCGCCGGCGGAGACTCCAACTTCAAAGGATTGATCGCAGAGCCGTTCTTCCAGACACGGAAATCAAGATGAGGGCCGGTCGAGAGACCCGTGGAACCCACATAGCCGATCACGTCCCCCTGACGGACTCTCGCCCCCGCCTTTATGCCTTTCCCATAACGGGAAAGATGCATGTAGGACGTGGTATAAACTGAATTATGTCTGATCTTGACAGTGTTCCCGCCGCCGTTCGTCCAACCTGCGCTCACAACGGTTCCGTCGCCGATTGTCTGCACTGGAGTCCCGACCGGGGCGGCATAGTCCACGGCGGTGTGAGGCCTTACACGGCCCGTGACCGGATGCTTTCTGTTATAGGAGAACCCTGAACTGATTCTGGTGAACTTCAGAGGAGCCTTGAGAAATGCCTTACGCAGACTCTCCCCTTTCTCGTTCCAGTAAAGGTTGCCATGATCCCCCTGATCGAACATGATCGCCGGGAGCACCTTACCGTCCCGGATAAACTCAGCATAATAGATTGTGTCAACGGCGATTATCTCGCCCTCGCATTTTCTTTGTCCGTACAGCACCCTGAAACGGTCTCCCTGCTGGAGCCCGAAGAAGTCCACCGACCAGGCATAGATCTCCGACAGCGGGATTATCAGCTGCGGCGATTTTCCGGCGGCCAGCATGTCATTCCAAAGGGAAGACTTGATTGTCACGTCGGCATATTCCCTTGTGCTTTCGACAGGCTTGGTCCACCTCCAGACCTTGAACGGCTCGCTGGTACGGAAGACCACCCTGTCTATCTTGTTCCGCTCGTACACGACATACTTCAATGCCGGCCCCTCCGTGCTGCCCGTCCCGCTCGTGTCAAACTGGTAATAGGCCTGGACCCTGTTGCCTGCGCGCATCCTTCTGACATCGAAGACTGTGTCACAGGCCTGCGCCATCCTCACGGCATCGCTCATCGACAGGCCCAACCGGTTCATGAGACCGGTGAATGTCTCGCCGTTCCGCACTTTCTCTTCAGAAAGATCCAACGAGTCAGGCCAGAAGCCCAAAGGAGGAAGACTGTCCTTAACTTCCTCAATCATCTCCGTTTCACTGTCCTGCACCTTTCTCTTGCATCCCGGCGACATCAGTACGAGGGCAAAGACTAATAAAACAAAAAGAATATAAAGATTTTTTCTTTGCATGACTGTAAATTTAAGAAAAACCACTCTGAAATAGGGGTTTAATCAAAAAAAACGGCTAATTTTGCGATCCGAAATCAATTGACCAAACTTTTTTGATTATGAATTATCTTAACCGACTGATCGCATCCGCAATTCCGATGTGGCTGCTGGCGTTGTCCTTCACCGGGAACCTGCACGCCCAGAGCAAGCGGACGGAAGTAACCGTGAGCGGACACATCACGGACAAGGCCTCCGGCGAGACTCTGATCGGAGCAGGTGTGCTCTCTGATGGAGCCGGTGCGGCCACAAACGACTACGGATTCTACACCTTGACGATTCCACAAGGCAGGCAGGTCACGTTGAAATATTCCTACGTCGGGTATGATGACGCGACTGTCACAATCGACCTTGTGCGCGACACCACCGTCAACGTCGCCCTGAAGGCGAACACCGAGCTCAAGGAAGCGGTTGTCTCGGCGCAAAGGGAATCCGGAATCATGGCCACGAAGATGAGCGCCATAGAGATTCCCTTGAACATGATCCGGAACACCCCCGTCCTCTTCGGCGAGGCCGATGTCCTTAAGACCATCCAGCTGATGCCGGGAGTGCAGAGCGGAGCGGAAGGCTTTTCGGGAATATACGTGCGCGGGGGAGGCCCGGACGAAAACCTGCTGCTTCTGGACGGAATCTCGCTTTACAACGCCGAACACATGCTTGGTCTGTTCTCGATCTTCCAGCCGGAGGCCGTGAAGAAAGTCACGTTGTACAAAGGCTCGTTCCCTGCGCGTTACGGCGGCAGAACCTCCAGCATCATCGATGTCAGAACTAACGATGGTAACCTTCAGGAGACGCATGGGACGGTCGGTGTGGGAGTACTCAGCGACAAGTTCCATCTCGAAGGCCCGATCTTCAAGGGAAAGACGGCATATTCGATCAGCGCAAGAGGAATGCACACCTTCCTGTTCGACGGATTGTTCAGGGCCGCCGACATCCCTGCGAACTACTATTTCTTCGACTTAAACGGCAAGGTGACCCACCGGTTCAGCGACAGGGACAGGCTGTTCCTCAACGCCTACTACGGCCGGGACATATTCTACTACAATGAAGATGAAGGCGATGTCATCATTGACGGAGCCGACTACAAAAGCGAGTTTGACGACAAGACCTACATCAGATGGGGGAACCTGCTCACCTCGGCGAGGTGGAACCACGTGTTCAACGGCAGACTGTTCTCGAACGCGACGGTGGCTTTCACGGAATACCGGATGCGGATGGGCTACAACTCAACGGAAAAGAGCGAGAATTCAAACTACTCGTACAAGTTCGACTATGGCTCGGGAATAAAGGACATCACCGCCAAAATCGACTTTGACTACACACCTGCCCCGGAACACCTCATCAAGTTCGGCGGCGAATATGTAAACCACATTTACATCCCGGAAACCTACACTACAGTAGAGAAAGAGAATCACTATGGGCAGGTGACTGACACGACATATTCCAACAACAAGGAAAAGGACCGTCTCGGACACGAGATCTCCGCCTACATCGAGGATGATTTCACGATATGCAGACGGTTGACGCTCAATCCGGGAATCCATCTTGCGGTGTTCCGCACAGGCGGCAGGACCTACTGGTCGCCGGAACCGAGAATGTCAGCGAAATTCGATTTCGGGAAAGGGATCAGCGCCAAGGCGGCATATTCAAGGATGGCGCAGTACGTCCATCTGCTGTCCTCGTCAAAAATCACCCTCCCTATCGATCTCTGGGTGCCTATCACCAAGAACATCAAGCCGGTGACGGCGGATCAATATTCATTGGGCATTTTTTACAACGGCCTGCCGGGTTGGGAATTCTCCGTCGAAGGCTACTGGAAGGACATGCACAATGTCCTTGAATATAAGGACGGTGTCTCGTTCCTCGCCACTTCGCAGTCCTGGGAGAACAATGTCGTCATGGGAGACGGCCGCGCCTATGGAGTCGAGTTCTTCATCCAGAAGACCATGGGCAAGACAACAGGATGGCTTGGCTACACTCTCGCCAAAAGCGACCGGCTCTTCTCCAACGGGCTGATCAACAATGGAGAACGCTACCCGTACCGCTATGACAGAAGACACAACATCTCGCTCGTGGTGAACCGGCAGCTCGGAAAGAAATGGGATCTCAGCGCGGTGTGGACTTTCGCGACAGGAGGCACCACGACCATCCCTGAAAGGGAGAGCATCGTGATGCTTCCGGACGGGACGTTCACGCAGATCGATTACGCTCCGCACAGGAACAACTACAGGCTGCCCCCGAGCCACAGACTCAACATCGGAGTCAATTACCACAAACGGAAGAAACGTGGCGAAAGCGTCTGGAATTTCGGAGTCTATAATGCCTACAACAGGCTGAATCCGAACTTCGTCTATTATAAGTCAGACACGAAAAGTGATTCCGGATCGATTCTCTACACCCGGAAGGCGAAACTCAAATCGGTCACAATTCTACCTGTAATCCCGTCATTCAGTTACACATATAATTTCTAATAAGATGAAAAGACCAATCTGCATAATATCCGTAGCCATCTTGTCCGTGGCATGCACAAAGGACATTGATTTCAACCTGAAAGACCTCAAACCACAGTTGATTGTAAACTCCCAGATGACGGTCGGAGACACCTTGCATCTTGTCTATCTGGCGATAAGCAATGACGTGAACGTGGAGAAAATCCAATCGGGTTCGGTCAAGTGTTATGTCAACGGCGATTTTGTGGCCGACGGCACTTTGGACAACCGTGACGACAACTTGTTCATCAAAGACGACCTGCATCTCTATGGCTACAGTTATAGGGACGAGCATCATGAAGAAGTGTATTCCGCCGGGCCATACGCCGCCGGCAGGACCAGACAGACCAGATACTCCTTCAAGGCCGGTTTCAAGCCCGGAGACGTTGTGAGAATCGAGGCCGAAGCCGAAGCCGGCGGGGAGACCTACAAGGCTTATTCTGAAGTGGTTGTCCCCAAGGCACCTGAATTCAGCATAACCGACACGCTGTCTCAGAAGGATTCTTACGGGACTTCAATCTACAGGATCCGTGTAAGAGGCAGGGACATCTCCGGCGAGGACAACTTCTACCGGATCCTCTCGGGACGTTCGATAATCGACAGAAAGATCAGATATGCGAACGGGCAGGAAGACGCAAAGACCTGGGAAGAGACGACGGACTACCGTTTCGTCAGCCTTGACAAAGGCAACGATCCGATCCTGAACGACGGGGCTCCGGCCGAAGAACTTGACTTGGCGGGGGCATCCGAGAACACGTTCAGAGTCTTCTCGGACAGGCAATTCTCCGACGGCTCTTTCAGCATCGGGTTCAGCGTGTCCGCCGGCGACATCATCATCGGGCCGCACGGTCTTCTTGATTACGACCGCATGGAGTCCGAGAGCACGTTCAGCGTGACCATCCGCGGAATCACCAAGGACGAGTACCACTATCTGAAGGCGTTCAGCATCTACTACTATCTGGACGGAGACATGTCACTGACAGAGCCCGTCTCCTTCCCCGACAATGTCGAGGGCGGAATCGGGCTCGTCAGCAT
>CAVFMX010000126.1:0-19286 GCA_963623745.1 Bulleidia sp.
GCTCTTTCGCCGTGCTGTTGCCGGTGAGCAGGGCCGACCTTACTCCTGTGGGGGAGAGGTATCGTGCGATATTGACCGCGTGCTGCTGCGCGAGCACCTCGGTAGGGGCCATTATGCAGGCCTGGTAGCCGTTGTCCACAGCCAGCAGGCAGCTCAGCACCGCCACCAGCGTCTTGCCGGACCCTACATCGCCCTGAAGCAGACGGTTCATCTGGTATCCGCCCGTGAGGTCGGAGCGGATCTCGTATATGACCTTCTTCTGCGCCCCCGTGAGGCTGTAGGGCAGGGCCTTGTAGCAGGAGTTGAAGGCGTCGCCGACCCGTGGCATCAGCGCACCGACGGCTCCGCGCGAGCGTACGTATTTCTGCTTGAGAAGCGAGAGCTGCAGCAGGAAGAGCTCCTCATACTTGAGACGGCGCGTGGCGCGTTCCAGAGCCTCGGCGTCCTTGGGGAAGTGGATATTGTAGAGGGCGGACTTCAGCGGGACGAGATCCTTTTCGCGGAGCAGGTATTCGGGCAGAGTCTCCTCGATTTCCGGAATGCAGAGGGCGAGGGCGGCTGCCTGAAGACGGCACATCACCTTGCCGGTGACTCCTCCGTTCTTGAGCTTCTCGGTGCTGGGATACACCCCCGTCAGGCCTGCCTGCGGCGCGGCTCCGCTTTGCGGAAGATCGACCTCCGGATGTACGACGTTGATTCTGTCCCCGAAACTCTGCGGCTTGCCGAAAAATATGAACTCGCTGCCCGGGGAGAGCCTGCCATAGTTCCACTTTATGCCCTGGAAGAATACCATCTCCATCCTTCCGCTCCCGTCGTCCACGATGACACTGAGGCGGCGGACCGTGTTGAAGTTGATCCGTCCATCCTGCGGGATGACGGCGGAGCCTTGCCCGTAGAGGGTTCTGGAGACGACGCGTGCGCGTATCTGCACGTAGGCAAGGTCCGGACGGACATCGCAGATGCGGGTCAGCCCGCTGCGGTCAATATATCTGAACGGATACAGGCATATGAGGTCGGAGAGAGTCTCTATGCCCAGCTCCCTCTTGAGCAGTTCGGCTCTCTTGGGACCGACCCCGCTCAGATACTGTATGCTTGTATCCAGCTCCTTCATCATCTGGAACCGCCCCCGGCGCCTCCTCCGCTGAAGCCTCCGCCTCCACCGAACGAAGAACCACCTCCGAGCCCCGATGTCCTGTCCATCTCTTCCAGGGAGCTGTCGGTGATGGAACGCGAGAGGCTGTCGTTGTGTCTCATAATGAGGTAGAAGGTGGCGTAGTCGAATCCTCCGTCCTCCTCTTCCAGCCGCTGAGGGTTGATGTCCTTGAACTTATCGGCCACGGTCCCGGCTATCCCCAGGAGAGTGCCGAAGACGAGATACTCCCTCCACAGGGCGGTTTCGGCCGTCTCCTTCCCTTTGAGAAGGGCGGCATCGAGAAGGAATTTCTTGAGTCCCAGCAGTTTGCGAGCTTCTTCCTGCCCCTGCGGCGTATAGCTCTGCCCTTTGACGTATCCGTCAGTCACCAATCCCTGCCGCCCTTCCACGAGGCTTCTCTTCAGCCATCCGTAGACTTGCGAACCGTGGCCGGATGCCCATTTCGAGAACTCCTTGTCCTGAAGGACTCTGTCGCTTCCGCTCGCTTCCTTCATCATATGGTACAGCCCGTGCATAGACTTGTTGCTTTCGTCCGGAGCCGTGCCGTTGAAGGACAGTTCCACCTTGTCCCCGTCCCTGATGACAGTAAGGAAGCCTTTTTGGATCATCCTCAGAATCAGGGCGGATGCAAGTTCATTGCCTGCGGACTTGTCCTCTCCGAGTTTCCGGAGTACGTAGTAGGCTTCCATCAGATTGCCGCCGAACGGGATTTCTCTGCTCCAACCTACAGCTTTGGGACTCATTCCCAGTATTTTGCGTCTGCTTGCAGCCTTGGAGACAAATACTATTGCGCACATCCCGAGAGCGCTCAGAAGCGCTATGCCCAGAGCGAGCCATCCTCCCTTGTCATCATCTTCGGCGTAGTCGGACCCGTCCAAGGCTTTGTCCAGCACTTCAGAGAAACTTCTCTCCTCGTGGCTTGCGGAGTTGAAGAAGCCCTTGTCGAAGCGCAGAAGCACAATCATCGAGCTGTTGCGCCTGAACCTTTCGCCGCTCTCAAAGACGGCTTTCCCGTCCTTTATCGAGGCCTCTCCCCTGAAGCCGAATCCCCACACCCGCGTGTTGGCGGAGTCTATCTGCGTGCCGTCGACTACAATCTCGGCCCTGACGTGTCCGGGGCGGGAGGAGAGTTCGGGAGAGACTGTCTGGAGATGCAGCATGTCGTAGTCGTCCAGGGACTTGACGGCATTGGTCATAGTATAGGAGACCGTGAACAGGTGGTCTCCGAGAGAGCCTATGCCCCAGCACAGTTCCATCCCGTCATCGAGGTGTACGATGCCGCAGCGTCCGGCCTTCTCCTCTATGCTCCGTTCCGTGTCCCACTCTCCTTCGTTGACATAGGTCAGCCCCGACTCGTCCGTGACGGAGAGATTGAGTATGTCGATGTCTCCCAGGTTCTTGCGTACGAGATACCATTCAGTCCCGCCGGCGGCGCATACGTCCCAGCGTTCCACGACGGTGGCGGACCCGTCCCTGTGCAGGGTCAGGCTGAGGTCGATGTCCCGTATCTCCGGACTGTAGGCCGACAGCGCCGCGGTGAAGAGCAGTGAAGACAGGACAGTCAATATGCTTCTGCGTACTTCCATATATCTTTATTCTTATATCCCGATAAATATAGTAATTCCTTTACAAAACTTTACCAATTTATGTTTTCATCATAACTAAAGCGGGAAAAAGGCGGAACCCTTCGCGAAGGATTCCGCCCTTTTATGGAATTGTCATTCTGAGATGACTAGAGCTTCGGACCTGCTTCTACGAGAGCCTTGCCGGCCTCGTTGTTCTCATACTTGTGGAAGTTGTTGATGAAGCGTCCGGCGAGATCCTTGGCCTTCTCGTCCCAAACTGAGGCGTCGGCGTAGGTGTCGCGAGGATCAAGGATGCCTGTATCGACTCCCTTGAGTTCGGTCGGGACTTCGAAGTTGAAATAAGGAATCTTCTTGGTCGGGGCCTTGTCGATGGAACCGTCGAGGATGGCGTCGATGATTCCGCGGGTGTCACGGATGGAGATACGCTTGCCGGTACCGTTCCAGCCGGTGTTCACCAGATATGCCTTGGCGCCGCTCTGCTGCATTCTCTTCACGAGCTCCTCGGCGTACTTGGTAGGAGGGAGTTCGAGGAATGCCTGGCCGAAGCAGGCAGAGAATGTCGGAGTAGGCTCGGTGATGCCGCGCTCAGTGCCCGCGAGCTTTGCGGTGAAGCCTGAGAGGAAGTAGTACTTGGTCTGCTCAGGGGTGAGGATGGATACCGGAGGAAGCACTCCGAAAGCGTCGGCCGAGAGGAAGATGACCTGCTTTGCGGCAGGGCCCTGGGAGGCCGGACGTACAATCTTGTTGATGTGATAGATAGGGTAGGAGACGCGGGTGTTCTCGGTCACGCTCTTGTCGTTGAAGTCGATCTTGCCGTTCTTGTCAACGGTGACGTTCTCGAGAAGCGCGTCGCGGCGGATGGCGTTGTAGATGTCCGGTTCGGACTCCTTGTCAAGCTTGATGACCTTGGCGTAGCAGCCGCCCTCGAAGTTGAACACGCCCTTGTTGTCCCAGCCGTGCTCGTCGTCACCGATGAGCTTGCGCTTAGGGTCTGTGGAAAGGGTGGTCTTGCCGGTTCCGGAGAGACCGAAGAAGATGGCTGTGTTCTCGCCGTTCATGTCGGTGTTGGCCGAGCAGTGCATGGCAGCGATGCCCTTGAGAGGGAGGTAGTAGTTCATCATCGAGAACATGCCCTTCTTCATCTCGCCGCCGTACCATGTGTTGAGGATGACCTGCTCCTTGCTGGAGACGTTGAAAGCCACGCAGGTGTCGCTGCGCAGACCAAGCTCCTCGAAGTTGGCGACCTTGGCCTTTGAGGCGCAGTAAACCACGAAATCAGGCTCAAGGTCGAACTCTTCCTGATTCTTCGGACGGATGAACATGTTGGTCACGAAGTGAGCCTGCCATGCAACTTCCATGATGAAGCGAACCTTCATGCGGGTGTCCTTGTGAGTTCCGCAGAAACCGTCCACGACGAAAAGTCTCTTCCCGGAGAGCTCCTGCTGGGCGGTCTTCCTCACGACTTTCCAGGTCTTCTCTGTCATAGGATGATTGTCGTTAGGGTACTCTGGAGTGTTCCACCAGACAGTCTCCTTGGAGTTCTTGTCCATGACGATGTACTTATCCTTAGGAGAACGTCCGGTGTAGATGCCGGTCATGACGTTGATGGCGCCGAGTTCGGTCACCTGGCCTTTCTCGTAGCCTTCAAGCTCAGGCTTTGTCTCCTCGTTGTAGAGAACCTCGTAAGTCGGATTGTAAAGGACTTCCTTCACATTCTTGATTCCGTACTTGCTTAAATCCATCTTAGGCATAGTAAAATGTGTTTTTATAAAGTTAAACTTATTCTCTCAAAAGCGCCGCAAATTTAAGGAATTTTTATCCATTACTCAAATGAGGCAGCGATTAATTTCGTACATTTGCGTTGCCGGCGTGCTTCCCTGCAAATATTTTGCCAGCCGAAGACGCAAATGGTTGTGATAAAACGGTTTAACTGATGCTTGATGAATATGTCACCGTCGGAAGTGTTGAGGGAATATTGGGGCTATGATGGCTTCCGTCCGATGCAGGAGGAGATCATCACGGCCGCCCTGGAGGGGAAGGATGTGCTGGCCATAATGCCCACGGGCGGCGGCAAGTCGATCTGCTTTCAGGTGCCGGGACTGATGAAGGACGGAATCACGCTGGTCGTGACTCCGCTGATCGCCTTGATGAAGGATCAGGTGCAGAATCTGAACGATCGGGGAGTCCGCGCCTTGGCGATCCACGCCGGAATGAGCCGTAATGAGGTCGATCTGGCTTTGAACAACGCGGCCTACGGAAATTACAAATTCCTGTACCTGTCCCCGGAAAGGCTCGGAACGCAACTGTTCCAGTCTTACATCGATGTGCTGGACATCGGCTTTGTCGTGATCGACGAGGCGCACTGCATCTCCCAATGGGGCTACGATTTCAGACCCGACTATCTGAAGATAGGCGAGCTCCGCGACAGGATTGACGCTCCGGTCATAGCCGTAACGGCGACTGCCACCCCGACAGTCGCCCAAGACATCATGGAGCGGCTCAGATTCAAGGAGAAACTGCTGCTCAAGAGCGGTTTCGAGCGTCCGAACCTCAGCTACATAGTGCGGCGGACGGAGGACAAGTATTCCCAGATACTGAACATCTGCAACGGAGTGCCGGGGACAGGAATCATCTATGCCCGTAACCGGAAAAAGTGCGAGGAGCTTTCGGCGTTTCTTCAGGCGCAGGGAGTGTCGGCCTCGTTCTACCATGCCGGTCTTGGCGGTCAGCAGAGGGCGGAGCGTCAGGCCGCGTGGAAAAGCGGAGCGGTCAGGGTGATGGTCTGCACGAACGCGTTCGGCATGGGGATAGACAAGCCGGATGTGCGGTTCGTGGTGCATTATGACCTCCCGGAGAGTCCGGAGGCGTACTTTCAGGAGGCGGGACGTGCCGGACGCGACGGAAAGCGCTCTTTCGCCGTGCAGCTTTGGAACGGTGTCGATGTGCGGAGGTCCGGGCAGATTGAGGATGTCTCGTTCCCTTCGCTTGAATATGTCGAGGACGTTTACCAGAAACTTCACGTGTTCTTCGAGATACCCTACGACACCGGGAGCGGACGGCAGCTCAAGTTCAGGATAGCGGATTTCTGCGGGCGGTTCGGTCTTCAGCGGGCACCTGTGTTCTATGCTCTAAAATACCTTGAGCGGACGGAGCACCTGACATATTCGGAAGAAATTGACATTCCGACGAAGGTCAGGATCAAGGTGGACAGGAAGTCTCTTTATGACATCGAACTGGCCGACAAAAGCCAGGCTGATGTCCTTGACGCCCTGATGCGGAGCTACACGGGGATCTTCTCTTTCCTTCAGCGGATCGACGAGGAATATGTCGCCCGCCGCGCCGGTCAGACCGTCCCGCAGCTGAGGCAGTCGCTCTATGGCCTGTCGCTCGCACACGTCATCAATTATGTGCCGGCGGATCATTCCGATGTCGTCGTGCTTCACCATGACCGTCTGCGCCCCGGCAACGTCAATCTGATGCCTTCCCGTTATGAGATGCTCAAGGGAGCCTCCCACGACCGCGCCGCCGCGATGCTTGAATATGTCAGCGAGACATCCGAGTGCCGTTCCCGCTATCTCCTGCGCTATTTCGGTCAGACCGGAACCACCGACTGCGGCACCTGCGACGTGTGCCGCGCAAGGCTCGTGACCCGGCCGGTCCCTGAACCTGCCGAAGGACCGGATGCTTCGACAGGCTCAGCAACCGTGCCGGCCAGTACTCTCCGGCAGATGACAAGGCAGAGACTGATCGAATATGTCAATGGAAGGAACGGCGCATATTCCCTTGAAGAGATTGTCGCAGAGTTCGACAACCCCGCCAAAGACTGTTCGCCCGACTATCTTGACATTCTGCGCCGGCTCATCGATGACGGAGAGGTTCCGATGTACAGATGATTAATCGATGACCAGCCCGTCGTAGGCAGGGCGGACTTCCGAGCGGATGCGGCGTTCGCGGCAAAGATCCTCAAGGTCTTTGCAGAACCGGTCGTGACGGGGAAAGGTGTGGGAGAGATGGGTCAGCCATGTGTGCTCGGCGCCGATCCGTCCGGCAATCTCAAGAGCCTCGTCAAGGCTGAAATGCGAATGGTGTTTCTTGTAGCCCACAGTGTTGAGGGTCACGTGCCTGAGGCCGCCGAGTTTCGCGTACTCGCTTTCCGGCAGGAGACTCATGTCCGTGATGTAGGCGATGTCACCGAAGCGGAACCCGAGAACGGGCAGTCTGTCGTGAAGCCCCCGGATCGGGACGATCTCCACACCACCGGTCGCGGCGGCCATCGAGGCCGGGTCGGCCTTGTCGATGATGTCCTCCAGTTTCCGGCCGGTCGGGATCAGCTTCCCGTCAGGCATCTTGTAGTGGTAGCCGACATCGTGGATCCACACGAGTTCCATGTCCTTCGCGTTCGGGTAAACCAGGAACGGATTCTCGTCTATCAGATGGAGATGCCATTCCGGCGCTCCGGGATATTTCGGAAAAGAGAAGACGTAGGGATATTCCCTGAGGAGTTCATCGAGGACGTTATGTTCGCAGTAGATCTCGGCGGCGCGGCGGTCGATGTAGTTCAGCGACCGCACATCGTCCAGACCTCCGGTGTGATCCTTGTGGTTGTGTGTCAGGAGGATGGCATCGAGGTGGCAGAGACCGTGCGCGAGCATCTGCATCCTGAAATCCGGACCCGCGTCCACAAGGATGTTCAACCCCCCGTACTCGACGAACGCCGAGGAACGGAACCGCCTGTCCTTCGCGTCCGGGGATCCGCACACGTCGCACCTGCAGCCGATGATCGGGATACCCTGCGAGGTTCCGGTGCCCAGAAATGTCAGCCTTGCCTTGTCCATGATGTTCTTTTTTGCGTGAGTCGTTTGAGATTTCTGTTTTCAGGCCGCCGTCAGATCGTGATGTCCTCTATGATGTTCACAAACACCGGGTCGTAAGGCCTCTCGACGCGGATGTAGTTGCCGGTGTAGCCGCCCATCATCCCGTCCTTGACATCCGATTCCCACAGCACCTGCGAGCGTCTGCCACGGTTCTTCTCCACAAATTCCGAATGCAGTTCTCCGCACAGCGCCTCCAGCCTTGCCACCCTCTCCGTCTTCACGGAATCCCTGACCTGATCCTTCCATCCGGCGGCGACTGTCCCCGGACGGCGGGAATACGGGAACACATGGATGAACGCCGGCCTGACGCGGTCACGGAGGAATGAATATGTCTCCTCGAAAAGTTCGTCAGTCTCTCCGGGAAGTCCCGCGATGACATCTATGCCGAAGAAAGTGAACGGTTTGACGGTGTCATCCGGCCGCGGATCCATCACGGAGCGGATGCAGTCGATCCTGTCGGCGAAGAACTCCGTCGTGTAACGGCGGCCTACCCGTTTCAGGATTGTGTCAGATCCCGACTGTAAAGGGATATGGAAGTGCGGCTGGAACTTTGTCCCGGAGGCGATCCATCCGATGATGTCCTCTGTGATGAGATTCGGTTCGATGGACGAGATGCGGTAGCGTTCTATTCCTTTCACGTCGTCCAACCGTTTCAGCAGGTCGAGGAAACTTTCGCCTGTCGTCCTGCCGAAGTCTCCGGTGTTGACTCCAGTGATGACAATCTCCCTGATTCCGGACTCCGCTATCTTCCGGGCCTGTTCCAGCACCTCCGAGATCGGGATGTTCCTTGAGTTCCCCCTTGCGTAAGGCACCGTGCAGTAGGCGCAGAAGTTGTCGCACCCGTCCTGCACCTTGAGGAACGACCGTGTCCTTTCCTCCGACGAGAACGCCGGCATGGTATCCTTCGAGATCTCCCTGTACTCCGCCGCGCTCATCGGTTTCTTTTCGGTAATGGAGTGGGCGGCGGACAAGACATCTCCGGAACCGCGGCCGCCCGTGGTCTCGTGAACGGGTGGACCGCCGCAGGCGGGACGGGACGGAGCGCGAAGCGCGGAGGTTCCGGAGATGTCTTGTCCGCCGCCGCAATCATCACGAATAAGTTTCATGGTCTCAGGAACCACATGCGACTTCTCCTTGGCACCGAACACAAGCGCGACACCCTCGATGGCCATCAAATCATCCCGGCGAAGCTCGGCGTAGCAGCCTGTCACGATGATTCTGGCCTCGGGCGAGGTTCTGTGCATCTTCCGGATCACATTCCGGCACTTCTTCTCGGCTCTCTCCGTGACCGAGCAGGTGTTGATGAGGTAAAGGTCCGCCTTCTCCTCCCACGGCACGACCGTGAGGCCGTTCGCCGCGAACCCCCTCTCGTAAGTCGAAGTCTCGGCATAGTTCAGCTTGCAGCCGAGTGTCAGAAACGCTATCGTCATCCTAACTAAAATCCACAGATGGGCTCACCGTACATGACCGTCACTCTTGACCATGCGCAGATTCCGTTCACAGGCGGGTTCTTCTTCGAAACCCTCACCTTGCAGAACAGTATCTCTTTGAACTCCTTGCGTACAGCCTCCAAGATCCTTCCCGCCACGTTTTCCAGCAGGTTGGACGGGATGGACATCTGCTCCGCCACTATGTCATAGACTTTTCCATAGTCAATGGTCCTGTTGAGATCATCGGTCTTCACCGCCTTTTTCATTTCAGTTTCGGCATGGAAGTCCACCATGAAGGTGTTGCCTTCCTTCCGCTCTTTCTCCAGGCACCCGTGAAAGGCGTGGAACTCCATCCCTTCAAGTTCTATTATTCCGTCGTAGTTCATGTCTTATTAAATCCATCTGTACAGTAGGTCACCTTCCGGCCAGCAGCAGGAAGACGCAAGGGCGTTTCCCGATGGCAAGGGGCGAGCGTTTCCACTCTTTGACTGTTCTGGTCAGGATCGTCTGGTCAGGCAGGGTGATGTCCGCGGCGATGCACAGCCTTGTCCGGGACTGGAGCGTGGCAAGCAGATCGGCAAGCATCGAATCGTTCCTGTACGGAGTCTCGATGAACATTTCCGTCCGGTTCAGCCGCGCGGAACTCCTCTCGATCTCCAGGATAGCCTTCCTTCGCTCATCTGTCTTCGCCGGCAGATAGCCGTGGAAAGCGAAGCTCTGCCCGTTGAGTCCCGAACTCATCAGCGCCAGCATCAGCGAGGACGGCCCGACAAGCGGAACCACTTGGATTCCGTGAAGATGGCAGAGTTCCACCAGCTGTGCTCCGGGATCCGCCACGGCCGGAAGTCCGGCCTCGGAGATCAGTCCCACATCGGTCGGCGTTCCGTCCGGATCGGAGAACATGTCCAGCAGCGCCTCCACATCCTTGGCGGAGGAATGCTCGTTGAGTTCACGAAGCTCAAGTTCTCCGATGTGTCCTCTCAAACCGGCTGCGGAAAGGTACCTGCGCACAGTCCGCGCCTCCTCCACGACATATTTCCTTATGCTCTTGAATCTGTCAAGAACCGGCTGCGGAATGACTTCCGCGGGGTCATATTCCCCGAGAGGGGAGGGAATCAGATAGAGTCTGCCATTTGCCATAACGGCGGCAAATTTACGAATATTGCCGAATTTAATTTAACTTTGCGGGAAAGAATAACACATAATCAGCATTATGAGAAAATCAATCGCGTTTGTTTTGTTGATGGCCTTGATGGCCGCTCCGGTGGGGGCGAATGGAAGAGCCCCTAAGGATGAAACTGTTAAGAATGTCATTTTGATCATCGGGGACGGAATGGGACTTGCCGCCGCAGCTTCATGGATGATCAGTCAGGACTATGCTCCGACATGTTTTGACAGGGCTCAGTACACCGGAGTGGTGAAGACGTATTCGGCCAACAGCAGGACAACCGATTCTGCCGCCGCCTCTACGGCGATCGCCACCGGCAACAAGACCAACAACGGAATGCTCGGCATGCTTCCGGACAGCACCAAGCCTTCAAGCATCGCCGCCCTGGCCAAGGACAAGGGACTTTCCACAGGCATCATCGCCACATCCTATGTTCTGGATGCCACGCCGGGAGGGTTCTACGCCCATGTCGCCAACCGCAAGGAGAAGAAGAACATCGCCGAGGATCTGATCGCCTTCAGACCGGATGTGATTCTCGGGGGCGGACGTAAGTACTTCACCGAGAAGAAGTACACCGATGAGAACCTGATCGGCAAGGCCAAGGATGCAGGGTTCACCTATGTGGAGACTCCGGAGGAGTTCTATGCCACGCAGTCCACACCTGTTCTCGGATTGCTGGACGAGGAGGCGCGGATAGATGCCGCGGAGACCGATTCCGACCTCCTGACAGGGCTTGCCGAACACACGTGGAGCATACTCGAAAAGAACAGGAACGGATTCTTCAGCATGGTCGAGGGTTCTCTTATCGACCATGCAGCCCATGCCAACAATTCTGACGAACTGCTTTGGTGGATGGAGGAGTTTGACAAGGTGGTCAACGCCGCTTTCGACTACGCCGACACCCACAAGGGCACACTTGTCCTTGTCACCGCTGACCACGAGACCGGAGGTGTCACTCTCGTCCCGGGCAGCAAGGACTTCACGAAGGGCGAGAGCGGACTTGAAATCAAATATTCCACAGGCGGCCACACGGCATCGCCTGTCATCCTTTACTCCTACGGCGCGTCCTCATGGAAGTTCAGCGGCGTGATGGACAACACGGACATATTCAAGAGAATGAAGAGTGTCCTGATTGACAAGTAGCGACATGTTGATTATGAAGAAAACCTCTATTGCCTTTATGGCTCTGGCGGCCGTCATGCCTTCCGCATGGGCCGCATCCGGCCCCGGTGACATCATTCCCGCTCCGGTCAAGTACGAGACTTTTGCGGAGGGATATTCTCCGAAAAGTGACGGCAGCGACATTCACGTGCATCTTGGCGACAAGCGTTTCCGCAAGGAACTCAATGCTTTGAACCTGCCTGATTTCGCCTGTGAGGAGGCCTACAAACTTGTCGTCAGCAGAAAGGGCATCGACATATTCGCTCTTTCCGAGAAAGGCGTGTTCCGTGCCGGGACCAGCCTGGAAATGATGTTGGACCAGGATTCCACGCTGACAGTCTGCGGCATTCTGGACTATCCCCGGTTCCGTCACAGGGGTCTGATGCTTGACATTTCACGTAATTTTCGTAACAAGGATTTCATCCTGAAGCAGTTGGATGTGATGGCGATGCTCAAGATGAGCACCCTGCACCTGCATCTTACCGATGACGCGGGCTGGAGAATCCAGATCGATGCCTACCCGGAACTGACCCGGAAGGCGGCCTGGAGGGTCGGCGGGAACTTCGAAGAGTGGAGAAAGAAGGGAAGCCTGTACTCGGAGGAGGGGAATCCTCTAGCCTCCGGCGGCTATCTGACCAAGGCCGATGTCAGGGAGATTGTGGAATATGCCGCCGCGAGACACATCGACATCATTCCGGAAATCGAGCTTCCCGGCCATTCCGGCGAGGTGCTTGCGGCCTATCCGGAACTTGCCTGCCTGAGTGCTGACGGCAGGGAACGCCGGATCTCAGGGGACCTTTGCCCTGGTAAGGAGGAGACCTTCGGGATGTTCGAGACCATCCTCGGCGAAGTGATCGAGATGTTCCCTTATGAATATGTCCACATCGGCGGCGACGAGGCCTCGAAGCGCGGCTGGAAGGAGTGCCCGGATTGCCGGCACAGGATGGAGACGGAACATCTTGAGGATGTCGATGAACTTCAAAGTTACCTTGTGAACAGGGTGACGAGGTTTCTGGAGTCCAAGGGAAGACGCGCCATCGGCTGGGACGAGATCCTTGACGGAGGTCTTGCGGAAGGCGCGGCGGTGATGTCATGGAGAGGCACTCGGGGAGGAATCTCGGCGGCGGGCATGGGACACGATGTGATCATGTCTCCCGGCGAGTACTGCTACTTCGATTCCAGTCAGGACGCTCCGTTCTCTCAGCCGAAGTCCTTCAGCGGCTACCGTCCTCTTGAACAGGTCTATTCATTCAACCCGACAGACGGCATCGCCGATGAATATGCCGGCCACATCCTCGGTCTTCAGGCCAATCTCTGGTCCGAGTTCGTCCCGACAGGGGAGTACATGGAGTACCTGCTTTATCCGCGCGCTTTCGCGATCGCGGAGATCGGCTGGAGTCCGGCTGACGGCAAGGACTACTCCCGTTTCCGGAAGAATGCCGTGAGACTGGCCGGGAGCCTTCGTTCCAAAGGCTACAACACGTTTGATCTTAAGAATGAGATCGGTCCGCGGCCTGAGTCGCTGAAGCCGCTCGACCATCTTGCGGCCGGGGCGGAGCTCACCTACAACGGGAGGAAATATTCAAGCGGCTATCCCGCAGGAGGTGACAACGCCCTCGTTGACGGGAAACTTGGCGGGTGGTTCTACAAGGACAACCGCTGGCAGGGATTCCTTTGCGATGTCGATGTCACGATCGATCTGGGCTCCGTCAAGGACATCCACTATGTCGGGGCGACATTCCTGTCCCACACCTCCGCCGATGTAGGTTTCCCGGTGAGGACGGAAGTCTCGTTCTCAGAGGACGGAGTCACATATTCCGATCCGGTGGTCTGCCTGCTTGAGATCCCTGACAGCGATTCCTGCGCCCTCCTGAACACGTTGGGTACGGCTCTCAACGCAACGGCCCGCTACATCCGCTACAAAGCCGTGCGGGATGACGTGACCAAAAACCGCAGCCACGCCTTCATCTTCATCGACGAGATTGTGGTGAACTGAAATTCCCGGGAATTCAATGCAAGGTTTCGGGACGGCGGGATTATGTAATACGTAGCCCCGCTGCTTGACTTATTCTTGAACTACTCTTTGCAGAGCATGATCTGCTGGATGAGGTGATCGGTTGACTGCATTCCGAGCGAGCCGATCCTGCCGAGATTCCGGATTGTCTTCTCGATGTCCCGGTCGATGATCCCGTCGGTTTCCCTGATGCAGACGCCTCTGAGAGCCAGGACGCAGGACTGGACCGCGCAGGCCACTCCTGAGGCCACTTTCATAGCGCATCCTACTTTCGCTCCGTCACAGACCATTCCGGTGATGTTGCCTATCATGTTCTTGATCGCTGCGCAGACCTGCTCATAGCTTCCTCCGCGAAGAAACACGATTCCGCAGGCGGAACCTGTGGAGGCGATCACGCAGCCGCAGAGAGCCGACAGTTTCCCGAGATAGCCTTTGATGTGGATCGCGACCAGATTGCTGAGGATCAGCGCTCTGGCGAGCCTCTCGTCATCGACATCGTATTTCAGCGCGTACGCTGTCACTGGCATGCTCACCGTGATCCCCTGGTTTCCGCTTCCGGAGTTGCTCATCGCGGGAAGTTTGCATCCTGCCATCCTTGCATCGGAGGCTGCGGCGGTCATTCCCATCGCGAAGCTGATGAAATCGTCCCCGAAGACCTCATGCTGGTTCTCCCTGATGGCCTTGCCGACACCAAGTCCGTAGTCCCCTTTCAATCCTTCGCGGGCAAGCGCAAGATTCAAGTCCCGGTCTGTCAGAATGAACCGGATGTCCTCGAAGGAGGCGCTTCGGGCGAATGAATAGATTTCCCTGACGGTCAGGTTGTAGTCCAATGTGCTCTTTACCGTAGCGGTTTCTCCGTCACTCCCTTTCCGGAAGTCATAGACCGAGGAGTCGAGACCCGTCTCCACAATCCTGTCGTGGTCGTCCTCGATGACGGTCCAGGCCTTATGACCGGAGGAGCCGACCGTGACCTTGACGTAGAGGATTTTCGGACTGTCTGCGACCTTGATGCGTACCTTGCATGCGTCCACCAGCTCCTTCGCCTTTTCCACATCCTTGTCGGTCAGGTCTTTGAGAACCTCAAGCCCATACTCGCTCCTTCCGCAGACCGCCCCGAGGGCGGAGGCGACGTAAAGCCCGACCATTCCTGTCCCGGGGATTCCGACTCCCATGCCGTTCTTGAGTATGTTTCCGCTGACTTCCACATCGAGGTCATATTCGGAAAGTACCGGGACTTTTGTTTTCAGGGTTTCCGTGGCCTTGGCTGCGGCCAGCGCGACGGCGATCGGTTCGGTGCAGCCCAACGCCGGCTTGACTTCCTTGTGCAGGAGTTCGATGAGTTCGGCTTCTCTTCGGGTCATAACAGGTTATTTGTCAAGAAATTCCATGATGTCCTTAATCAGAGCTTCAATCCGGCTTTCTTCGGTGATCACTTCGATCGGGAAGCCGATGCAGACTGTCCTGTAGCCTTTTCCTTCGAAACATGTTCCTGCGGAGATGTCCGTGTCGGAGTAGCGCAGGAAGGTCTGTGCCCCGGAGCAGGACGGTACGATGCCGTCAGGAGTCTCCACGTTGTAGATCACCGGATTGCGGTCTTTGTGGAAAGTGATTGTTCCGGTGTCCGGTTTCAGGAGCGGATTGTTCTTCGGACAGACCGTGGCGCTGCGGCTGGCGTAGTTGGTCATCCATCTGTAGCCGAGGGTCTTCTCGATGAACTCCTTCGTGGAAACGGTGTAAACGCTGTCCTTGTGCACAGGGTAGATTCCGTCCCAGACATCCGTTCCGATGTTCGCTCCGGAGACCAGCACGTTTCCGCCGCGTCCGGTGTAGGCGGAGAGGGCTTTCTGGAGTCCGGCAGGGAAGACCTGGAACCTGTCCGGAACCTGTCCTGTCCCCACGACCGTGGTGATCTGTTTACCGCAGATCAGGTCAACGGCCATGTCCTTTTCCGCCAATGAACCGTCATCGCTGAAAGCGGCGACACCGGCGGAATGGAAAGCATAACCTGCCGCCATCAAGGCCTTGCCGTGGATTCCGCAGTAGTCGAACGTGTTCCCGGCGAAGACTTTCCCGGCCTCGTCAGTCCATGCCGCCCCGAATCCGGGATTGTCATCATCCAGCCACGGCAGCTCCCGGCGGAACTGGTACTGCGGGCCTATGAAATTGATCTCCCGGCCGTAGGGGACTCCGGCGTCAAGGTCGGCGTTGAATCCGGCATATTCCGGGGTGTCAAACCATGCCGGGGCGGACACCCTTGTGAAGTTGTTGACAACCAGAACGCTCTTGCCGTTGCCGGCCTCCGGAACTCCGACG
Source organism: Bulleidia sp. (assembly GCA_963623745.1). Classification (GTDB taxonomy): domain Bacteria; phylum Bacteroidota; class Bacteroidia; order Bacteroidales; family UBA932; genus Cryptobacteroides. Next base: position 15,700 of record CAVFMX010000126.1, read on the forward strand.
CTCATGGTCTCGGAAGGGAAACTCTTTCCGCCTTCGTTGAAGGCTATGATGCGGTAACTGTAGATGTGACCGGGAACGATGGAAACCCCGACCGAGATCTCGTCTCCGGAGAGATTCACGTTGTCCAGAACCTTTCCGGAGTCGAAAGCTCCGTCATCCACACGGGTCTGAAGGATGTAGCCTGTCGGCGAGGCCGTGGTCTCCAGAGAATCCGGAGTGGCCTTCCAGCTCAGACGGACCTCTCCGTCTTCTTCGAGCGAGGTGGAGAAGGAGTTGACCGGCAGGGGCTGCACGGCGTAGTCGCATCCGTAGCGGGCGCTGAGGTATTTGAGCATGCCTTTGTACGCCGCCCTGCTGACCGTGAACCTGAAAGCCGGATCGAGGCCGAACTTCATGTCCGCGAAATTCTGATGCGACAGAAGCTCCAGCAGCATGGCCGGGACCGTCGCCGTCCGGGACTCGCTGTAGGAACGGTCCCAAAGCCCTCTGCGGCTCCAGTCCGGGTTGAATCCCTTGCGGATGTCGTTCACGATTCCGGTCTGAACGAAGTCCGCGTACATCCTCTGCTGAAGCCTGTTCTCGCCGTTCGCGAACTTGTCGCTGCCGTCGCACATCAAGGTGTAGATCGACAGAGTCCCGATAATCGAGTCGTCAGGAGTGGTGCCGGCATCCGTGTGGAATGCGAACGAAAGGTCTATCGGAATATTCAGACCCTCGGCGTCAGGATTTGTCCTTGAGCCTCCTGTCATCCAGCCGACCCATGCCCCGCGGTCGCCGTAGTCGGAGGTGTAGTCATTGTCGTACTTGTTGAGGATGGTGGAGTCCGCCCCCGCCCACTGCATCCAGTAGAACGCCCCTTCCGTGAATGACGGCATGCCGGAGGTCGCATATTCATTGACCGGCTGATTCTTGAGGCCTCTCGCGATCTTGCCCATCCCCCCGCCGAAGCGCACCGCATCGGCGGTGATGACTGCGTCGTTCGTGACATTGAAGCCTTCCGGCACGCTGTTGTCAAGTGTCACACAGCCTTCGGATCCTTTGTCGAACTCGAATGTCCCGAGGTAGATCCACGTTCCTCCTCCCATCTTCTGGTTGACGATGAACTCGCTTTCTCCGCCGAGATGCCTGACGGTGTAGTGGGCGCAGGGTGTGCTGTTCGGAAGGGTCTTGTAGGAAATGTAGACTGAATATTCCCCCCGCTCCGGAATGTCCGGTGTCCACCGGGCCTCGGCCGCCTTGTCCCTCCGGTGTACCGCACATCCGGCCTGGCGCGCGGTGCCCATCCGGAACGGATTCTCAAGCAATGAATATGTCGCCATGACATCGGCGAATCCCGTTCCTGCATCCGACCAGGTTCCTGTCTCAGAGTATCTTCCCTCTATCCTCACACCTTCTCCTCTGCCTTCCTCGAATGCCGGGTCGTTGTCGGCCACAACCTCGTTGGTCTGCGGATCCCTCTCGCGCGGGGTCATGACGTAGGCACCGGCGTTCTCAAGCATCGGAATCAGGAATGGAAGGACGTAGCTTTGGGTGTACATGTCCTCCACAGTCTGGAACATCGGGGCCCGTTGCCATTCCCAACGCTCCGTCTTTTCCTCGAAGTACCTTCCGTGGCTCTGCCACAGGGCTATATTCCTGCCGGTAAGCCCCTTAGCGAAGTCCTGTGAGCCGACTTCGGTGATGAAAGGATGAACATTGCGCAGATCCTTTGTCCTGAACCTGTTCTCTGTCGGTTTCCCGTCATTGCCGACTGCGGGCATGACGTAAGACTCCAGCCTGTTCTTTCCGACGAACAGATTCCCGATGCGATAGTCGGAGCATGACGGGGGCATCAGATCCTTCAATGTCTCCCTCAGCCATTGCACATCCTCCTCTCTCCAGGGAAAGTCCCCCATCGCCGGCGTGAAGTGGAAATCCAGGGCATAGCCTCTTCTGACAACTTTGTTGGCCTTGACCTGTGCCGACACTCCCGTCCTTTCCGGAAGCAAGGTCTGAAGCGAGTCCACCGCATCCTTGAAGTCTTTGACGGACTGGGCGTCAAGGTTGACGGCAAATGCACCGGCAACGGCGAATATGGTTAACAGTCGTCGGATCATGTTATTGTCTTTTCTTGAATGTTGACAACTCGGCCAGCACCGTGATAATCGATGCTCCTGCAAGAGCGGTGAGATCAGCCAGGAAATCCATAGGATCTCCGCTTCTGTAGCCGGTGAAAGACTGTCCGATCTCTGTCCCCGCCGCCAGTACGCATCCTATGATGAAGATGAAGGTCACGCCAAGGACTGTTCTCAAAACATTTCTTTCCTGTGGACGGAATGCCGCATGGCAAAGTAAGGGAAACGGGAAGAACATCAGGAAATGCACGATCTTGTCCATCGGGATCCCGAACAAGGTGTCCCGCCCGATCTCCGGCAGATCTCTGAAATGTCCGAAGCAGAGGTAGGCCACGGCTCCGAGGTAGATGATCAGCGGAAACAACGCAAGAATATTCCTCTTTCTCATCATCGCTTATTTCAAGATAATCTCCCCGAAGAACTCAGGCCTGTGGAAGTCAGGCTTCGGAGTCCTGATCGGATTCCAGCTGAGGAAGTGAGGATGAGCGGTCAGATCTCCGCATTTGTAGAAGTTCCCTCTCAGGCTGACAGGCAGGTTGTCCCTGTCTATCCCGATGAGTTCGAACGGAATCAGCATTGCCACCGTCCAGCTGAAAATCCTGTCGTTTGTGTCCAGGGCCTTGCGCTCCAGCGAGCAGTGTCTTATGACGCTTGCCAGAAGAGAGGGCCGTATAAGCGTCTTGTTGATCCTGCTTGTCCTTTTCGATGCGAGGAGGGAGCCGATGCAGGTCAGTTCGAAGTTGTAGTACGTCCCGTCGTACGGATCCGTCACGAAGAACTCGCAGCAGCTGTCTTCCCAGCTGTTCCCGTTGTCCTCCAATGCGGTTGCCCTTAGATCAAGTCCCCTGACATGGAACATGACCGCAAGGTGCGTTCTTGTCCGTGCGATTGACCCGTTGCAGTCCGGCGCATAGGGAGCGTCCTTGGGCCAGTTCTGTTCACATACGGAGAATTTTGAAGCACCTTTCTCCATCGCAAGATCCAACTCCTGCAGATTCATGATCTCCAGCCCTTCCAGCAGCGGGACCCTGATTTGTCTGACAACGTTTTTCATCATTCTGATTTTTTTTTGAATATGTCTTTGCCCGGAGGCCGCTAAAGCGCCTGCATGTCATTGAGTTTCCTGTAGTAGCCGTTCAGCGCCAGCAGATCTTCATGCCGCCCGCGCTCCACGATGCGTCCCTCGTCCATGACGATGATCTCGTCAGCGTTCCTGATGGTCGAGAGCCTGTGGGCGATGGCGATTGTGGTTCTGGTGGACATCAGCCTGTCGAGAGCTTCCTGCACGATCTTCTCGGATTCAGTGTCGAGCGATGCCGTGGCCTCGTCCAGGATGAGGATAGGCGGGTTCTTCAAGATCGCCCTCGCTATGCTGATCCTCTGCCTTTGCCCGCCGGAAAGTTTGATGCCGCGGTCTCCGATGTTGAAATTGTAGCCGCCGTCTTTCTCCATGATGAAGTCATGGGCGTTGGC
>CAVFMX010000127.1:0-16417 GCA_963623745.1 Bulleidia sp.
GGAGTGACGACCGAGAACATATTCCCGGTCATCAAACAGTTCCTCTATTCGGATCACGAGATATTCCTCAGGGAGCTGGTGGCGAACGCGGTGGATGCTTCGCGGAAGATGAAGACAATCGCTTCGAACGGCGACTTCAAGGGCGAGCTTGGGGACATCAAGGTCCGTGTCGAACTTGACGAGAAGGACAAAACATTGAAGATCATCGACTCCGGTATCGGAATGACCGAGGATGAAATTGACAGGTACATCAACCAGATCGCGTTCTCCTCGGCCGGCGAGTTCCTTCAGAAGTACAAGGATCAGAACATCATCGGCCACTTCGGACTGGGATTCTATTCCGCTTTCATGGTCGCGGAGAAAGTGACGATAGAGTCACTTTCGTGGAAAGAGGGGGCACAGGCTGTGATCTGGAGCTGCGAGGGCAACCCGGAGTTCGAGATGGGGCCTTGCGACAAGACCGGCAGAGGCACCGTCATCACCCTTTATCTCGATGACGAGGCCGCCAAGGACTACGGCACGAACGGGAAGATCCGGCAGCTTCTGGACAAGTACTGCAAGTTCATGCCGGTTCCGGTCATCTTCGGCAAGGAGCAGGAGTGGAAGGACGGCAAATATGTCGACACGGACAAGGACAACGTCATCAACAAGGTGGAACCGCTCTGGACCCGCAAGCCTTCCGAACTGAAAGAGGAGGACTACATGAAGTTCTACAGGGATCTCTACCCGATGAAGGAAGACCCGCTGTTCTACATTCACCTGAACGTGGACTATCCGTTCAACCTCACAGGCATCCTCTACTTCCCGAAGATCAAGGACAGGATGGCCATCGAGAAGAACAACATCCAGCTCTACTGCAACCAGATGTTCGTCACGGACCATGTGGACAACATCGTCCCTGATTTCATGACTCTCCTGCATGGAGTCATCGACTCTCCGGACATCCCTCTGAACGTGTCCAGAAGCTACCTGCAGGCCGACGAGAACGTCAAGAAGATCTCGACATACATCACCAGGAAGGTGGCCGACAGGCTGGAGGAAATCTTCAAGAACGAACGGGACGCCTGGGAGAGGAAGTGGGACAACCTCAAGCTGTTCATTGAATATGGCATGCTGTCCGACGGGAAATTCTGCGAGAGGGCGCTCAAGTTCGCTCTGCTGAAGAACACGGACGGAAAGTACTTCTCCATTGAGGACTACCGCAAGGCCGTCTCCGAGAACCAGACCGACAAGGACAAGAAGGTCGTCTGCCTTTACGCCACAGATGCCGATGAGCAGTACGCTTTCATCGAGGCGGCGAAGAACAAGGGCTACGATGTGCTCCTGATGGACTGCGAGCTGGATGCCCACTATGTCAACCTGCTGGAGCAGAAGATCTCCGATACGAGGTTCGCCCGCGTGGACTCTGACACGATCGACAATCTGATTCCTAAGGGTGAGAAAGTCAAGCCGGAAATGGCGCAGGCCGACAAGGATGATCTCAGCGCGATGTTCAAGGCGGTTCTGCCGAAGGGCAACGACTACTTCGTGGAGGCGGACAACCTTGGCGAGAACGCCTCTCCTGTCGTCATCACGCGCAATGAGTTCATGAGGCGTTACCGCGAGATGAGCGCGATGGGCGGAGGAATGAACTTCTACGGGAATATGCCGGAGTCATTCAACATCACCGTCAATCTTGAGAATCCTGTGATGGCCGGAATCGTCACCGATGCCAGGTCCAGGATCGCTCCTATGCAGGAACTTCCCGCAGAGCCGGGCAAGGACGCCTCCGAGGACGAGAAAAAGAGGATCCGCGACGAGCGTCAGGCCATAAAGGATGCCCATGAGGCCGTGGTCGATGAATATGCCGCCGGCAACGACATCCTCAAGCAGGTGATCGACCTCGCCCTCCTTTCCAACGGCCTCCTCAAAGGCAAGGCCCTCTCCGACTTCATCGCCCGCAGCGAGAAAGTCATCGCCGAGGCCGCCCGCAAATAACAAAGATTACCCGTAAATGGAAATGCCCCTCACCATGCACGTGAGGGGCATTTTTTTGAGGTGCCTAGCGGAATCGAACCGCTGTGGCAGGTTTTGCAGACCTGTGCCTAACCGCTCGGCCAAAGCACCAATCGGGTTGGAATGCAAAGATAACGCTTTTTCTGTTATCCGCAAATATTTCTTGGCCGGGCAGAGCTAAAAAGCACTTAAAAGCACATTGGAAAATGTCCGGGACGATTCTGGAAAAATGTGGGAAATGTGTCGCCGGACGGATTGAATATTCCTTAATAATTAAGTATCTTTGTATGTTCACCGTCGTGGAATTCCCGTTGGGTTTGTGAGATGACCGGTGATGTGAGGCCAAGATGATTAATGACATTGGATTGAACAAGGGAAAGATAATGTCTGCGCTTGTCGCCGTCTGCGTGACGGCGGTGGGGCTTGCCGCTCAGGAGGTTCAGATCCGGTTCGCCTTTCTGACCGACCTGCATTATTCGGCGGGAAGCGGCTCGGTTAAGGATCTCAGCCGCTGCGTCAGGGATGTCAACACATTGGACAGCCTTGATTTCGTGCTGATCGGAGGCGATCTCACGGATTTCGGAACGGACGAGGAGATCGCGGCTGTCAGGCAGACGCTGGATTCGCTCAGGTACAAGTACTACGTCGTGGCCGGAAATCATGATGCGAAATGGTCCGAGAGCGGCTGCGACACTTTTCTGAAAGTTTTCGGCTACGAGAACTACGAATTCGTGTGCAAAGGGTGGCGCTTCATCGGCTGCAACAGCGGTCCGGACATGCGGATGGCTCCGGCGCTGATCCCTCAGGAAAGTATGGAGTGGCTCAAAAGGCTTGAGCCGGGAAGGAAAACTGTCTTCGTCAACCATTATCCTCAGGACACGTCTGTGCTGAACTACTTCGATGTGACCCGCGAACTCAAAAGGACAGGCACCCGTTTCGTGGTCGGCGGGCATTGGCACATGAATGTCGCTTTGGACTATGACGGAATCCCCGGCGTTCTGGGCCGCTCGACACTGACGGCCGGAAAGCAGCCGGGCTACAATGTGCTTACGATTCAGAACGATAGCGTTACGATCTGTGAAAGAAGACTTTACGGTTCTACGACCGTCCAATTCGAACCTTGGTACACCAAACGGCTCACCGAAGTAAAGGACACGGTCACTTACGATGGGTACGGCCTGCCGGCGAGTTATCCTTGGATGCGCTACGATGTCAATGTGGACAGCCCCGTGAGGGAGGTCTGGAAGATCAAGGATGACAGCAACATAGTCGCCGGTTTTGCCGTGTCAGGCGGCAAGGCCTGGTACACGACCGCTTCCGGCGGCGTGCGCTGCATAAGTGTCAAGGATGGCAGGCGGATATGGTCGCAGAGGTTTCCCGGCAAGATTTTTTCGACCCCTGCGGTTCTTGGCAAGTTCCTTGTTTTCGGCTGCACGGACGGCAACATCTATGCGCTGAACGCCGGGAACGGAAAGACGATCTGGAAATATGCCGCAGGAAAATCCGTGCTGGGCAGTCCTGTCATATTCGGCGGCAAGGTCTATGTCGGAGATTCCGGCGGGTGCTTCAGGGCTCTCGACCTGAAGAGCGGAAATGCTGTGTGGACATATTCGGATGTCAAGGGTTTCGTCGAGTGCCGCGCCTTTGTGGACAAGGAGCAGGTCGTGTTCGGCTCTTGGGGCAACAGGCTCTATTCGCTTGATCCCCGGACAGGAGCGCTCCAGTGGGAATGGAAATGCGGGAAGTCTTCGAGGATGTACTCCCCGGCGGCTGTGTGGCCGGTCAAGGCGGACGGAAAGATCTTCATAGCGGTTCCGGACAGGAGGCTTTATGCCATTGACGCGGCGACGGGAAAGGAACTGAGGCACTATGACGGTGTCGCCAGGGAGTCTGTCGGGGTTTCGCCTGACGGAAAGAAGATTTACTGCAGATCCATGTGGCACACAATCACTTCTGTGGATGCCGCTACCTTGGGGACGGATTGGAGGACAGAGACCGGAGCCGGCTACGAGATCTCTCCGACCCCTATCGTCCGCATCGGCGATGAGGTGATCATGCCGACCGACAAAGGAAACATCATCGGTTTCAATGCTTTGGACGGAAGCCGCCTCTGGACTCGCAAGATTTCCGTTTCCCTCGTGAACCCGCTGCGGGTCTGGACCGAAGGTTCTGGCATCCGCATCCTGGCCTCCACGATGGACGGGACGGTGACTCTGTTGCGCAGATGACATTTGGAACAGGAACGACATAATCACACAAGCTTTTATGAATATGAAAAAGTTACTACTGATTCTTGCTGCGGCCTTGGCCGCGACCCCGCTGCTTGCGGAGAAGAACGGCAAAATGGAACCTTGGCAGGATCCGGATGTTTTCGGGGAGAACCGTCTGCCGATGACCGCCACGTTCGTTACGGACCAGCAGAAGACATTGACTCTGAACGGAGTCTGGAAATTCAAATGGAACGGGACCATCGAAGGGCGAACCAAAGGGTTTGAGGCCTTGGACTACGATGACTCCGAATGGGGAACGATTCCGGTTCCTGGAATGTGGGAACTGAACGGGTACAATGATCCCCTCTACCTGAACGTCGGTTTCGCATGGAGAGGACGCTACAAGAACAATCCGCCTTATCCGGCGACAGACCACAACTACGTAGGCCAGTACCGCCGCACTTTCAATGTGGATGCATCGTGGATTGGAAAACGGATCTGTCTCTGCATCGGTTCGGCGACATCCAACGTCCGCGTCTGGGTCAACGGGAAGATGGTCGGCTACAGCGAGGACAGCAAGCTTGAGGCCCGCTTTGATCTTACCAAGTACGTCAAGGCGGGAGAGAACCTCATCGCCTTGGAGGTGTTCCGCTGGTGCGACGGCTCCTATCTGGAGGATCAGGATTTCTGGAGGCTCAGCGGAATCGCCCGCGGGGTCTATGTCTATACCCGTGAGAAAGAGCGCGTCGAGGATGTGAACATCGTCGCCGGCATGGACGGAGATTTCACCGTGAAAGCCAAGGTGACCAAGGGCGTGAAAAACGTCAGCGTCTCCATCGTTGACAAGGACGGCAAGCAGGTCGCTTGTACAGAGGCGGCACCGGTCAAGGGAGAGGCCGTCCTTGGCGGCACCGTTCAGGATCCGGCTCTCTGGAGCGCGGAGGTCCCTAATCTCTACACGTTGAAAGTGACCGCATCAGACAGGAACGGTGTGGCCGAGAGCACATCGATCGATTTCGGTTTCAGGACCGTGGAGATAAAGGACAGCCAGCTTCTGGTCAATGGACAGCCGGTTCTCATCAAGGGCGCCGACCGCCACGAGATGAACGCGGACAAAGGCTACGTCGTCTCCGAGTCGGACATGATCAAGGACATCCGCATCATGAAGGAACTGAACATGAACGCAGTGCGCACATGCCACTATCCTGATGACCCGCGCTGGTACGCCCTCTGCGACAAGTACGGTCTCTATGTGGTGGACGAGGCCAATGTGGAGTCCCACGGAATGGGCTACGGAGAGGCCTCTCTTGCCCACAGGGCTGATTACAAGGCCGCCCATCTCATCCGTAACCAAAGGATGCTTCAGCGCGACTTCAACCACCCGTCGGTCATCATCTGGAGTCTTGGCAACGAGGCCGGTGACGGTGAGAACTTCACGGCCTGCTACAGATGGATGAAAGAAAACGACCATTCAAGACCTGTCCAGTACGAAAGGGCGGAAGGCGGAGATAACACGGACATCATCTGCCCGATGTACGACTCGCCGAAGAGATGCGAGGAAATTCTCCTCGGCAATCCGGGCAAACCGTTCATCCAGTGTGAATATGCCCACGCAATGGGCAATTCCATGGGCAACTTCAAGGAATATTGGGATCTCATACGCAAGTACCCTACCTATCAGGGCGGCTTCATCTGGGACTTTGTGGACCAGGCTCTCCGCTGGCCGGCCAAGGACGGCGGTACAGACCACATCTTCGCATTCGGAGGCGATTTCAATGAATATGACCCTTCGGACGGATCGTTCAACTGCAACGGTGTCATCGCCGCCGACAGAACCCTCCACCCTCACGCCTATGAGGTGCGCTATCAGCACAGGAACATCCACACATCCCTCGCCGGACAGGGCAGGGTGAACGTCTATAATGAACATTTCTTCAAGGATCTGGGCCAGTACATGATGCTGTGGAACGTTATGGTTGACGGTGAGGCTGTGTCTTCCGGAGCCGTTGAAAACCTGAATGTCGCTCCGCAGAAGATGGCTGCCGTGGATCTTCCTGGCCTGAAGGAACTTCCGAAGACCGACGGGGACATGTTCCTGAACGTTTCATACGTTCTGAAAACCGCTGACGGGCTGCTTCCTGCGGGAACCGAGGTCGCCTATGACCAGATCGCGCTTCAGGAAAGGGCTGTCGCCGCTTTTGCCGCCGGATCCGCTGCCGTCTGTGGCAAGTCTTTGATCCGGAGCGAGACGGATGCTGCCTACGTGTTCTCGGGATCCTTCGCTTTTGCAGGCATTGTGGCTGACCGCATCGCTGACTGGACCGCCACGTTCGACAAGACCACCGGATTCCTTACCGGTTACACAGTGAACGGTGTCCAGATGCTTTCCGAGCCTCTGACTCCGGAGTTCGCGCGTGCGCCGACCGAGAACGACATGGGTGCCGGTAAGATCCGTGAGATGTACACGGCATGGCGTTATCCTGCCTTCAAACTGAAAACCGGCTCATTGGTTGTCGAAAAAGCCACTGACGGAGTGGAACGGCTGTCTTTTTCTGCCGAATATGAGCCGATAGCCGGCGGGGCAGCCATCGTGAAGATGTTCTATGAGATCTTCCCTGACGGCTCGATCCGCGCCACAGAGAAGATGAAGGATGCCGGCAGGCTGGCCGAGGTTCCGAACCTCATGCGTTTCGGGATGAAGTTCGCGATGTCCGGCCGTTATTCTACCGTTGACTTCTATGGCAAGGGACCTTGGGAGAACTACGTTGACAGGAATTCCTCCGCCGTTGTCGGCCGTTACATCCAGAGCGTCAACGACCAGTACCACTACGGCTATGTCCGTACCCAGGAGTCTGGCACGAAGACAGGCTTGAGATATTTCCGCCTTCTGGACTCCAACGGCACCGGTCTTGAGATCTCCGCTGACTGCAGGTTCTCAGCCTCCGCCCTTCCGTTCACGATGAGGGATCTGGACTGCCTGGAGAACGGCACTCCGGTGCGTGGCAACAAGACGAATGTCCAGAACGGTGAGCCTCGCCATTCGCTGTCCCTCAAGGCCATGGCTCACGAGAATGACCGGGTGAACGGCACCACCTACGTCAATTTCGACCTTGTGCAGATGGGTGTCGGCGGCATCAACTCCTGGGGAACTCTGCCTCTGGAGCAGTATCGCATTCCGGCCGCGGAGCGTGAGTTCACCTTCGTGCTGCGTCCTGTGAACAACTGAGAAGCTGTGGGCTTATCATAGAAAGATGTCCTGGTGCACGATCTGCATCAGGACATCTTTCCATTGCGTTTTGTCGTCTGTCACGACATCCTCTATCTTGTGCGGCCCACAAGCCGGTCGGCGAAGTCCCTTAACAGATCCAGCCTCTCTCCCTCACAGATTCCGGAGACACAGTCCAGAGCCTTGCCGGTCAGCTCGACGATGGCCTTTCTGGCATCTTCGCCGACAGTGAGGATGTTGTAGATGTCCTTGACTTTCCGGATCTTGGCGGATTTTTCCTCATCCGTCCCCGCCTTTTCCGACATTGCTCCCAGAAGGTCGCCTTTGAGCCTGTCATCGGCCTTCTCGAATGCCCTGACTGTCAGCCAGCTCTTCTTACCGTTGATGATGTCCCCTCCGATCGGTTTGCCGAAGACCTTCACGTCACCGAACGCGTCAAGATAGTCATCTGCCACCTGGAAGGCCAGGCCAAGATTGTACCCGTAGTTGTAGAGGCGGTCCTGATCATTCTTTGGCGCACCTCCGATGATCGCTCCCATCTTCGCCGCACAGGCGATCAGCGCGCTTGTCTTGAGTCCGATCATATTCATGTAATCCGCCATCGGAACGGTCTTGAGCCGCTCGAAATCCATGTCGTACTGCTGACCCTCGCACACTTCCGCGGAAGTCTTGCCAAAAAGGCTGAGAACGTCTTCCAAGACTGCTTGCGGCGCTTTGGCGATTCGCGCGTAACTGTCGATGCACATCACATCCCCCGAAAGTATGGCGGTGTCGGCATCCCATTTCTTCCAGACCGTGTCCACTCCTCTGCGCAGGGATGAGCGGTCCATGATGTCATCGTGGATCAGCGTGAAGCTGTGGAACACCTCGATTCCCGCCGCCGGTTCCAGAATCTCCTGAGTCAACTCATCCTTGTAGAGTGAATATGCCGTGAGGCAGAGCGTCGGCCGGATCCTTTTCCCCCCGATCTCCATCATGTACCTGAGCGGATCATAAAGCCCCGAGGGCTCGTCCGAGAACTGAATATCCTTGAAAAGATTCCTGACCGCCTTGTCGATGGTTTCCTGATTAAGCATCTGTCCGTGATTTTTGAGAATGTAAAGATAGGGATTTTCACCGGAATATTCTTATCTTTGCAGCCGCAAAAGGGTCCGGACCTCTGACAAAGGGATGGCCCTGTGTTCTTGAAACCACGTTAAAAACAAGAAAAAATGTCAAATTCAGCTAATGAACAGCGCGGGGCGCTGTCTGTCACCTACGTGTGGATGTCTGTGACATTCTGCGTGAGTCTGGTTGTCTCCAACATCTTCATCCCTCGGCTCTGGCAGGTCGGCAACCTTCCTGTCCAGCTCACCGGAGCGGTGCTTCTGTTTCCGGTCTCGTACATTCTCAACGATTGCCTCACAGAGGTTTACGGCTACAGAAAAGCCCGTCTTACAATCTGGATCGGATTCGCGATGTGCCTTTTTGTGTCCGTCGCATCGTTCCTCGTCACGAAACTGCCAAGGCCGATGTACCCGGACAGTTACGCCGCGGCGGAGAGCTTCAACTCCCTGTTCGGACTTGTTCCGAGATCTATGGCCGGTTCTCTTCTGGCGTTCATCGCCGGCTCGACGGTCAACGCGTGGATAATGTCCCGGATGAAGGTTGCGACCAAGGGTAAGGGCTTCGGCTGGAGGGCGATCCTCTCCACTGTCGGAGGAGAGGCGACCGACTCCCTGATCTTCTTCCCGATAGCGTTCGGCGGGCTTCTCCCTTTCCGGGCTGTGGTCAATCTCATGCTCACGCAGATCGTGGCGAAGACCTTGTATGAGATTGTGATCCTGCCGGTGACCTCCTGGTTTGTCCGGAAAGTCAAGGCGCACGAGGGGATGGATGTCTATGATGAGAAGGTCTCGTATAATCCGTTTAAAATTAATGAAATATAAAGTTATGGCGAAAGGAGGAGAACTGGAGGGCCTGAAATCCCTCGGAAAGAAGACAGACTACAAGAATGACTACGCTCCCGAGGTTCTGGAGACGTTCGTCAACAAGCATCAGGACAATGACTACTGGGTCAGGTTCAACTGCCCGGAATTCACGAGCCTGTGTCCGATCACGGGGCAGCCGGACTTCGCGGAGATCAGGATCAGCTACATCCCTGATGTGCGTATGGTGGAGAGCAAGAGCCTGAAACTGTACCTGTTCAGTTTCCGTAATCACGGGGATTTCCACGAGGACTGCGTCAACAGGATCATGAAGGATCTCATCAGGCTGATGGATCCCAAGTACATTGAGGTGACAGGTTTCTTCACCCCGCGCGGCGGCATCTCCATCCATCCGTACGCCAATTACGGCCGTCCCGGCACAAAGTACGAAGCCCTTGCCGAGCGACGTTCCGCGGCCCACGAATAGTGTGTGATACTCCATGTATTCGTTGGGCTTGCCGAAGCATCGGAGCGATTTTAAGGATATTCGCTGCCATATTCAAAGGAATGACTATCTTTGCCGCTGAATATGAAAGGACAGGCGACAGTTGTCAAGAATGCGGGGAGCCATTTCCTGCTTTCGAGGTTGCCGGAATGGCAGCCCTTCCCGGCCGTACTCAAAGGCAAGGTGCGGCTCTCCGGAAGCGAGGCTACCAATCCGGTGGCGGTCGGCGACAAGGTGACCTATGAATATTCCGAAGAACCTTCGGCGGCCCATCCTGCCTCGATCGTCGAGGTGCTTGACCGCCGGAACCATGTGATCCGCCGCTCGACGAACCTTTCGAGGCAGTCGCATGTGATCGCCGCCAATCTGGACCGGGCGTTCATAGTCGTGACCCTGTTTTTCCCCGAGATCAAACTGCCGTTCCTGGACAGGCTTCTGGTGACCTGCGAGGTCTATGGGATTCCGGCGACCATAGTCCTGAACAAGGTTGACATATTCAGAAAGGATTTTCCTGAGCAGCTCTCTGATTTCCATCGTATCTATGAGAGTGCCGGCTATAGGGTCATCGAGACTTCGGCGCTGACGGGAGAGGGAATCGACGAGTTGAAGGCCGCCATCGGAGGTTCCGGGGACGGACATGTCTGCCTTTTCTCCGGGGAGTCCGGAGTGGGGAAGTCCTCCATCATCAAGGCATTGGATCCGGCTCTCAATCCGAAGGTCGGTGACATCTCCCTCGCCCATCTTCAGGGCCGCCACACCACATCGCTTTACGAGATGTATCCGTTGGCCTCGGGGGGCTTCATCATTGACTCGCCCGGTCTCCGGGGCTTCGGCCTTGTCCGTCTTGAGAAAGAGGAGATAGCCCTTTATTTCCCGGAGATGCTGAGATTCTCCCGCAATTGCCGTTTCACCCCATGCACCCACACCCACGAACCGGGCTGCGCTGTCAAACGGGCTGTGGATGACGGCCTTGTCTCCGCCGAACGCTACAGCTCCTACCTCGGAATGCTCGAAGAGGACAGGAAGTTCAGGTAGGGTATGATCATATTCATCCTATTGAGGTCAGAGAAAGAAAATCCAAAATCCTGCGCGTTACCAAAATTTTGGATTTTCTTTTTTCAGACCCATTGTTGCCATTTCGCCTTTTTGTGCTATCTTTGCAAAAGAGTAAAAGGTCTTACTATAAGGTATGGTACTGGAAAAGCAGATACTGATGTTTCTGAACATCGCTCACAACAGCGTGAAGCAGTGCATGTCCGAGGTGTTCCAGAGGGGAGGGTTCAATCTGACCCCGGAACAGTTTCTGGTGATGGACACGCTCTGGGACGAGGGCGTGCTGACCCAGCAGCAGATCGCCGACATCACGATGAGGGACAAGAACTCCATCGTCAAGCTGATTGACGGACTGGAGAACCGTAAGCTTGTCCGCCGTCTCAGCAATCCCAAAGACAGAAGGCAGAATCTCATAGAGGTCACGCCATATTCCCGGAAAATCAAGGACAAGGTGACTGAACTTTCCCTTGAGGCTGTGGCGAAGATTGTCGGCGACATCCCGCGCGGGGATCTTGAATCATTTGTCAGGACACTCGCGGAAATGGAAACGAACATGAATCCGAAGTCTGATCTGGAGGCTTTGGCAAGGAAATATCCTACTAAAAAGAAAGGCGATGGGACGACTTTATGACCTCCTGATGAAGGACTACCGTCTGAAGGAAGGCCTGAACGCCTGCATCAACTGCGGCACTTGCACGGCCATCTGTCCGGCGGCGGAGTTCTACCGCTATGATCCCCGGAGAATCGTGGACATCGTCCAGAGCAAGGACGAAGAGGAAATCGAGAAATTGCTGAAAAGCGAAACGATCTGGTACTGCGGCGAGTGCATGAGCTGCGTGACGCGGTGTCCCCGGAAGAACGCTCCGGGACTGATCGTCATGGCGCTGCGCAACCTGTCCGTAGAACTGGGCTATTTCATCGAGTCCGAGAAAGGCCGCCAGCAGTTCCTACTGACCAAGGACTTGTGTTCCAACGTACTGGACTACGGCTACTGCGTCTATCCACGCCGTTTCGACTATGCCGGGCATCCTGAGGCCGGAAAGGTCTGGGAATGGGAGGAGAAGCATCTGGACGATGTGTTCGAGAGACTCGGCGGCAATCTGGACGGCGAGGGACCCGGAGCCATGCGCCGCATCCCGCAGGAGGATCTTGACCAGCTCAAGAGGATCTTTGACGAAACCGGAGCCACGGAAAGGATGGAGAAGGTCCGGGCGGCCGGTTTGAAAAAGGCCGGAGAGATGGGCCTCACCGAGGACGAGTTCATCGCGAAAATCTACACGGACAGCGATCCGAAACACTTAAATCAGTAGCCCTCAATGATCTACGAAGGCAAACAGAAGATCTGGTCGGATTACCAGAAAGAGATTCCGGACGATCATTATTTCTACGTCCGCAGCTGCATCAGGCAGAGTTTCTTCCCGGCGGCGGAAGCGGCTTTCCTGAAGATAACAAGGCAGGAGTTGGGCAGGGACGTGTTCGAGACAGAGCATCACACCACATGCGGCGGCATCGCCTACCACTCCGACACCATTCCTCAGGAGACGGTGATGACGATCATCGCGCGCCAGTTCGCCCTGATGGCGAAGAACGGCTACGAGAACTACGTCTGCTCATGCATCACCTCCTTCGGCCTTTACTGCGAGACTATGGAGACCTGGCGCGAGTTCCCCGAACTGGAGGCGAAGGTTCGTGAGAACCTTTGGAAGGCCTGCCGTCTGGAGTTCGCCAAACCGAAATTCCTGGTACACGCCAGCGACCTCGTTTACAAGTACCGGAATCTCATCGCCGCCAGGGCGAAGCACAAACTCGTGGATGTCCGCACCGGCCGCCCGCTCCGTGTGGTGGAACACATCGGCTGCCACTATTCGAAGATGTTCCCTTCCAAGGGAGTCGGGGGCGCTGAGTATCCTTATGTTCTCGTCGGGATGGTCGAGGCATGGGGAGGCGAGATCGTGGATTATCCGGAAAGACGGCACTGCTGCGGATTCGGTTTCCGGCAGTATCTCATCAAGGGCAACAGAAGCTACTCCCTCTCCAACACCCACAAGAAGTTCGAGAGCATGGAGCCGTTCCATCCGGACATGATCATCACCAATTGTCCGGGATGCCCGTATTTCCTTGACAGATGGCAGTATGTGATAGCCGAGTCAACCGGCAAGACCTACGGGGAGGAGGGACACGGCATACCTGTCTTCACCTACGAGGAGGTGGCCGGTCTGGTTCTGGGCTACGACCCTTGGGATCTCGGACTGCAGACCCATCAGGTCAGCGTCGAGCCGATTCTGGACAAGATGGGCGTTGAATATGACCCCGCCCGCAAGTTCCTCGGCAGAAACGGCAAGGACATCGGCCGTCCGGGCTGCTGCACTTGTTTGAAATAGTTTTATGAATATTCCAATGCAGACCATTTGAGCCACTTTGTGGCGAAGGTAACCCTCCCCCGAGGGGAGGGATTCATGGTGAGGTAACGTAAATTGACAGATGGGTAGTCATCTTAGAACTTGAGATAATTTTTTCAGTTGGTAATTACCTGCCGGCTAGAGATGAAGTTATGAAAAATAACGTACTCATAATAGGTGGAGGACCTGCGGGCCTTGAGGCGGCATCCGGACTCCAGAGGTTGGGCTACAATGTCATCCTCGTCGAGCGCGCCGCGGCTCTTGGCGGGCATCTGGCCTCATGGGACAGGCTTTTCCCGGACGGAGCTCCGGCCTCGGCCGTCCTTGACGGACTGCTCGGAAAGATTGAAGGTGTCAAATGCTTCACGGACACCGAAGTGCAGTCGATCAACCGGCTGGACAAATCCTACAATGTCATCCTGTCCAACGGCATCACCGTGCTGGCGGACGCTGTCCTGATGGCCGGCGGCTTCGACCTCTTCAAGGCTGAGAAGAAGGAGGAATATGGCTACGGGATCTATGACCATGTGATCACGAACGCTGATCTTGAAGCCTGGTTCGGCTCCGGCTTCGACGCGCGGATCGACAACCCCCGGAAGATCGGCTTCGTGCATTGTGTCGGCTCGCGTGACGAGAAGTCCGGCTGCCGCTCCTGCTCGAAGGTCTGCTGCGCCACGGCCGTGAAACAGGCCTGCGAGATGAAGCAGGCTTTCCCTGACGCGCAGGTCTATTGCTTCTACATGGATCTGCGGATGTTCGGCCGCCACTACGAGGATCTCTACTTGAGCGCGCAGAAGGATCACGGCGTGCGGTTCATCCGCGGACGTGTCGCCGAGGTGTCCGAGAACGTGGACGGAAGCCTTCTTGTCAAGGCCGAGGACACGGTGGCGGGCAAGCCTCTGAAAGTCACTCTCGACCTTCTTGTGCTGATGGCCGGCATGAGGCCTTCGGCTGCGGGAAGAAGGGTAGGGGAGCTGTTGGAGATGCCGGTGGAGGAGGATGGATTCTTCGCGGTCCGGGACGGGATTCTGGCCGGTCAGCGCAGCCCTCTGCCGGGCTTGTTCCTGGCCGGCGCGGCCACCGGGCCGAAGACCCTTCCGGAGACCCTTGGCGATGCCCGCGGGGCTGTCGTGGAGATTGACAGGTACCTGTCCGACATATTCCCGGACGCAAGGAATTACAAGACTTTGGTTCGCGGGAGATGGTAGATTTCGGTTTCGGTCTGGCTCCAAGTTCCAGGATCAATCTTGACCTGTTCGACAGGGAAAAATTCGAAGAGTTGGCCGCTCTTGAACCGGATGTGCGCAAGTGCATGGCCTGCGGAAGCTGCACCGCCGTCTGCACTGCGGGACAGTTCGTTCAGACGAGCCTGCGTTCCGCGATCGAGGAGCTTCACAACGCCCATCCCGACAAGGCCCTTGGCTTTCTGAAGTCCTGCCAGCTTTGCGGAAAGTGTTCGATGGTCTGTCCGCGCGGCATCAACACACGTCACCTCATCCTGTCCATCGCTAAAATCTACGGTACGAAATGAGCCCTTTACATTCATTGCCGCTTCAGGCCGCTCCCGAAGTCATCGACAGGATTCCGTCCGGCTACAACAACTTTGTGATTCCGTTCGTGGTCGGCATCAGTTTCATGCTGGTCTGGCTGACCGTGGGACTGATAAGGCTTCTGGCCAAGATTCCGGCGGAGGACAGGCGGCGGCTCTGGAAGTCGCTGGTCACTCCTAAGACAGCACTCAAGAACATCAGGGATCTGTTCTGCGACTGCCTTTTCCACACGAAGATCTGGAAGCGCAAGCCTCTGCTTGGCTACATGCACTCCTCCATCGCCTTCGGATGGTTCATGCTGATTGTCCTCGGCCACATCGAAGTGGCTCTGTTCGTGCCGAAGCATCTTGCCTGGACGGACGGAGGGCTTTTCTACCCGATTTTCTACAGGTTTTTCGTCTGGATGAATCCCGGGCACGTGACATTGAGAGGCTCGTTCTTCTTTTTCCTGATGGATTTTTTCCTGCTCTATGTGCTGACCGGAGTGGGGATGGCCATGTTCAAGAGGTTCCGCTCCATCGTGCTGGGGATGAGGCACACCACGAAACCGTCGCTGGCTGACAGGGTGGCTCTGTACAGCCTTTGGATGATCTTCCCGCTCAGGCTTCTGGCCGAGAGTTTCACGGCGGACCTGAGTGGCGGAAGTTTTCTGACAGTTCCTGTCAACCATCTGTGGCACTGGATATTCGGAGACAAATTGTTCTTCATGCCCGTCTGGTGGGCATATTCAATATGCTTGGGACTGTTCTTCGCCGCGATGCCGTTCAGCCGCTACATGCACATCCTGACGGAGGTTCTCTGGATCCTGCTGCGCAACGCCGGGATTCAGCCGCGGCATCCCCGCAAGGGTGTCGCCGAGGCTGAGATCTACGCCTGCTCCAGCTGCGGACTGTGTCTGGATGCCTGTCCGATGAACGTGCAGAAGAAGAATCTGAAATATTCATCGGTCTATTTCATCCGTTTTCTCCGCCGGCATAACGAGAAGAAGATCAACGACATCGCTGAGAAATGCCTGATGTGCGACAAGTGCCATGCGCTTTGTCCGGTGGGAGTTGACGCCCCGGCACTACGCCGCGCGCAGAGGGCCACTGTCAACAATTCTCTGGAATATGACTATTCGTACCTTAAAGACTGTCGTCCGGTTGGCTCAGCCGCTTCGACAAGCTCGACGACCGCTGTTGCAGGAGCCTCCACTTCGGTTCCTGAGCCTGTTGAAGGAACGGTCAATTCGGAAATGCCGCCGAAGGTGATGTACTTCGCAGGCTGCATGACCCATCTCACTCCGAGGATCATCAAGTCCGTGGGGAAAGTCTTCAAGGCCGCCGGGGTGGATTATGTCTTTGCCGATCGTGATGGAGGAGTATGCTGCGGACGACCTCTGATGCTTGCCGGCAAGACCGACGCTGCCTACGAGACCATCTCCGCCAACCGGAAGATGATTCTCTCGTCCGGTTGCCGGTCCCTTGTCCTCTCATGCCCGATCTGCTACAGGATTTTCAAGGATGAATATGCCCTCGACGGCGTTGAGGTACTGCATTACACACAGTTCTTCAAACGTCTTGTCGATGAGGG
>CAVFMX010000127.1:16980-59967 GCA_963623745.1 Bulleidia sp.
AGTAGCCGCCGACTCCCATGAAGACTCTGTTTCCGCCATTGGTCTGAAGCAGTACCGTGACAGGCACAGTGACAGCCTGCCGTCTGAATCTGACAAAGGATGAATATGGATCCGCATCATCCGGGAACTTTGTGCCGCCGTATTCGTAGAGCCCTCTGACATTCAAACCGAAATTCCCGGAATTTGCCTGGACCTGAACCCCGGCGCTGCCGCCGAACCGTTCTTTCGTCACGAAGGCCGCATTGCGGAAATCGAGGCTGCTTTGATCCAGTGAAGCCAAAATCCCGAACTCTACCGCAGGGGCGTTCAGCGAATGTTTTCTGGCTATGCGTCCGCTTTTCTCCAATGAAGGATCCGAGGCCATGACCCTGGTCACGTCAGAGATGTAGCCCGCCACCTTGTCGAGCCCGTCATAGTCGATCAGCCCGGCGTCATCCTCCGGTTTGTGGTACGGTGACTTGAGTCCGGTGGTCACGGCGAGTGTAGGGATTCCTTTCATGGCGAATTCTTCTGTGTCGGTCGCCGTGAGAACGGATTTCTCGAATCTCACAGGATCGACCGTGATCGAGAACTTCGAGGCTTCACCCTTCAGTACTCTTTTTCCGTCCATGATGGTGGCGGTACCACGTAGTTTCAGTTTTCCGGAAGCCTTGTACCACCCGACCATGTCCAGGCTCATCATAAGCTTGATCCTGTCCGGCTTGACAGTCCTGACAAGAGTGTCCGCCAATGCCTTTGAACCCCATAGCCCGATCTCCTCGGCGTCAAACGCCGCGATGATCACGCTTCTTTTCAGGCTGTCCCGGCTGGCATAAAGTTCTCTGGCCACCTCGATCAGAGCCGCGGAACCGGAAGCGTTGTCGTCAGCTCCGTTGTAAACTTCCCCGTTCCGTACTCCGATGTGGTCGAAATGGGCGCCCAAGACGATGTATTCATTCTTCAGTTCAGGATCGCTCCCCTCGATGACACCCACCACATTCTGGTACTTTACGTCTGTGGACGAATTGATTCCGCCCGGTGCGAAACGGTGGAACCAGTCCTCGAAGAAGGGTCTTATTCCTATTGCCTCATATTGCCTTTGAATGTACAGGGCCGCTTTCCGTGAATATTCGGTTCCGGCTTTGCGTCCCTGAAGCGAGTCCGCCGCCAGGTAATGGACGTGTTCCGTCAGCCGTTGCTGTCTTGTCTGCGCTCCCGCCATGACACTCAGCAGGATAAGTCCGAGCAAAAAGATCCGTTTCATTGCGATGATGATGTTTGATACATGACTCCAAAGTTCTCCAAAATATCCCGTAATAACAAATAAAAAAACTGTTTTGGAAGATTCCGGCAATCCTGTGCGTGGTGACGTTCTGTCGTTGGATGTCGCTCGGAAAATCTACCGAAACGAAGGTTTTCTGCCAAATTGGCATATTCGTAAAAATGGCATAACATTCGATAATACTCCCTGCGTCCGGGTTCCGGAAACGGATCCTGACTGCATAAAATAGAAAAACAGGAGATTAAGAATATGGGAAAAATCATTGGTATCGACCTTGGAACCACGAATTCGTGCGTTGCGGTCATGGAAGGCAACCAGCCTACCGTCATAATCAACAACGAGGGTGAAAGGACCACCCCTTCAGTAGTCGCCTTTACCGACGGCGGAGAGAGGAAGATCGGTAACCCTGCGAAGCGTCAGGCAATAACGAATCCTCAGAACACGGTCTTCTCCATCAAGAGATTCATGGGTGAGACTTACGAGCAGGTTCAGAAGGAGATAGCCAGAGTGCCTTACAAGGTTGTCAAAGGCGAGAACAACACTCCGCGCGTGGACATCAACGGCAAACTTTACTCACCTCAGGAGATCTCCGCGATGATTCTTCAGAAGATGAAGAAGACCGCCGAGGACTACCTCCGTCAGGAAGTCACCGAGGCTGTCATCACTGTCCCGGCCTACTTCTCTGACTCGCAGCGTCAGGCCACGAAGGAAGCCGGCAAGATCGCCGGACTTGATGTCAAGAGAATCATCAACGAGCCTACGGCGGCGGCGCTTGCCTACGGCCTTGACAAGAAGAACAAGGACATGAAGGTCGCCGTGTATGACCTTGGCGGCGGTACATTCGATATTTCCATCCTTGAATTGGGTGGAGGCGTGTTCGAGGTCAAGTCAACCAACGGTGACACTCACCTTGGCGGTGATGACTTTGATCAGGAGATCATCAACTGGCTCGCTCAGGAGTTCGCTGCCGAGAACGGCGGAATCGACCTGAAGAAAGATCCTATGGCGCTCCAGAGATTGAAGGAGGCTGCCGAGAAGGCGAAGATCGAACTGTCCAACCAGACATCGACCGAGATCAACCTGCCTTACATCATGCCGGTTGACGGAATCCCTAAGCACCTTGTAAAGACCCTCACCAGAGCCAAGTTCGAACAGCTTTGCGACAACCTCTTCCAGAGATCCATCGAACCTTGCCGTCAGGCGCTCAAGGATGCTGGTCTGAACGCCTCCGACATTGACGAGGTTCTTCTCGTGGGCGGTTCCACACGTATTCCTAAGGTTCAGGAACTTGTCAAGGAATTCTTCGGCAAGGAGCCTAACAGAAGCGTCAATCCTGACGAGGTTGTGGCCATCGGCGCCTCAATCCAGGGCGGTGTGCTGGCAGGTGATGTGAAGGATGTGCTTCTGCTTGATGTCACTCCTCTGTCACTCGGTATCGAGACCCTCGGAGGTGTGATGACAAAACTTATCGAATCAAACACGACCATTCCGACCCACAAGTCGCAGGTGTTCTCCACCGCGGCTGACAACCAGCCTTCCGTTGAGATCCATGTGCTTCAGGGTGAGCGTCCTATGGCTAAGGACAACAAGGAGATAGGCCTGTTCCATCTTGACGGGATCGCTCCTGCTCCAAGGGGCATACCTCAGATCGAGGTGACTTTCGACATCGACGCCAACGGCATCCTGAACGTGTCCGCCAAGGACAAGGCCACAGGCAAGGAGCAGAACATCAGGATCGAGGCCTCTTCAGGTCTGTCCGATGACGAGATCCAGAGGATGCGTGACGAGGCCAAGGCCAACGAGGCTGCCGACAAGGAGGCCAAGGAGAAAGTTGACAAGGTCAACAACGCCGACGCTCTCTGCTTCCAGTCCGACAAGAACCTCAAGGACTACGGCGACAAGATTCCTGCTGACAAGAAGTCAGCCATCGAATCGGCACTCGGTTCTCTCAAGGAGGCTGTCAAGAACCAGAATCTCTCAGAGATCGACAGGTATTCCGAGGAACTCACCAAGGCCTGGAACGCTGCTTCGGAGGACATGAACCGCGACGCGCAGGGCGGAGCCCAGCAGGGACCTCAGAATCCTTACGGCCCGCAGGCTGGTCCGCAGGGCCCGCAGAACGGTCCGGATGACCAAGGCCCTGACGAGCAGTAATTGTACTACTTTCTATGAATTAAAAAGAAGCGGCCGGCTGAATGTCGGTCGCTTCTTTTTTTTATTGCCGTTTGCCTCGGAAAAAATCGGTCATCATGGCAGAACATTCGTCGGAGAGAATGCCGGCGCGGACTTCGGTCTTCGGGTGGAGCAGGGAAGGTGAGTATAGTGAGTATCCCCGCTTGGGGTCAGGAGCTCCATAGACCATGCGGCCGATCTGAGCCCAGTTCAGAGCTCCGGCACACATCGGACATGGCTCCACGGTGACGTACAGAGTGCAGTCGCCAAGATATTTCCCGCCAGTGGACTCGCCGGCCGCCGTGACCGCGATCATCTCCGCATGGGCCGTGGGATCATGCAGCCTTTCAGTCATGTTGTGTCCACGGCCGATGATCCGCCCCCGGCACACAACGACAGCCCCGATCGGAATCTCTTCCTCCTCTTGGGCCAGCCGCGCCTCTTTCAGCGCCTCAGTCATGTATTTCTCATCGATGTCCATATTCGGATCTCGCTTGATGGAACAAAAAAAGCAGGCCATAAGACCTGCCCAGTAAAAAACATCTGAACTGTTACCACCTGTCCTCAGATGATACTGTCAGTTTCTTGCGTCCGTGGCGGCGACGGGAAGCGAGTACGCGGCGACCGTTGGCGGTGGCCATTCTCTCACGGAATCCGTGCTTGTTCACGCGCTTGCGTCTGGATGGTTGAAATGTCCTTTTCATATCTGAATTTTTTTATATTTTCCAAAACGGACTGCAAATTTAATCCTTTTGCCTTTAAATCCAAAATATTTTCACGGAAGTTTACCGGAAGTTTGGCTCGGCTCTGATCTTTCAGATGTTTTCCGCTACGGAGAGGTTGCAGAATTGGAGGAAAAAGAATAAATTTGCGATCGGAATTGAGGTATGGTGTAATGGTAGCACTACAGATTTTGGTTCTGCCAGTTCAGGTTCGAGTCCTGATATCTCAACAGAATTCTCGTAAGTCATTACGAATCAGTAAAATACATAAAATCCCTCCTAAAAACGGGACAGAAACGGGACAGCTTGCGCACACGGACGGCAACCTTTATGAGGCCACATTGCGAGAACTCGCGCCACGAAGCGGGGCTGGTCAAGGCGGGGACAATCTATTGAAGAGCGACATCATAAGAAATACGTTGAATATGTGGCTTGCAGACATTATTTTAGTTTTGATGGCTTGTATGCCCTGATCGCGATACCCGCAGGCATCTGGGGCATAAAGCACAGGCACGATGATGACAATGACCAATAAAAAAGCCCGCATCGCTGCGGACTTTTTTCGGTTAGTTAGTAGTGTATTACCTTATTTTGAAAGAAGGTCATAGTCGTTAGAGTGTGATTACTCTCACATTTCCGATGACAAAAGTAGTCAAAAAAAACGTTTAAACAAGACTTTTTCGAGAAAACTTTTAAACGTTTTACCGCAGTGTTAACATTTCGCTTTGACTATCAATGATTTCTCGGAAGTTTGACACGCCTTTTTTTGAAAAAATATCGCAGAAGAGGCCCGAGGCCTCTCCGCTAATTTATTTTCAATTTTCATGTGTCAAACTTCCGGTATGATAATCATACGTAAAAAACGTAATGCAAATTGCGTATTTTGAGCTAATGTGCTATATTTGCCAAGATTGAATGACATGTCATACAAAAAAATCCATTCATTACTTATGGTTATGAAGGCCCGGAATATTTCTGTGACCGTGTACAAGAGACCGAATCTTTGACGTGGCCGGAAAGCTTTGTCCGGATTGTGAAGACGGTGTCGTCTTTGCGCCCTGTGATGTCTGTGGACATTATGGGGAATCCAAATTGGAGCATAGAGCCGTCACGCTCCGTGGAACCGTCATATTCATTGGATCAGATATTCAAGTACCTCAGCGAGTCCGACAATCCGAACATCGTCGCTATCGATGAGTTCCAACAACGCGGAAACCTAATTCCGGCCTTGGATCTCGCCGCCGATCTCGATCTTGACCTTGGCCGGGTCGCTGTCGAGGATGATGTTGACGGAGTGCTGCACTCAGGAACTGAAGACGAAACGGCTTTCCATCAGTAGGAGACATTGTCGGTCTGCACCTCGGTCAGAGGCTGGCGGTTGTCCGCATGGTTTCCGCTCGGCTGTAGGCTCTTCGGCTCATTGACCACGAAAAGCCCGCCATCATCGCCGGTCTCGAACGCATCTTCTGTCGCTTTTGTTATGGCTGAGGCGATCCGAATGGGGATTGCTCCCGCTTCCGGTGCCGGCTCCTCTGCCTTCTTGCAGGATGCCAGCACTGCCGGCGTCATGAGGAGAAATGCGGAGTTTTTTCGATTGCCTGATCGTGCTTTCTGCCGGTGTCGCCGAGCAGCTCCGGCCGGAGGCGTCTTGTGCGCTCCAACGCCTGTTCATCCTGCCATTCGCGGATCAGTTTCGGGTTGCCGCTCAGCAGGACATCAGGCACCTTCCAGCCTTTGTAGTCCGCCGGTCTGGTGTAAACGGGAGGAGAGAGGAGTCCGTCCTGGAAACTGTCGCTCAGGGCCGAGGTCTCATCGCTCAAGGCTCCAGGGATCAATCTTACTATGGAGTCAGCCAGCAGAGCCGCCGGAATCTCCCCGCCGCTGACAACGTAGTCCCCGACAGAGATCTCACGGGTCACAAGATGCTCGCGGATCCGATGGTCGATTCCTTTATAATGGCCGCAGAGGAGAATGATGTTCTCTTTCAGGGAGAGTTCGTTTGATATTCCTTGGTTCAGACGCTCGCCGTCAGGAGACATGTAGATGACTTCGTCATATTCACGCCCTGCCTTCAGCTCGTCTATCATTTTCTCCACCGGCTCGATCATCATGACCATGCCGGCGTCTCCGCCGTAGCAGTAGTCATCCACCGTGGCGCGCGGTCCGAGACCGTACTTCCTGATGTTGTGGACGTGTATCTCGACCAGACCTTTCCTGATCGCCCTTCCCACAATGGAGTGGCCCAACGGGCTTTCCAGAAGTTCCGGGACGACGGTGAGAATGTCAATTCGCATAGAATAATGATTTTCCTTTTTGCAAAAATAGGCTTTTTAATTGTTTTTTTAGGTATATTTGCGGATATGTTGAAACTCTTATAATCAAACTGCTTTATGAGTGAGGATAATGTTCCTGAGGTTGATGTGACCTCAGATGTAGAGGAAGCTCCAAAGGCTCTCGGTGAGAATGCAGAGAATCCTAAGGTCGGGGAAGTGGCTGAAGCTGCCGCCGGTGACACTTCCGTGGAAGTTCCGCAGGAGGAGGTTGACGTGAAAGATGCCGCCGCGGAGGCTCCGCAGGAGGCTGCCGAAGTGAACGCCGAAGTCCCGGAAGCTCCGTTGGAGGAGGCCGTGGACGGCGGAGAGGAAGCCGTCGGGAGCGAGGAAGGCGGAGAGGTGCCGGTTGATCTGGGACGTCTCACGCTTGCCGAACTGTCGGACATGTTCGACAAGCTTTCTCAGGCTGACGACAGAATGAGGAGGTACAAGGAGGCTGAGGCCATCAAGTCCGCTTTCTACAAGAAGCTCTCGAAGGAGAAGGCTGAGGCAGGCCTGGGAGCGAAGGTCGATGAGCCGTCCTCAAGGGAGGATGTGATTGAGGATGTTGCTCCCCAAGCTCAGACCGAGGAAGTGAAGAACAATCCGTTCGAGGCGATGGAGACCGCATTTAAAGGTGTCTATGCCAACTACAAGAAGGAACGCGCTGAATATAACCGCCAGCAGGATGCCCAGAGAGAGGAGAACTTTGCCAAGAAGCAGGCTGTCATCGAGGATCTGAAGAATCTCGTGGAGAAGCAGGAGGATGTGAATTCCACATTCCCGGCCTTCCGTGAACTGCAGAACCGCTGGAGGGAGATCGGCCCGGTTCCGGCCACGAAGTTCCGTGACCTGAACGACACCTACCAGTTCTACGTGGAGAAATTCTACGACATGGTGAAGATCAACCGTGATCTCAGGGATCTTGATTTCAAGAAGAACCTTGAGGCCAAGGAGGAATTCTGCCAGGCCGCCGAGAAGCTCTCCGAGAACGAGAATGTCGTGGAGGCTTTCCGTGAGCTCCAGAAACTTCATGAGCAGTGGAAGGAGTTCGGCCCTGTGGCGAAGGAGTATCGTGACTCCATCTGGGAGCGCTTCAAGGCCGCCACAGCCGTGATAAACAAGAAATATCAGGCCTACTTCGAGGGACAGAAGGAAAAGCAGCAGGAGAACCTTGCCGAGAAGACCAGGCTCTGCGAGCAGGTCGAGGCCATAGCGGAAAAGGAAGTCAAGTCTTCCAATGAGTGGAACGCCCTCTCCACCGCGATCGAGGAGATCCAGAAGACCTGGAGGACCATCGGTTTCGCCACCAGGAAGGAGAACCAGAAGATCTACGACCGCTTCCGCGCCGCCTGCGACAAGTTCTTCACCCGCAAGAGGGAATATTACACCCGGTTCAAGGATTCCATGAACGAGAACATGGAGAAGAAACTTTCCCTGATCGAGCAGGCCGAGGCATTGAAGGACAGCAAGGAGTGGAAGAAGACCGCAGAGGCACTGATCGCCCTGCAGAAGCAGTGGAAGGAGATAGGAGCCGTGCCTCGCAAGAAGTCCGAACAGCTTTGGAAGAGGTTCCGCGCCGCCTGTGACGAGTTCTTCAACGAGCGTGACAGGAACGTCAGGCCGGAGAACGACTTCCACGGCAACCTCAAGGCCAAGCAGGCGCTTGTCGATGAGATCAATGAATATGTTCTCTCAGGCGACGCCGCGGCTGACCATGAGGCCGCCCGGGCGTTCGTGGAGAAGTGGCAGGGAATCGGTTTCGTTCCGTTCAAGGAGAAGGATGCCATCCAGGCCGCCTACACAGGTGCCATGCAGGCCAAGTTCCCGGATTTCTCATTGAGGGCTCCGAGACAGGGTGCAGGAAACAGCGGCAGGAGCGCCGGATTCTCCAGAAGGCCGCTCAGCGAGAAGGATCGTCTCGTGCAGCAGTACAACAAACTCCAGCAGGACATCGACACCTACGAGAACAACATAGGCTTCTTTTCGTCATCCAAGAACTCCGCTCCTCTGATCCAGAAGATGCAGGAGAGGATCGAAGCCGCGAAGCAGGAGTTGAAGGATCTTGAGGCTAAGATCCGCAAGGCGGAGGAGAGCGAAGAAGAGAAGTAGAGCAGAGAATGGATAAGAACACAATCACAGGTATTGTCCTGATAGGCTTGCTCCTGTTCGGCTTTACTTTCTACCAGAACAAACAGTACCGGAAACAGGCCGCCTATCAGGCACAGTTGGATTCCATCGCGTTGGTGAATCAGATCCAGGCAGACTCTTTGGCCGCCGCGGAGGCGGCGCGGAGGCTGACCTCCGACACGGTTTCAGTCGCCCAGGAGGCCGCTCCGGTCAGCATCTACAAGGATTCTCTCCTTGAGGCGGCGCATTCCGGTGAGGCTCAGATCGTCACCCTGTCCAACGACAAGTTCGAGGTGGCTTTCACCACCAAGGGTGCGCAGCCATATTCAGTGAAAATCAATGAATATAGCTGCTACGGAGGCGGCGAGCTCTACATCTTCAAACCGGAGATGAGCCGCTACGACGTTCAGGTCTATGCGGGTGAGACGGTCAACACGGCCGACTTCAACTTCACTGTCGCTGAGAGGACCGACACGTCGCTCGCCATGCGTCTTCCGTTCGCCGGCGGCGGGTACATCGAGCAGAGGTACGTGATCGCCGAAGGATCATATTCAGTGAAGAACTATCTCTCGTTCGTCGGGATGGAGAATGTCATTCCGAAGAATGTGTTCTCTTTTGACGTGGACTATTTCGTGACCATGCCGAGGATGGAGAAGGGCTACAAGAGCGAGGTCCAGTACTCCAAACTCGACTACTATTTCAGCGGGGAGAAGAAACCTGAGGCCATCGCCAAGGGACGCAGCGCACAGAAACGTGTTGATGCGAGGGTGTCCTGGTTCGCTTTCCAGCAGCAGTTCTTCTCGGCCATCATGAGGGCTCCGCAGGAGTTCGCATCGGCTGATTTCGCGCTCAACTATTTTCCGGAAGAGGATGAGAACCGCAACCTGATGACCGGTGAGGCTCGTCTGAGGATGGATTTTCAGCCTGGACAGCATGAGACCGTGGTTCCGTTCGAGTTCTATTTCGGTCCAAACCACTTCAAGACCCTCAAGTCCTTCGACCTGAAGTACGAGAAGATCATCCCTCTTGGAGGCTGGCTTGTGGGCTGGTTCACAAGGTTCGTGATCATCCCTCTGTTCGACTTCCTGCACAGGTTCATCTCCAATTTCGGAGTCATCATCCTGTTGATGACCATATTCATCAAGATCGTCGTCTTCCCGTTCTCCTACAAGTCTTATTCGTCCTCGGCCAAGATGCAGGCCATCAAGCCTGAGATTGACAAACTCGGCGAGAAGTATCCGAGACAGGAGGATGCCCTCAAGAAGCAGCAGGCGCAGATGGATCTCTACAAAAGGGCCGGAATCAGCCCGATGGGCGGCTGTCTGCCGATGCTTCTCCAGTTCCCGATTCTGTGGGCGATGTTCCGCTTCTTCCCGGCCTCCATCGAGTTGCGCCAGCAGTCTTTCCTGTGGGCCGACGACCTTAGCGCCTACGACTCCATCATCGATTTCGGGACCAGGGTTCCGCTGATCGGAGACCACCTCTCTTTGTTCGCCCTTCTGATGGCCGTGTCCATGTTCTTCTACTCGAAGATCACGACAGCCTCACAGCCAGGTGCCAACGATCCCCAGATGGCTTCGATGCGGTTCATGAGCGTCTGGATGATGCCGATCATGATGTTCTTCATCTGTAACAGCCTCTCGGCCGGCTTGAGCTATTATTATCTGCTTTCCAACCTCATCACCATGCTTGAGACATGGGTGATCAGAAAGTGGTTCGTGAATCCGGACGAGATCCGTGCCCGCCTGAAAGCCACCGAGGGCAAGAAGATGCCTAAGAGCAAGTGGCAGCAGCGTCTTGAGGAGGCCCAGCGGATGCAGGCCCAGATGCAGAGAGATCAGCAGAAAGGAAGACGCTGACATGATTGAAGAGAATCTCAATAACATCAGAAAGGAACTGCCATCAGGGGTCAAACTGGTGGCAGTTTCCAAATTCCATCCGTTCACGGACATCCTGACCGCCTATCAGGCCGGCCAGCGCCGCTTCGGAGAGAACCGTCCGCAGGAGTTAGCCTCCAAGGCTCTCCAGCTCCCGCAGGACATAGAATGGCATTTCATCGGCCACCTCCAGACCAACAAACTGAAGCTGGTGCTTCCGTACGCATCTTTGGTGGAATCCGTGGATTCCCGTCACCTGCTGGACCTCATAGACAACTGGGCCTCTGTCAATTCCCGGATTGTCAACGTTCTGTTGGAACTGCACCTCGGCGCCGAACTGACCAAAGGAGGCCTGACCGGGCAGGAGATCGAGTCAATCCTCGATGAATATGCCTGCGGCCGTTCCTACAGCCATGTCCGTATCCGAGGTCTGATGGGCATGGCCACCCACACTGATGATGCTGCGGTGGTCGAGTCTGATTTTATGCGTATCCAGTCTTTCAAGCGGGATTTGGACGTCCGCTACCCGCAGTTGACAGACTTCACCGAACTGTCCATAGGGATGTCTCATGACTGGCCGCTTGCAGTCCGCCACGGTGCCACCATAGTCCGCATCGGCACCTCCATATTCGGTCCGCGCCTGTAGCTCGCCGAGCATTGGTTGCGACGGTTCTCCGGACTTTCCAAGGCATAAAAAAACGGTCGGGACAACCCGACCGTTTTTCTGTCTATATCCTCGAACAGGATTATTTCGCGATGACGCGTGCCATCTCAAGCACCTTGTTTGAGTAACCCCACTCGTTGTCGTACCAGGCGCAAACCTTTACGAAAGTAGGATCGAGCTGGATACCGGCCTTCACGTCGAAGATTGAAGTGCGGGAATCGTTGCGGAAGTCGGTGGACACCAGCGGCTCGTCGGTGTAGCCGAGAACACCCTTGAGCTCACCCTCGGAAGCGGCCTTCATGGCGGCGCAGATCTCATCGTAGGTGGCAGGAGTGTTGAGCTCGCAGGTCAGGTCAACGAAGGAGACGTCGGATGTAGGAACACGGAGGGACATGCCGGTAAGCTTGCCGTTGAGCTCAGGAAGAACCTTGCCCACAGCCTTGGCGGCACCTGTTGATGAAGGGATGATGTTCTCAAGGATTCCGCGTCCGCCTCTCCAGTCCTTCTTTGAAGGTCCGTCAACGGTCTTCTGGGTGGCGGTGGCGGCGTGAACAGTTGTCATGAGGCCTCTCTTCACACCGAACTTGTCGTTGAGCACCTTGGTGATAGGGGCGAGACAGTTGGTGGTGCAGGAAGCGTTGGAGATGATGTCCTGTCCTGCGTAGGTCTTGTGGTTTACACCATAGACGAACATAGGTGTGGCGTCCTTTGAAGGAGCTGACATGATGACTTTCTTAGCGCCGGCCTGGATGTGCTTGCGGGCGGTCTCGTCAGTGAGGAAGAAGCCGGTGGACTCTACGACAACGTCAGCATTGACCTCGTTCCACTTGAGGTTCGCCGGATCCATCTCGGCGGTGACACGGATCTTCTTGCCGTTGACAACAAGGTGTCCGTCCTCAACCTTTACGTCGCCTTTGAAGATTCCGTGAACAGAATCATACTTGAGCATGTAAGCAAGATACTCAGGATCGAGAAGGTCATTGATGCCTACAACCTCGATGTCGTTTGAGAAGTTCTCGACAGCTGCACGGAAAACCATACGGCCGATACGGCCAAATCCGTTAATACCAAGTTTTACCATTTTATTAGATATTAAATAAGTTGTTAATACTTTCCTTACATAACTAACCGCGCTCCTTTCCTGCAAAAGCGATGCAAAATTATTAAAAAATTGCGGAATTTAATATATTTGTAAGCTAAAATATTAACAGCATGTCTGATGAACTGAACATACTGCTGACAAATGATGATGGCTATCAGGCGGGAGGAATCCATTCTCTGGCTGACATGATGCGTCAATTTGGCAGAGTCACTGTGGTAGCGCCCAAATTCCATCAGTCGGGGATGTCAATGGCGGTCTCGATGGGAGGCCGGGCTATCGCCTACAAGGAACTTCCGGAGAAGAACGGCGTGAGATGGGCTTATCTTGACGCGACTCCTGCAAGCTGCGTGAAATACGGGCTGGACGAGATCTTCTGGCCGGGAAAGCCTGACGTGGTGGTCTGCGGAATCAACCACGGATCGAACGCGGCCACGGCGGCGAATTATTCGGGGACCCTCGGCGCTGCGGAGGAAGCCGCCTTGAACGGAATACCGGGCATCGGAGTCTCGCTTGACACGATGAGTCCGGATGCGGATTTCACGGCGGTGGAGGAATATTTCCCCGGCATATTCAAAAAGCTTATGGACTGCAGGCCGCGGAGGAGGGGCATATTCTACAATGTCAATTTCCCGGACATCCCCGCATCCAGGATCAAGGGCATCAGAGTCGGACATCAGGGTCTTGGGCATTGGGAGAAGGAGTTCAAGCCTTGGGACACGGAGTTTTTAGCCAAAAGAGGCATCAGCCCGGAGGCTCTCGGTCACACTTCCAGCCCGGAGGCCGGGGAAGGGGAGCGGCTTTACATGATGGTGGGGGATTTCAAGGATGATTCTCTCCATGATGACAGTCTCGCCGACCATCATCTCCTCGCAGACGGCTACATCTCCATTGTCGCCCACAGCATCGACAGCTCCGACAGGGACGAGATCGCGCGTCTGGAGTCATCGGGGTTCAATAAAGATTTTTAGTAACATCCCCGCAGGACGTTTCCTGCGGCTGCTGAACAGGAATATGCGCTACTACATCATAGCCGGAGAGGCATCCGGGGATCTTCATGGCTCAAATCTCATGCGTGGGCTCTACGCCGAGGATCCGGAGGCGGACATCCGCTTCTGGGGCGGCGGGCTGATGGATGCGGTGTACCATGAGCATCAGAAAGGTGCAGGGCTGGTGAAGGACTACAATGACGGGGCCGTCATCGGATTCACCCAGATTCTGATCCATGCGAGGGCTTTCGCCAAAAGGTTCAAGGACTGCACATCGGACATCCTTCGCTGGAAGCCGGACGTGGTGATCCTCATAGACTATCCCGGGTTCAACTTCCGGGTGGCTGAGTTCGCCCACAGGGCCGGGTTCAAGGTGTTCTACTACATCGCCCCGAAAGTCTGGGCCTCAAGGGAAAGCCGCGTGAAGAAGATCAAGGCGTTCGTGGACAAGTTGTTCATCGTGTTCCCGTTCGAGATTCCGTACTTCAGGGGGAAAGGCGTTGACTTCATTTATAAAGGCAATCCGCTGATCGACGCGATAGACAATTCCGAGGTCTTCAAGGAGACCAGGGATGAGTTTCTGACGAAGACCGGACTGCCTGACAGGCCGATGATTGCTCTTATGGCGGGTTCCAGAAACGGCGAGATCAGCTCGATGATGCCGACCTTCATGGAATTTGCCGACAGGCTGCATGCCATCCCTGAATATTCAGACTACCGCTTCGTGGTGGCGGCGGCTCCGGCGCGTTCGGAGGCCGACTATGCCAAGTACATCGGAGTGCGTGAATATGTCAGCGTGGTCTTCGGTCAGAGCTATGCCGTGATGCGTCATGCGAAGGCCGCCGTGGTGAATTCCGGTACGGCATCGCTGGAATGTGCGTTGATCGGCACGCCACAAGTGGTGGCCTACAAGGGTTCCTCCATTAATTTCATGATAGCCAAGTCTATAATCAGGATTCAGTACATAAGCCTCGGCAATCTGATCCTTGACAGGATCTGTTTTCGGGAACTTCTGCAGTACTATTTCACGCCGGACAACGTGCTGAACGAGGTCCGCAGGATGATCGAGGACAAGGAGTACCGCTCCACGATGCTCTCCGGCTATCAGGAGATCCGTGACGCTCTCGGAGGGAAGGGCGCTTCCGCCGCTGTCGCCAAGGCTATGATTGAAGAATTAAGGAAATAGGAAGTGACCGGAAGATGGTTTGATGATAATATTCGTTTACGAATGAAAAGAATAGCATTGGTCGCATTGATGGTCATGGCCGGAGCCGTGGCGGCGCATTCACAGACGGAGCGGCGTCCGCCGGTGGAGATTTATGTCGAGGGCGGGAAGAACCATGTCCAGGGTATCGCCTATGACAGCGAGGCCGGCAGAATGTACTTCTCGTTCACCACCAGTTTCATAAAGACCGATCTTGAAGGCAAGGTGATCGGTTCGGTGGACAGGATCCAGGGTCATCTCGGGGCGATGACATTCAACCCGTCAGACAGGAAGGTCTATGCTTCCCTGGAGTGCAAGGACGATGTCATCGGTGCCGGACTGTCCTCGTTCGCCAAGGGACGCTCGATGTTCTACATCGCCATCATAGATGTGGACAAGGTGACGGAAGTCGGCATGGATTCCGAGGATAATGACGCCTTCAGGATTGTCTGTATCAAGGACGCCACAAGGGATTACCACATGACCGGTTTCGCCGACAAGGAGTACGAGCATTTCTACGGCTGTTCCGGAATCGACGGGGTGACGATCGCTCCAAAGCTTGGCCGGAAGGGCGGAAAGAGCTGTCTCTTTGTGGCCTACGGAGTCTACGGCGACAACACCCGCAACGACAACAACCATCAGGTGCTGCTCCGCTACGACATCGGGAGACTGAATGAATATGCCGGTAAGGTCAAGTTCGGAGATTTCTATGCTGAAGGTCCGGCAAAGCCTGGGGACAAGTATTTCATTTACACCGGAAACACGGAATGGGGAGTGCAGAATCTGGCTTACGATCCGGAGACGGGAAATATGCTGATGGCGGTGTACAAGGGACGCAAGAGCATATTCCCGAATTACGACATGTTTGTGTTCGATGTAGCCTCGAAGCCGGTGAGAAGACAGCTTGCCGGGGTGCTTTACGACAGGACGAAGCATGAGGTTGTCGGGGCTCCGGACGCTCCTGTGCCAGGTTTTTACTTCAAGTACGGATCTACGGGGTTGTGTCCGGTCGGCGGAGGTCTGTTCTATTTTGCCGAGCCAGGAAAGAACGCGGAGACCGGGAAACAGTACTCCCGGACCCATCTTTACCGCTGGACAGGGGATCCCGCCAAGCCTTTCGAGAGGCTTTAAGGTCTCTTTTCTTAATTTCTCGGATGCATTTTGGAGACACTGTTTGAAGAACTATGAACTGGCTTATCGAAATATTCACGGAACCATCTTATGTTCAGGCGATTCTGGTCTTGTCGCTGGTTTGCGCCGCAGGTCTTCTGTGCAACAGGATAAGGATAAGGGGTGTCAGTTTCGGTGTCACGTTCGTGTTCTTCGCGGGAATCATTGTCGGACACTTCGGACTCCGCATCGATCCCCGCATGCTGGCCCTGGCGCAGAATTTCGGCCTTGTGCTGTTTGTCTTCACCCTCGGTCTGCAGGTAGGACCGAGTTTTTTCCCTTCTCTGAAGAAAGGAGGCATCAAACTGAACATTCTGGCGTTCGCCGTCCTGACTGTGGGAACCGTCCTGACATTGGGAGTGAGCAGGCTGTCCGGAATGTCCCTGCCTGTGGCGACCGGCCTTCTCACGGGCGCTGCGACCAACACCCCCATGCTCGGAGCCGCCCAGCAGACCTTGCTGCAGACAGATCCTGGAGCGGTGGAGGTCTCGAACCGGATGGCCACGGCCTGTGCGGTGGGCTATCCTTTCGGAGTGATCGGCGTGATACTCTGTGTCGCGATCCTCTCTTCCATGTCACGTAAGAACCGTGCCCCCAAGGACGTGCGCGACAACCAGACTTTCATCACGGAGTTCAGGGTGAGCAACCCGGCGGTTTTCGGCAAGACCATCCGTGACATCATGAAGGATGCCCGCGTCCGTCTTGTCGTGTCAAGGGTCTGGAAATATGCCGGAGAAGGCCGTGGCCAGGTGATCATACCGGACGGGGACACTGTGCTTGAGCAGGGGGAGCATGTGCTTGTGCTGACCCGTGAGACGGATGCCGGGGCGGCAGAGACGCTGTTCGGAGAGAAGGTCGTGAAGGATTGGAACAAGAAGGACATCGATTGGAACCATCTGGACGGGATGCTCGTGTCGCGCCACATTTTCGTGACCAGGACGAGTGTCAACGGAGCCAAACTCGGGGATCTCCATCTGCGCAATGTGTACAGGATCAACATCACGAGGGTCAACCGTGCCGGTATCGATCTGCTTCCGTCCCGTGACCTCAGACTCCAGATCGGGGACAAACTGACGATAGTGGGGGAGCAGAAGGCAATCGACCGTGTGGCGGAAGTCCTTGGCAATCAAGAGAAGGAACTCCGTAATCCGAATCTGCTGTTCATCTTCATCGGGCTTATGCTCGGACTGATCCTGGGCAGCCTGCCGATTTCCATTCCGGGGATGAGCGTTCCGATCAGGCTCGGAATCGCAGGCGGACCGATTCTGATAGGCATCCTGATGGGCGCCTTCGGGCCGAGGCTCCATCTTACCACGTACACGACGCACAGCGCTAATCTGATGCTCAGGCAGTTCGGCCTGACCGTCTATCTCGCCGGGCTTGGACTCAGTGCCGGGCCTGACTTTTTCGGGACGGTCTTGAGACCGGAAGGCTTGCTGTGGATCGGGATCAGCCTGATTCTGGCCATTGTTCCGGTACTTCTGGTCGGCTTCATCGCCGCGAAGTTCTGCAAGACGGACTATTCGGAGAATGTCGGGATGTTGTGCGCCTCGATGGCAAACCCTATCGCACTTAACTATGCCCTTACCACGGTTGATGACGACGAGCCGTCAGTCGCCTATGCCACAGTCTATCCGGTGGAGATGTTCCTGCGTGTCATCTCCGGCCAGTTGCTGATGCTGCTCTGAAAGGCATCTCTTTCAAAGCAGCATGAATTCAACCCCCGGTCGCTTCGCGGCAGCCCCAGAGGGGCATGGGGAAATGATTCTCCCAAAAACCCTTCGGCCGCTTCGTTCCGGATGCCATTATTTCGGGGTTATCCTTGTGAGGTCACTTTACGATCTTGGAGCGTAAGAACCGGTAAATGTCCGGAAGGATCAGCACCGGCGAGGTGAAGAGCAGGAGCCATCCCCAGTCGGCAAGAGGAAGGGCGGAAACCTCGAAAAAGGCTCCGAAGCAGTTGACTATCAGGAACTGGCCGATCAGTATGATCCCTGCCACCAACAGGCAGCCGTAGCAAGCCGACTCCTTGAACTTCCGGCGGTTGAAGAAAAAGTCAAGGATGTCCTGCATGACGCTTCCGTTGGTCTTGAAGAATCTGGCGTTGAACATGTTCCAGAACTGGAGCAGCACGAACGTCGTGAAGAAGACACCCAGTTCATAGCCGGAAAGATGCGCCTTCGTGTGGGCGGAGAAGGCTCCGCTGAAGAATTGTCCCGCCACCTTCCAGTCAAGAAGATCCTTGACGGAACTGATGTCAGTCCGCCACAGGAACTGCCATAGAAGAGCCATGATGGCGAAGAAGAATATTCCCGTGAGGATGATCCTTTTTCCCATACCGCAGTCGATTATGTGGCTTTTCTGATCCCTCGGCTTCTCGTCCATCACCTTGCGGTCCGGAGGGAGAGAGGCCAGCGCCATTGCCGCGAACGTGTCCATGATCAGATTGACCCACAGCATCTGCGTGACCGTGAGAGGAGAGTCCAACCCGATGAAAGCTCCAAGCAGCACGACCAGACAGGCGCAGACGTTGATCGTCATCTGGAACAGGATGAATCGCTTGATGTTCAAGTACAGGGAACGTCCCCAAAGGATGCCTTTGTTGATGCTGGAGAACGAGTTGTCCAGGATCGTCACGTCGCTGGCCTCCTTCGCCCTTGCCGTGCCGTCTCCCATCGAAAGCCCCACCTGGGCCTTTTTCAGGGCCGGAGCGTCGTTGGTGCCGTCGCCTGTGACCGCCACGACCTCGCCCATCTCCTGAAGCAGGGTGACAAGACGGACCTTGTCCTCCGGCCGTGCGCGTGAGAGAACCCTCAGTCCCGGCAGGATCTCCTTCTTGAGGTAGCCGTCACTTTTAGAGGCGAATTCGGAGCCGGTGATGGTCAGAGGCTCGCTTTCGTCCTCCCGGATGATTCCTGACTGACGGGCGATCTCGGTGGCGGTGAGGACTGTGTCTCCGGTCACCATGATCACCCTGACCCCTGCGTGTCCGGAGCAGGTGTCGATCGCCTCCCGCACATCGTCCCGGATCGGATCCGCGATGCCGACAATGCCGAAGAAGAGGACTTTTGAGTCTTTCACGGACATATTCCTTATCGCGAAGCCCAAAGTCCTCATCCCTTTTGACTGCCAGGATGCCAGAGTCGCCGCCACGCTCTCTTTTGACGGGCCGCCTTCCATGATGTCAGAAGTCTCCAGCAGGAGTTCCGGAGCTCCCTTTATGAAGAGATATTCATCTCCTGTCCCGTTGTCGATGGCATCGGTGGTCATCCGTTTCCTTTCCGTCGAGAAAGCGATCTGGTCCACAATCCGGTAGGCGCTCCGGCGCACCGAATAGTCAATCCCCTTGCCATGCAGCCACAGCAGCAGCGCTCCTTCCGTAGGATTCCCGATCGGACGCATCCCGCCAGTGTCGGAGGTGTTCAACACCGCCGTCGAGTTCACCGCTATGCTGTCGGTTATGAGGTCCTCGCCGATGCCCCAGAACTCCGACTCCACCACGCTCATCTTGTTCTCCGTCAGCGTGCCGGTCTTGTCCGTGCAGATGACGGTGGCCGCCCCGAGGGTCTCGCAGGCGTGAAGTTTCCGCACCAGATTCTTTTCCTTCAGCATCTTGCGCATGCTCAGCGCGAGGCTGATGGTCACGCTCATCGGCAGCCCCTCCGGCACCGACACGACAATCAGCGTCACGGCGAGCATCAGCGAGCTGAGCGCGGCGCGGAAAATCTCTATGAATGAATATGTCTCCGCGTCATTCGTGAGGAAGAACACGGCCATCCTTCCGATGACGATCAATGCGGCTATGACGTAGCTGGCGTAGGAGATCCACTTGGCGAGTCTGTTCAGCTGGGCGTTCAGCGGAGTCTGCACGTCAGGCTCCTCCTGCAGGATCTTCGCACCTTTCCCTTCTTCGGTCTCCATGCCGACCGCCGTGACCCTGTAGGTCGCGCTGCCCTCGATCACCGTAGTGCCGCGCAGCAGGAAGTTCTCCGGGTAGGTGCTTTCCGTTTTTCCGTCCGGCTCCGTTCTTTTTTTCGTGAACGGCTCTCCCGTGAAATCCGACTCGTCGATGGACAGATTCCTGTCGCTGAGCAGGATGCCGTCCGCCGGGATCTCGTCCCCGTTCTCAAGGACGACAACGTCCCCCGGACACACGTCGCTTTTCGGAATCTCATAAGTCTGCGGGAGCGTGTCGCCGGCGTTCCTCAGACGCAGCACCTTGACAGGCCTCTCGTCCTTCGCCTTGTTCAGGATCTTGAACTCGTTCTCCGCCCTGACCTCGAAGATGAACCCGATCCCGGTGGCGAGGAGTATCGCCACCAGCACTCCCAGCGGTTCGATCAGGCAGGAGGCGTCCTTTCCTGAATATGCCATCTCGTACCCGGACACTCCCAGCGAGAGCCCCAGCGCCACAAGCAGAATGATGATGATCGGATCCTTGAACTTCTCCAGACAGGCCTTCCAGAGCGGCTCCTTCTCCGCCTCCGGAATGACGTTCCGCCCCTTCCCCTCGATCACGTCCCTTGATTTGTCAATAAGGTAATCCATTCCCCTGAACCCATCTGAGACTGCTTCGGCAAGGTCGCTCTTTGCTTCCGCGCCTCTTTTTACGAGTCTGTCCCCTGTGTCATCCGCGTTTATACCGCCGGAATTCTTCTTCATAACCGATCCTTTTCTTTGAAAATCCCCGCAAATATACCACCCTTTCATGATTCCCTCACCACAAATCCAAACGTTCGGAAAAATGATGCCGGGTCTAAAAATCTGTTTTTTTATCATGTGGAATTGTCGGGGCAGTTTCGGCTCTGGAAGAGGGAGCGTGGCTGTAGTAGCTACGTGACCGATGACAAAGATGGAAATGGCCGGAAAGACCGTATAAGAAAAGAGAGGGATTATTTCAAAACAGCTTCTAAAGATTCATTTGAGGGATTTCCAGAGAGGGGAGCCGGTCAGAGGAATCGTGGAAGAACCATCCAGAGAGGTGGTGAACAGGGATGGGCTGGTGGAGACGGCATAGGTTCTGGTGTCTGGATTGAAACGGATCATGAAATGTTCGGGGTTCGCAAGTCTTCTGGCGGAGGCGAAGCCGGAGTTGATGTAGGTCTTCAGCGAACTGCGGTGCCGCAGGATGCTTTGGACATATTCAAGAAAATCCTTTTTCTGGCTGTCCTTAGTCGAGACCGAACGGTAGATGTCGATCGTGTCGAAGATCACGTGGGCATATTCATCGTCCTTGCCGGACAGACTTTCCTTGAAGCGTGGAAGGTCAAAATCGCCTGACGAGGTGAGATATTCATTGATGTCCAGAGTTTTGAGGAAAGAGACTGCTTTGTTGAAGTCAGTCTGGGAGATTCCTTTGTCGCCACGGCTCAACAAGAGCAGGTAGAGGGTTTTCGCCTGTGGGGCGGATTTGAACCTGATGGTGTCGCCCGATTCGAGGATGAAGTCTCCTTTAGTGTCGATTGTGATCGGGTCGGTGATTTTGGCCTCGGAACTGAGGTAGTCGTACAGGAACTTGTAGTAACCTTTGTAGAAAAGGAGGTCGCGGCGCTTGTCGAAGCGGGAGACAAATGTCAGAATCCGCCGTTTCACTTCGGACGACATGTCGATGCAGAGGAAGTCCACCGTCCGGCGCATCGTGTCGCTGTCATCAAGGATGTGGCTGTCACGGATCTTTACGAGCAGGAATGCCGGGTACGGGATCCGTTCAGGGTCAATGCCGAATCTTGAAAGGATGAGGTGGTAGAACGTTCTCGTGTCAAGGGCCGCCAGTGATTCCTTCAGGTTGTCAAGCTTGGTTCTGTCACATCCTGCCGGCACAAGGTACTCCATCGACCGTTTGAGAAGTCTGAATCTGTCGTCCTCGTCAAGGTGACGGTCAAACCCGCGGAGGATGTCCGGAAGGTAGAAGAGTTCGATTCCGATGTCGCCGAACGCCTTTGAGATGAACAGGTTGTCGTACTTGTCATCGAGAATTTGATGAGCGGCTTCCGAGACCTTCCCTTCAAGGAAGACAATCTGTTTTTCAGGCACTTCCGATTCGGTGGCATCTGCAGACAGAATCCGGCACCAGTCTCTGGACCCGCTGCCGCAGGACATTGAGATCGCCGACAGCAGAAGATTCTCTTCGAAGTTGATGTCGTTGTCGGAGCACATCATCTCGTTGAAAAGACCTGTAACCAGCTCCGTTGAAGTTTCGTCCAGATCCTTGAGGCACTCCACGGCGTTCTCTAAA
Source organism: Bulleidia sp. (assembly GCA_963623745.1). Classification (GTDB taxonomy): domain Bacteria; phylum Bacteroidota; class Bacteroidia; order Bacteroidales; family UBA932; genus Cryptobacteroides. The sequence goes on from CAVFMX010000127.1 coordinate 38,816, forward strand.
GGAAGGTAGTGAATGAGATCCAGCTCCTTCCGGTCAAGTCCAAGTCCGGACTGCAGCTTGTCCAGAACCGAGACCTCTTTCGGGTGGATTCTGTTGTCCGCCTTGGCCAGCTCGACAGCGATCTTCATCACCGCCCGCCGCTGGGTCTTGTTGAGGTTTATCGAATCAAGGTTCTGCATTTTTCCAGGATGTCCTTTGCTAAATTCAAACTTAACGCTTTTCCACCGGAAATCCAAATAGCTGTTTTCGCCAGAGTGGCACCAAGAGTGGCTCAGGATAGCCGAGTCAAAAATCAGCCGGTCGGGAACACTCCTGGCCGGCTTTGGTCAACTTCTTGTGAAAGAATCGTTTGCGGGACTGCTAATCCGGGTACTCCGCGAAATCGGATTTTGCGGCTCCGCAGACAGGGCATTTCCAGTCTTTCGGGATGTCTTTGAATGGGGTTCCGGGCTTTATGCCACCGTCCGGGTCGCCTTCGGCCGGGTCATAGATCCAGCCACAGCGCAGGCATTCGTACTTTTGGGAGTCACTTGCCATAACTTTTAGTTTTAGTGAAACTTGGCCGATGCGCCACCGCGGCGCACCGGCACTTGAACACTGCAATAACTATTCCATCAATTTCTTGTACTTGAATCTCTTAGGCTCTGCGTTGCCAAGACGTGCCTTGCGGTTTTCCTCGTACTCGGCGTAGTTGCCCTCGAAGAACACCACGTTGGAGTCTCCCTCGTAGGCGAGGATGTGGGTGGCGATCCTGTCCAGGAACCAGCGGTCGTGGCTGATCACGACGGCGCATCCGGCGAAGTTCTCAAGACCGTCCTCCAGGGCGCGGATAGTGTTGACATCCACATCGTTGGTCGGCTCGTCAAGAAGCAGCACGTTTCCCTCGTCCTTGAGGGTGAGCGCGAGGTGGAGCCTGTTGCGTTCGCCGCCCGAGAGAACCCCGCAGAGCTTCTCCTGATCGGAGCCGCTGAAATTGAATCTTGAGACCCAGGCTCTGGCGTTGATGTCCTTGTTCCCGAGCCTTACCCATTCGGAGTTCCCAGCGATGGTCTCGAACACGGTCTTGTCAGGGTCGATGCTTCTGTGCTGCTGGTCAACGTAGGAGATCTTCACAGTCTCTCCGATGTCGATCGATCCGGTGTCCGGTTTCTCGATGCCCATGATGAGTCTGAAAAGTGTTGTCTTTCCGGCTCCGTTGGGGCCGATCACCCCGACGATTCCTGCCGGCGGAAGGGCGAACGAAAGATGCTCGAAGAGAATCTTGTCCCCATAGGCCTTGGACACATCCTTGAACTCGATGACCTTGTTTCCGAGACGCGGGCCGTTCGGGATGTAGATCTCCAGATCGGCCTCCTTCTCCTTCATGTCGGCGGCGGCCAGTTTCTCGTAGGCTCCCAGACGGGCTTTCTGCTTTGCCTGGCGGGCCTTGGGAGCCATCCGCACCCATTCGAGCTCATGCTGGAGGGTTTTTCGCCTCTTGCTCTCCTGCTTCTCCTCCATCTCAAGCCTCTTGGTCTTCTGCTCCAGCCAGGAACTGTAGTTGCCTTTCCACGGAATTCCCTCGCCTCTGTCAAGCTCAAGGATCCAGCCGGCCACGTTGTCAAGGAAGTAACGGTCGTGGGTCACGGCGATGACCGTGCCTTTGTACTGTCTCAGATGCGCCTCAAGCCATTGGATGCTCTCGGTGTCGAGGTGGTTGGTCGGCTCGTCGAGGAGCAGCACGTCCGGCTCGCGCAGCAGCAGACGGCAAAGCGCCACACGTCTGCGCTCTCCGCCGGAAAGTGTCGAGACCTTGGCATCCGCCGGAGGGCAGTTCAGGGCATCCATCGCCCTTTCGAGTTTCGCGTCGATCTCCCAGCCTCCAAGATGCTCGATCTTCTCGGACAGTTCGCCCTGGCGCGCGATCAGCGCGTTCATCTGATCATCGTCCATCGGCTCCATGAACTTGAGGGAGATCCCGTTATATTCATTGAGCACATCCATAACCTCCTGCACACCCTCCTGCACGACCTCGATGACGGTCTTGTCCGGATCCATCTGAGGCTCCTGTTCAAGATAGCCCACTGAATAGCCCGGTGCCCAGACCACCTCGCCCCGGTAGGATTTCTCCACACCGGCGATGATCTTCATCAGGGTTGACTTGCCGGAGCCGTTCAGACCGATGATGCCGATCTTCGCTCCGTAGAAGAAGGAAAGGTAGATGTCCTTCAGGATAACCTTGTTGTTGTGAGGGAGAACCTTTCCCACACCGTTCATCGAGAAAATTATCTTTTCGTCCGCCATTTTGAGGTAGATGTTTTAAATTGTTTTCTATGAATATGTCAATTTCACTCCCGACCGCCGTTTCCAGGAACACCCGCGTTTTTCCGCCGGCCGGTAAAAAATGTCAATAGCTTCCGTCTCCGATGAATCCGCGCAGCAGCGATGTCGCCGGAATCTCCTTGTCGGAGACAGGCACGAAGTAGTGCAGGAATTTAAGCAGCCTGTGCGCCTCGCCGTACTCCGGACAGTTCTTCGGGACGGTAGCGAGAATCCTTTCGGCGTGGGTGCGCAGTACCGCGAACTCCACCAGATAGGCCGAGTTGAACAGCACGTCCGCACTCTCCTGGAAAGGATAGATCCACTTCACCTCCGCCCTGCGCACGTTCGGCCAGTTGGCGATCGACTCCCGGGCCGAAAACGCGCCCTTGAGGTAATCCCTGACGATCCTTCGCAGCAGACGGTTGTCGCTCGTCGGAATGCAGTTGTGGCAGTCCAGCGAGATTGATGTGATGGTGTTTATGAATATCCTGAACTTCCCCCTGTCCGGAACCTTGTCCGTCAGGCGGGGGTTCAGGGCATGCAGGCCTTCGACCAGCAGCACGGACCTTTCGCCCAGCCTGAGATTCTTGCCGTTGAACTCGCGGCGGCCCGTGACGAAGTTGTATTCAGGGACTTCCACCTCCTCTCCGTCAAGCAGTTTGACGAGGTCTTTCTGGAGATATTCATGGTCCACGGTGTCGAAGTTGTCGAAGTCGTAGGAACCGTCCGGCAACTTCGGAGTCTCGACACGGTTGACGAAATAGTCATCGGTCGAGAAGGAGATGGGATGCAGTCCGCAGGCCTTCAGCTGGACGCTGAGCCTTTTGCAGACTGTGCTTTTTCCGCTGCTGCTCGGTCCGGTGATCAGGACAAGCCTGACCGGATTCTCCGGATCATTGTGCCTTCTTTCGATCTCCTCGGCGATCTGGACGATCTTCTTTTCCTGCAGAGCCTCCGAGATCTGTATGAGATCCGAGGCGTTGCCTTTCAGGATTGACTCGTTGACATCCCCGACATTGGCAAGCCCCATGATCCAGTTCCACCGGTGAGTCTCAGCGAACACCTCGAATGTCTTAGGCTGCTCGTCGAGCGGTGCCAGATCCTCGGGATGATGGCGGTCAGGGACGCGCAGCAATATTCCTCCATGACAGAGCCGTACCCCGAAAGTCCTGAGGTAGCCGGTGCTTGGAACGAGTTCGTCATAGCAGTAGTCAGTCACGTCGCCAAGCGAGTGGCAGGTGATGTAAACCTCACCGCACGTCTGAAGCAGCTTCACCTTGTCCGGATCGCCGGACTCTTTGAATATCCTGATGGCCTCTTCGATCTGGAGTTCCTTGCGTCTGAACGGAATGTCTTCGCTGACAAGTTCTCTCATTCTGCTTCCTATCGCCTCCACGTCAGTTTCCGAAAGCGGCGAGCCGTCATTCTTGCGGACAGAACAGAAAAACCCTTTTGAGATGGGTCTGCGGATGGTCATCCGGCTTTCCGGAAAGAGATCCCTCGTGGCCTTGTAGAGCAGGAGGCAGAGCGATCGGCTGTAGAAGTTGCGCCCGATGTAGGTGCGGTAGTCCAGAAACTCCACGTCCTTGTTGCGGAAGACCCTGAACCTCAATCCTTCGGCCACGTTGTTCACATTGGCGGCAAGTATGTCGTAGGGCTTGTCGAACTCGAACCGGGAAGCGATGTCCAACAGGGGAGTCCCTTCGGGAAACTCCTTGGATGTTCCGGTGTTTTTGCAGAAGATTCTTACCATAAACCAAAATTGATGCGCCTTTTGACGCAAAGGTACGAACAAAAAACATCATCGGCAAAGCCGTCGCGGCGGATTCACGGTAAGATTCCCGTGGTGTTGCCGTGAGGCTTGACATATTCGGAAAACAATGTGGTCAGTTGCTTGGAAAAGTGTTAACTTTACGGACTTTTGAAAATGTTGACAGGCACAATAATGAAAAATGCAATCGTTTTCGCGGCGGCAGCCACGCTGCTTTCGGTCGGAGCCTTCGCGCAGGACAACCTGAAGAGGGTGGACGATGTGATCGAGCCGCTTCCGGCGGGAAGTGTGACATTCAACGGCTACTTTGCCGATGACATCCGGAACATCATCGACCACTGGGTCAACGGGGTGATGCCTTACGACAAGGTCATCGACTATTTCATAAAAGGACGTTCCCAGTTCGCCCTCGGCGAGATGCCGGGCAAGAGCATCCGCACGAATTCCCTGCTTTACCGCTACAACGGGGATCCGGAACTGAAGAAACTGACCCGGGATCTGGTTTACAAGCTCATGGCCACGGAGAAAAGCAACGGCAGCATCAGCTGCACTCCGGTTGACGAACAGCCCGGCGACCGTGACGGAGACATCTGGGAGAGGAAGTACGTCATGCTCGGCCTTCTTCAGTACTACACAGATGTGGAGCAGGATCCCAGAGTCCTCTCGGCACTTGAGAAAGAGGCCCTGAGCGTGATCGATCAGGTCGGTCCAGCTCCTAAGAAGGGCATAACCGATCTTGGATGGAGTCCGACAAAGATCGAATCATCATCGATCCTCGAACCAATGATGAGACTCTACTTCATCACCGGCAGGAAGGAGTATCTCGATTTTGCGGAATATATAGTCACGACCGGAGCGTCAAAGGGCGGTAACATCTTCCTGCAGGTTTACGAAGGCACTCCCCTCTGCGAGGTCGGCAAGCCGTACCCGAAGGCCTGCGAGATGACGTCCGTTTGGGAAGGACTTGCTGAATACTACCGCGCGACCGGCGACCCGAGATGGAAGGTCTGCCTTGACAATTTCTTCAACGATGTGAAAACCAATGAGATCACGATTGTCGGCAACGCCGGCTCGGACATCTGTTGGCCAAAACTGAAAGGGGAGGGCTGGAGCGACACCGCCGTGGAACAGACCAATCCTGACATCCAGAGGATGATGGAGACATGCGTCGGCGTGACCTGGATGAAATACTGTTCGCAGTACCTTCGCCTCACGGGAGATCCGGAGGCGGTTGACTGCATCGAGAAATACGCCTACAACGGACTTCTTGGAGCCATGCGGCCGAACGGGAAGAGTTTCAGCTATGTGAACCTCCTGAACGGAGCCAAGGTGACCGACAGCGGCTGGGGAACCGACATAGGCGGCCAGCCGGTGACCTGCTGCAATCTCAGCGGCCCGTGCGGTTTGGCATACATCCCCTACATAGCGGCGATGCAGTCAAAGGAAGGTCCGGTCATAAACCTCTACAACGCCGGAACCGTGACCGCCAGAACCGCCAAAGGCAGGGAAGTGAAGATAGGAATCGTCACTGAATATCCCCGGGCGAACGAGGTTCGCATCTCCGTCGATCCTGCCGCCAGGGAAAAGTTCACCATGAGGCTGCACATTCCTTCATGGAGCGAGAACACCTATGTTTCGGTCAACGGCAGGACTGTGGACGGTGTGGTTGCCGGCAGTTATCTTTCCCTTGACCGCAGCTGGAAGGCCGGCGACAGCATCTACATCATCTTCGACATGAAGGCCAGACTCATCAATGCTCCACAAAACGGCCGCAACCCTGAAGGCAAGTACTTCCAGGCCGTTCAGTGGGGGCCGCTGGTCCTTGCCCGTGACGAGAACCTCGATCCTGACTACAACAGGCCGGTCCGGATCGTGGCCGACGCCGGCGGCGAGGTCAAGGTCAAAGTTGTCGATCCTGAACGTCCGGGGACCAGAATGCAGTTCCTTGTACCTACCACCGAGGGTGAGATCAAGATGGTTGACTACTCCTCGGTCGATTGCTGGAAAGGCAAGCACATCCAGACCTGGCTTCCGATGATAAGGTAGGGCGAGCTTCTCGGACAAGAAAGAAAAATGAGGGTGCATTCCGGAAAAAGTCCCGTGATACACCCTCATGCATGATATGCGCCTGTGCTGTCAGGCGAGCAGTTCCTTGACGATCGTGGAGATCAATCTGCCGTCCGCCTGTCCCGCCAGTCTCTTTGTGGCCGCCCCCATGACCTTGCCCATGTCCTTCGGGCCGGACGCTCCGACCTCGGCGACAATCTCTTCAAGAATATTCCTGACCTCATCCTCGGAAAGCGCCTTCGGCAGGTAAGCCTCCATCACCTTCATTTCGGCGAGTTCCTTCTCCGCCAGTTCCGGACGGTTGCCCTGTGTGTAGAGTTCCGCTGACTCCTTGCGCTGCTTCACAAGCTTCCGGATGATTTTCAGCACGTCGGCATCCGAGAGTTCGTGTTCCGCTCCGGATGTCTTTGCGAGCAGAATCTCTGACTTGATGCCTCTTGCGGCGTTGAGACGGGACTCATCGTGAGCCTTCATCGCCTCCATTATGTCCTTCTGGATCTGTTGTTCGAGTGCCATGACAAATGTGTTTTTTAGTTGTTCGTCCTGCAAATTTACGCATTTTGCCACCAATTAAGTAATTTAAGTAAGCGTTAATTCACCGCAGGCGGTGAATGCAAGATGGAGACGCTTATTTCACATGTAATCTTTTTGGTGAATTACCCTTCAATTTCCTAAATTTGACGAAAATTAGATTCTATGAGACAGATCAGCACAGAAAAAGCCCCGGCGGCGATCGGGCCGTACAGTCAGGCCGTCGAACATAACGGTTTCATCTTCGTTTCCGGCCAGCTTCCGATCGACCCGGCCACCGGCACGTTCCCGGAAGGGGGAGTGGAAGCCCAGACCAGACAGTCCCTGACCAACTTGAAGGTCATCCTTGAACAGGCAGGCTCCGACCTTGGCAAAGTCTTGAAGACCACCGTATTCCTTGCCGACATGAATGATTTCGCCACCATGAACGGAGTCTATTCCGAGTTCTTCAAGGCTCCGTACCCGGCCCGTTGCGCTTTTGCCGTCAAGACCCTTCCGAAAGGTGCTTCCGTCGAGATCGAGTGCATTGCCGCCGCGAAGTAGATAACATTGTCTGTTTACTCCCACACTGAAAAGGGGCGGGATTCCGCTGAGATCAAGTCAATCTTTGCAGTCACGGCCGGAGATGTGGAAAAGCAGGTTCACTACCGACACGGCGAGGGCGAAGCCGAAGCCTACGAGGCACACTGCATCCCAGCCACCGCTGTTCCATGCTACTCCGGCGCATAGCGTTCCGAGACTTCCGCCGGCGAAGAGATGGCTCATGAAGATGGTGTTGGCACGGTTGGTCGCCTCGGGAACGAGCGAGAGGCAGCCGCTCTGGTTGCTCAACTGGTAGCATTGCGCGCCCACGTCCACGAAGATGATGGCAACGATGAGTCCCAGGTAGGTGTCGGAGAAGAAGTAAGCCACCGCCCACGCTACGAACTGGAAAAGGACGCCCACGAGGCAGAAACGCTCAATCCCGAAACGGGGAATGTACTTCCCTATGCCGCTTGCGGCCGTGGCCCCCGCCAGTCCGCAGAGGCCGAGCAGTCCCACGGCATCGCTTCCTGCATGGAATGGGTTACCCGTGAGGTGGAACGCCATGCACGACCATATCGCCATCATGCTGCCGAAACTCAGTCCGCCGCGGAGGGCATAGATGCGTATGGCCGGGAAGTTGCGGTAGATGCGCACGATCGATTTCATCAGTTTGCCGTACGACCCGCTGAAGCTGGACGGCATCACGGGCAGGGTGCGCAGCATGACGATGAGGCTTACGGCCATGATGACGGCGGCGATGCCGAACATCGCCCTCCACCCGAGCCATTCGCCCACATATCCGCTCAACACCCGTGCCCCGAGTACGCCGCTGAGGAGACCCGTGAGCACGATGCCCATGTTGCGCGACTTGTTCTCCGGCTTGGAGAAATGGTTCGCCACCGGGATGAACATCTGCGGAACCACACTGTTGCAGCCCAGCACGAGCGATGCCGCCCACACGAGCCACAGACTCCGGCTCAGGGCGATGGCGATGCAGCACACCACCGCCACGCTGAGGTTGACGGTGATGATCTTGCGGCGCGACACCTTGTCGGCGAGCGGTACGATGAGTATCAGTCCCGACGCATAGCCCAGCTGGGTGATGAACGTGATGAGGTTGGCCTGCAGTTCCGTACCGCCCAGCGTCTGGCGCATGGCTTCGAGCAGCGGTTGGTTGTAATACAGGTTGGCGACGGTCAGTCCGCCGATGACTGCCATGGCGAACAGAATGCTTCTCGGAATGCCGCCGTCGGGTACGAGTTCTTTCATCTTTGCGTTATCTTCCGCTGATTGAAATTGAAGTACATGTCATCGCCGATGGTGACTTGTGAAGAACAATCTGCTACAGTTCCACGGCGTTCAGGCGGGCGAGAGCCTGATGGTAGTCGCGCTCGGCGGCGAGGGTCTGTCCGAGGGCCTCGTAGTACTGGTCGGTCTCGACAAGATATTCGATCATCGAGATCTCGCCTCGGGACTGGGCTGTCAGGAGGTAGTCGCGGCTGTCGGTCTCGGAGAGGGAGGCGCGCATCAGCTCGGAGTTCGCCTTGAGGCTGGCAGCCCGGTTGTACTGGGTCAGAAGGTCGAAGTAGAACTGCTGCTCCGCGGCGGCCTGTCTGGACTCGGCGGCCGCGATGCGGGCCTTGGACTGCTTGATCTTGTTGGTGTTGCTCCACAGAGGAATGTTAACACCGATGGTCACGCCCCTGAACTTGTCGGCGGTCGTGAGTTCGCTCATGTAGCCTACGGTGAGTTCAGGAATCCTGGCGGTCCTGTCGATGGACAGCTGCTTACGTCCGACGGAGACCTCCTGGCGGACATATTGCAGAACCGGGTTCTTCTGCGAGGCCGATTCATACCACGAATCGAAGTCGGAGGGGAGACTCTCCGAGAGATCGTAGCTGCAATCCTCAAGGACGATGTCCTGACCTCCGTTCAGGCTCTTGAGCGTCGCCAGAAGTGCCTCACGTTCAACCTCCACCTGTGAGATCTGTCCTCGGACGGCGGTCAGATGCACCTTGGCCTTGTTGAGATCGAGGACATTCGCCCCGCCGGCCTTCAGCCTTTTCTCGAAAGCGGTGACGAGGGTCTGCGCCTGTTCAAGATGGGTGTCAAGTTCAGCTTTCAGAGCGTTGTAGTAGATCAGGTCTATGCAGGTCTGTCTGGTCTCCAGAAGCACATTCAGCCTTTCGGACTTGTACTTCAACGCCGTCAGTTCGTTCTGCCCGGCGGCATGTCTGGATTTCATTCCGGTCAAGGTCGCCACGTCAAAGGCCTGTGTGACCCGGAAGTCGCGCCGGTTGCCGATGCCGTCAGCCCCCCACAGATAATTGAATTCGAATTCGGGATTCTCCGGCAATGCTCCGGCACGGTTCGCCAGCTTGTCGGCTTCCATGTCAGCGGCAGCGGCCTTCAGTTGAGGGTTGTTCGCCTCGATCTGCCGGAGGACTGCTTCTGTGGATGTCTGTGCGGTGGTGCTTACGGTACATGCTGCACAGATGCAGATGGTTAATGATAATTTATTGATATTCATAAAAACTATTCTTTCGACTTCGTGTTGATGAGATAGATCACAGGAACGATGAAACCGTTCAGCAGGGTGGAGGAGAAGAGACCTCCGAGGATCACCTTCGCCATAGGGGACTGGATCTCGTTGCCGGGAAGATCGCCACCGAGGGCGAGCGGAAGCAGGGCGAGAGCCGAGGTGATGGCTGTCATCATGATCGGGTTCAGCCGGTCCAGCGAGCCGATCATCACGGCTTCCTCACGGGAATGTCCTTGTGATGAAAGCACGTTGTAGCGGTCGATCAGCAGCATTCCGTTGCGGGTCGCGATGCCGAACAGCGAGATGAATCCGATGATGGCCGGGATGCTCAGGATGCCGTCGGTGAAGAATATGGCCACCACGCCTCCGATGAGTGCCAGCGGCAGGTTCAGCAGCACCACGAGCGCCTGCGGGATGTTCTTGAACTCCCCGTACAGGAGCATGAAGATGATGAGGATGCTGAATATGCTCACGAGGGCGATGGTTCTGGAAGCCCGTTCCTCGCTCTCGAACTGTCCGCCGTACTCGATGTGGTAGCCTTCAGGAAGTTCTATGTCCCCTGCGATCTTCTCTCTGATCGCTCCGACGGCCTTGGCGAGTTCTCCTCCGGTGGCGTTGCAGGAAACGACCAGTTTGCGGCTCACGTTTTCCCTGTTGATCGTGTTCGGGCCGGCGGCTGACTTGATTTCCGCCACATAGGAGAGCGGAACCTTTTTACCGTCACCGGTGTCGATGGCAAGGTCGGAGATTCTCTCGATCGTCGAGCGGGCTTCATCGTTGACTTTCAGCGTGAGGTCGAACGAACGGTTGCCCTCATAGACAGTGGAGACGACCTCGCCTTCCATCATGACCCTGATGAACTCGGCGAACTCCGGCAGGGATATTCCGTAGCGGGCGAGCATCTCGCGCTTCGGGGTGATGTTCAGTTCAGGCCTTTCGACCTGCTGCTCCACGTTGATGTCCGCGATGCCCTCCACATCCGAGATCGATGTCTTGATCTTCCGGCCGATCTCGTACATCCTGCCAAGGTCGGAGCCGAACAGCTTTATGGCTATGTTGGCCTTTGTGCCTGAGAGCATCGCATCGATTCTGTGGGAGATGGGGCCTCCGATCTCGATGTTCACTCCGGGAAGCACGGACAGTTTCTGGCGGACCTCATCGGTCAGCTGCTTTCTGGTTTTCCCGCCGGGTTCAAACGGACATTCGAACTCGGAGCTGTTCACCCCGAAAGCGTGTTCGTCCAGTTCGGCGCGTCCGGTCTTCCGGCCCACGGTCTTGATCTCCGGGATGCTGAGCAGGAGTTCCTCCGCCGTGCGCCCCATCCGGTCGGACTCCTCCAGGGATATTCCCGGAACCGTGCTGATCGCTATAGTGAAAGAACCTTCGTTGAACGCCGGCAGGAAACTGCCTCCGAGGTTGAAGAACATCACTATGGCGGCGGCCAGAAGCACCCCGACTCCGCAGAGAGTCGTCTTCTTGTGGCCGAGGGACCATAGCAGGGCCTTTTCGTAAACTTTCTTGAGCCAGCGTACCAGAGCCGGCTCCCTGCCTGTCCTGTCGCTGTTGCGGGAGCCGAGCAGGAAACTGCCCAGGACCGGAGTGACGGTCAGGGCCACGAGAGTTGAGGCCGTCAGCGAGATGATGAACGTGATTCCCAGCGGCTTGAGCATCCTTCCCTCCATTCCGGAAAGGAAGAACAGAGGCAGGAAACTGGCGATGATGATCAGCGTGGAGTTGAGCATCGGCATACGGACTTCCTTGGAGGCTTCGTAAACCACGCGGATGACGCCTTCCCGTTCCCCCTCGGGCTTCTCCCTGTTCTGCCGCAGCCGCTTGAACACATTCTCCACATCCACGATCGAGTCGTCCACAAGAGAGCCGATGGCGATGGCGATGCCGCCGAGGCTCATCGTGTTGATCGTCAGCCCCATCCATCGGATCGCCAGAAGCGAGAAGACAATCGAGAGCGGAATCGACACAAGCGAGATGACCGTCGTGCGCCAGTTCATAAGGAAGAGGAACAGCACGATGATCACGAATATGGCTCCCTCGATCAAGGATTCCTTCACATTGTCAATGGAACTTTCGATGAATCTGGACTGACGGAATATGTCGGAGTTGACCTTCACGTCGGCGGGGAGGTTGGCTTTCAGCTCCTCCAAAGCATTGTCGAGCCTGTCGGTGAGGGCTAAGGTGTTGGTGTTCGGCTGCTTGGTGACGGTCAGAAGCACGGCCGGCTTTCCGTCGTTGGAGGCGACGCCGAGAACCGGGGTCTTCGGCCCGATCCGTACATCCGCTATCGCGTCCAGGGTGATCGGCAGGCCGTTCTCCGAGGTCTTCACCACGGCCTTTTTCAGTTCGTCCATGTCGTCGGAAGACAGAAGGCCGCGGACGATATATTCATTGCCATATTCATAAAGGGTGCCGCCGGAGGCATTCTGGTTCATCCCTTTGACGGCGTAGATGACCTCGTCCATCGACACCCCGTGGCGGCGCATCCTGCCCGGATCCATAAGGATCTGATACTCCTTGATGTCTCCGCCCATGACCGCGACCTGCGCCACACCGCCTGTCGCGAGAAGGCGCGGTCTGATGGTCCAGTCGGCGATGGTGCGCAGATCCTGCATCGAAGTCGTGTCGGCGGTCAGGCCGATGATCATCAGTTCGCCGAGAATCGAGGCCTGCGGACCGAGGGTCGGGTTGCCGACATTGTCCGGCAGATCCGCCCCCACCGTCGCTATTTTCTCCGAGACGATCTGCCTTGCCTTGTAGATGTCTGTACCCCAGTCGAATTCTATGTTGACGATTGAGAATCCGGTGGCGGAAGAAGAACGCACGCGGCGCACGTTGGTCGCGCCGTTGACGGCCGTCTCGATAGGGAAGGTCACGAGTCTTTCGACCTCTTCGGGAGCCATTCCCTCAGCCTCGGTCATCACCACGACCGTCGGAGCGTTGAGATCCGGGAACACATCGACCTCGGTGTGCAGGGTTGAATATATCCCCGCCGCCAGACAGATGGCGGCGATCACGAGGATCACCATCCTGTTGTTGAGCGAGAACCGGATGATTCCGTTCAGCAGTCCGTTTTCGTGTTTGAGCTGTTCCATAGGCCTAATGACTGTGTGAATGCCCTGCCGGAACGGCGGTCACCGCCGCGAGTTTCACCTGGACGGCTCCGGTGACCACAACCGCTTCGCCTTCGTTCAGCCCGCTTTTGACAAGGACTCTCCGTCCGTCCGACTGCCCGAGATTGACCTCACGCTTTAGGAAGCCGGTCTCGTCGTGCCGGACAAAGACGTAGTGGATTCCCTGATCCTCGACCACAGCACCCACCGGAACGCTGACGGCCCTGGAGGATGCGGATGATTTCAGGAACACGTCTGCATAGGAACCGGCGATCAGATCCCCCTTGTTGTCGAACTCGAATGTGACAGGAACGTAATAGTCTTCGTCAGAGGCCTTTCCGTAGCCTGTCAGTCTTCCGTTGAGTTCTTTCAGGCTGTAGGCCCGGTCGCTGTAGGATGTGGTGAAGTTGGCGTCCTTGACGCCGCCGAGCAGGCCGTAATACTTTTCGGAGACATCGGCACGGAGCCTGAGCTTTCTGTTCCGGCTGACGACAGCGACCGGAGTCCCGGTCTCGACGTAGTCGCCTTGGCCCGCACTGAGTTTCTTGATGAAGCCGCCCAGCGGAGACGTGACACTTACGCTCCCGTCCTTTGAAGAGTCCGAAGCCAGCGCGTCGTACTCGGCCTTGGCCTGCTCGTAAGCGAGTCTGCTTTGATCCAGATGGCTTTCGCTGACGATGTTGTCCTTGCTCAATTGAAGATCCCGTCCGTACTCCTTACCGGCCGCCTCATAGGCCGCCCTGACCTTTGTGAGCAGGTCTCCGCCTCCGAGATCCTTTGAGGAGATCGTCGCGATGAGGGAGCCTTTGCCCACAGCCGAACCCTCGGTCAATTTTCCGAAACTGATGATTCCGGAGCTCCTCGCCACGACTGTCATCTCGTCCCCGACCGCCGGGAGAATCTGCCCGCTTGTACGGATAACCTCATTGAATTCCCCTACGGTCACGGTGTCCACGGTGATCCCGAACGTCTTCTGACGCTCAAGGCTGACCTCGATCTCACCCTCGTGACTGTGACCTTCGTGACCGGCGTGTTCGTCAGCCTCGCCGTGGTCGTGGTCTCCATGGGTGGTGTGGTTGTGGCTTTCACAGGCTTCGCGGCCGTGATCATGTCCCTCATTATGGGAACAGTTTCCGCATCCGGCCAGTATGGCGCATGATGCCATCAATATAAGTATTGTTCTTTGTGTCATGTGTTTTGCAAATGATTAATAATCAACATTGTGCAGAAAGGTGCCACTCTTTTGTGACTGGCAGGATTTTGCAAACTATCAATATTCAGAAACATGCAGTTTGCACCGCCTTCCGGGGACCCGCTTTCGGCGCGTAGTCTGGCACGAACTTTCAAGACAGCCGGAAGTGCGTGTCCTTATGATTATTATGCCGACACAGGAGGTGCGTTGGGAGCTACTGAAGAAACCGGCGGCGGTACGATTGAAGGCAGGGGATCCCCGGAAGCATATTCAAAGACGGTGCTTTCGAGATTTTTGGTCAATAAGCTGGAAAGAACCGCAAGAATCGGGAATATGTTGCCCGTGTCGATGCCGAAGTCCCGGTGGTCGATGTGCAGCCTCTCAGCCGGACAGTACTGCTTGTGCGCCACACAATGGCTTTCGTCCTGATCGTGATTGGCATCCGAATGGTGTGTGTGCTCGTCGTCGCAGCATCCGTCCATCCCGCAGACCTCTTCCACGATGCAGATCATTGTCTGATGATGGTGGTGCGGCAGCGCAGTGGCCAGCATCACCATCATCATCGCCAGAAAGATCGGCACTATGGACAATTTCCTCAGCATGATTGTCGTTCGGTCAATCATGCAAAGTTAGCAATTAATCTGAGATTATTACTTTTTGGTCAGATATTCATCGATGGCGGCGGCTGCCTTGCGTCCGGCTCCCATCGCAAGGATGACTGTGGCGGCTCCGGTGACGGCGTCTCCTCCGGCGAAGATGCCTTCCCGGGTCGTGCGTCCGTCGGCATCGGCCTCAAGGCCGCCTCGGCGTGTGGCCTGAAGTCCATTCGTAGTGTTGACTATCAGTGGGTTCGGAGCCGTTCCGAGAGCCATGACCACTGTCTCGGCCGGAATCTCGAACTCGGAACCCGGGATAGGGACAGGGGAGCGGCGTCCGCTCGCGTCCGGCTCGCCGAGTTCCATTCTGATGCACCTGATCGCCCTTACCCAGCCTTTCTCGTCCCCGAGAATCTCGACAGGGTTGGTCAGCATCTGAAAGTCGATGCCCTCCTCCTTGGCGTGATGAACCTCCTCCTTTCTGGCCGGGAGTTCGTTCTCGGTACGGCGATAGACTATGGTCGTGTCCGCTCCAAGCCTCAGGGCTGTCCTCGCGGCATCCATCGCGACGTTGCCGCCACCTACCACACAGCACTTCCTGCCGGCGTGGATCGGTGTGAGATAGTCCTCACGGAAAGCTTTCATCAGGTTGTTTCTCGTAAGGAACTCGTTGGCGGAGAACACTCCGTTCAGATTCTCGCCCGGGATGCCCATGAACTTAGGCAGACCGGCTCCGGTGCCGACGAACACGGCTTGGAAGCCTTCCTTGTCCATCAGATGGTCGATCGTGACGGTCCTGCCGACAATCACATCGGTCTCGATCTTGACTCCGAGGGCCTTTACGGAGTCGATCTCACGCCTGAGAACCGTGTCCTTGGGAAGCCTGAACTCCGGGATGCCATATTCAAGAACTCCGCCGGCTTTGTGAAGAGCCTCGAAGATCGTGACATCGTAGCCTTTCTTGGCGAGGTCGGAGGCGCAGGCGAGACCTGCGGGGCCTGAACCGATGATGGCCACCTTGAAGCCGCCGGTCACTGCGACATGCTCAGTGACCGAAGTGGATGGCTCGACGGCCGCTTTCGTTTCCGCCGTGTGGTCTGCGACAAACCTTTCCAGCTTGCCGATTGCCACCGGCTCACCCTTGACCCCGAGGATGCAGCTGCCTTCGCACTGGCTTTCCTGCGGGCAGACACGTCCGCAGACCGCAGGCAGAGAGGAATCCTCGGCGATGACCGCCGCGGCGCCGGTGATGTCCCCGGTGGCAACCTTGGCGATGAAATCCGGAATCTTCACGCTGACAGGACAGGCCTGAACGCAGCGCGGATTCTTGCAGTGAAGGCAGCGCGACGCCTCGGTCGCGGCCTCCTCAAGATTGTAGCCGTAGCAGACTTCCTCGAAATTATGTGCGCGTACTTTCGGATCCTGTTCGCGGACCGGTACTCTTGGTATTCTCTGTGCCATCATATCCCCAATTTAGATTTAACCTCGGCCTCTTCGGTCCTGTACTGTCCGAGCCGCCTCATAGCCTCGTCGAAGTCAACGTCATAGCCGTTGAACTCCGGCCCGTCCACGCAGGCGAACTTCACCTTTCCGGCCACGGTCACGCGGCATGCTCCGCACATTCCCGTCCCGTCCACCATCAGCATGTTCAGGCTCACATCCTCCGGGATGCCGAGCTTCCTGCATGTAAGCGTGCAGAACTTCATCATTATCATAGGGCCGATGGAAACCGCCTGGGTGTAGTCCTTTCCCTCTCCGACAAGCTTCTCAAGCAGTCCCGTGACCATCCCGTGGAAGCCTTCCGAACCGTCATCGGTGCAGAGATAGAGATTGTCGCACGCGGAGGCGAGCTCCTTCTTGTAGATCAGCAGATCCTTTGTCTTAGCTCCGATGATGACATCCACGGCGACGCCTCTCTCGTGCAGCCACTTCGCCTGAGGATAGACGGGAGCGGTACCGACACCGCCGGCGATGAATATGTACCTTTGTCCCTTCAGCTCATCTTCCGTCCTGTCAACGAAAGCGGAAGGATTTCCCAAAGGCCCCACGACATCGCTGAAGAACTCGCCCTCGGCCTTGGAGATGATAGCGGCGGACGATGCCCCGATGAGCTGGGTGACGATGGTCACCGTGCCGGCCTCCCTGTTGTAGTCACTGATTGTAAGCGGTATCCGTTCGCCCTTTTCATCGGAGCGGACGATGAGGAACTGCCCCGGCTTCGCGGCTTCGGCAATCCTTGGAGCCGACACCACCATCCTGCAGATGTTCGGAGTCAGCATCTCTCTTTCAAGAATCTTGAACATAAGCTTTCCAAATAGCGTTATAAATATGCAGTTGGCAAACCTTAGATTTGCAGCATGGTTTCATGCGCTAAGATTTGTGACGACAAATGTATGCATTTAAGTCGATATTGCAAACTATTCCGGAAGATCCGGACTCGAACAGAACCGTTCTTTCATGATGGAGCGCCTGACCGGACGCTCCATCCGTAAATTTTTTTATAGGCATAACAAAAGTTTTTGCCTACTTTTGTGACGGCGGGATCCGGAGCCGATGTTGCATTCTGACCTTTCCGCTTTTATGATAAGTTGTTATGAAGAGGATTCTTGCCGTTCTGCTGCTGATTGCCGCAGTTTCATCCGGATTCAGGCTTGATGCCCAGATCGTCATGTCCGGAGATATGTTCGGGCGCACATCGTTCAAGGTGACCGCGGAGGTCAGGGACTCCGTTACCAAGGATCCCATCGCTTTCGCCTCAGCCTATCTGAGGCATCCCAAGGACACGGTCATCACCAGTTTCGCCCTGACGGACACCCTGGGCAAGGCGACGTTGAAGGACGTGGCGAAGGGCGAACATCTGCTATGCATCGAATATCTCGGCTACAAGCCTGTCTATAAGAGAATATACGTACGTTCCGGAAATTATGACGCCAAGGTCATCCTTATGCGGCCTGACGAGAAGGTGTTGAAAGCCGCGAAGGTCTCTGCGGTCGGCGTTCCGATGGAGATAAAGGGAGACACGGTTGTTTACAACGCATCATCTTTCAGGGTGATGTCCAATGACAATCTGGCGGATCTTCTGAAAAAGATGCCCGGCGTGGAGGTCGGCGAGGACGGAACGGTCAAGGTAGGCGGCAAGGAGGTAAGCAAGATCACGGTCGGTGGAAGAACATTCTTCCTTGGAGACAACAAGGCCACCCTTGACAATCTTCCGGCCAAGATCGTGGACAAGGTCAAGGTCATTGACAAGGAATCCGAATCCGCGGAGTTCACCGGCATCAAAGGTGACAAGGAAAAGGTGATGGACGTGGAGTTGAAGGAGGAATACAAGAGCGGATGGTTCGGCAATGTCAAGCTGTCAGGCGGGACAACGGCTTCCGGCAAGGATGACGGCGGATTCAAGGAAAGGAAGGATCTGCTGTTCAGCGGTTCGGGGATGGTCTCGGTTTACGGGGACAAAAACCAGCTTACATCCATCGCCAACGGCTACAACTTTTTTGCCCCGGGATCCGGAATGGCCATCTTATACGACGGTAACGAAAGCGAGATCCCGTCATTGTCCTACAATGGAATGCATGACAGATGGCAGGTCGGCGCAAACCTGAATTCCGATGCCGTGAAGGGCTTTGAAACGAACGCATCAGCGGTCTATTCGTCCGAGAGCATGGACAAGCACTCCAGAACCGACCGCGCGACTTTCAAGGAGGGAGAGGACAATCTCTTTGACACGGCTGAAAGTTTCGAGGACGGATCTTTGGACAAATTCACTGTCAGGGCTGAGCTCAAAAAGAAGAACAGGAAGAAGACGACGCTTTACTTCAATCAGTACCTTTTCTGGTATGACTATGCTGCCACCGCCAATGAAAACACACGCTCTGATTCCGGAAATGAGGAGAAGAACCGTTCGGAGTCATATTCATTCACCGGAAAGAGCGGAGTGACGGCAGGAGGAGATCTGAGCGCGGGAGTCAAGAAACTCGGGAAGGACAGGAGGGCTCTGACCCTTGATCTCGATTACACCTTGAGCTCGAACGACGGGAATTCCGTCGAGAGATCCACCACCACATTCGCCGGAACCGGCGCACAGGACATCCGCGACCTGCATTACGACAAGGACGGCAGCTACAGCGACATCGGCGCTTCAGTCAGCTACGTGGAGCCGTTCGGCGAGGCGTGGGCGGTTTCCGCCGGATTGAGCTCGCGCTACAGCGTGAGGAAGATGACCGGCGACGCGGCCAACGCTGACGGGTCGGCCAATGACTACTATTCCTCCGTGTCTGACAACTATTATTTCTCCAACGAGGGACAGGTTCTGGCACAGTACAACAAAGGGAAGACGAATGTGCAGTTCGGGGGACAGGTCAGGCTCTACAAGAACGAGAACTACGCCCGTTCTTTCGGGTTGGACACCAGAACCGGTGTGGACGAATGGCAGACAACCTGGTCTCCTTTCGTCAACGTGAGGTTGTCCGACAAGAGCAGCAACGTCTATTTCAGGCTTTCCAGCAGGACGGCGAGACCTTCCTCCGCCGGCATAGCGCCGACTTTCAACATTGTCAATCCGACAAGAATCACTGCGGGGAACATCTACCTTAAGCCGGTCACCACCGAATCTGTGACCACTTCCTACAGGGCCGCTTGGGGAAAGGTCAGGTTCAACGGGTGGATCTTCGGGGATTGGTCGTCCAATTCTCAGGTGTCCGCGATCTGGTTTGACGACAACAGTGTCAGATACTCCGTTCCGGTGAACACCAGGAAGCCTTCCTACAGCGGCAGCGGTGACTTCAATCTCATGGCTCCGTTGACCAAGGACGGTAAGTTGCAATTCTCTCTTTCGGGCGGAATCGCGGTCGGCAGATCTGTAAGTTACCAGAGCAAAGGTACGCTGGTGGGGATTGACCTTGACTCATTTGATTACTCCGCGTTCATGGACGGTTTCTGGGGCGATGCTTCCGGAGACCGTTTCTACTCCGGTGCCAGCGGATTCCGGGAAAGTACGACCCGAAGTCTCAGGACTGATCTGAGCCTCGGGATGACTTTGAATCTTGAGCGCTTCTCGCTGGATTTCGGTCCGACCGTCAACAACTCAAGATCCGAATACTCTTTGGACTCCAAAGCTGACACGGATGTCTGGGAGACATTTTTGTCCCTGTCGCCGTCCTGCACGTCGCCTCACGACTTTGAGTTCTCCTCGGATTTTTCATATGTGATCCAGAGGGGTTACGGTTCCGGCTACAATGACGAATATGCCCGCTGGGACCTCAGTGTCGGGAAGAGCATCAAGTCTTTCAACATCACGCTTTCCGCCCAGGATCTGCTCGACAGCGCCAAATCACTCAGGCGTGTCGCTCAGGATGACTACGTTCAGAACTCCTACACCAATGTCCTTGGCCGCAGGATAGTCCTCTCCTTGACCTGGAACTTCGGCAAAATGGATGCCTCCAAGAGCGGAGCCGCCCAGAACGCCCTCTGGAAGATGGCGTACTGAAGGAGTTGAACACCAAGAAATCCGAACTGCTGTTCTTTATAAAGGTAATTTTATTATATTTGCAAGGTTGGAGCCGATGGATGGAGGAGGAATGGAGAAGTCGTCTCCGGACGGGAGGATGATCTGACTGTGCGGGACGGCTGAAGCACGGAAGGAAACATGTTAATATTCATAGATTATGGAATTGAAGGGATCTAAGACCGAGGAGAACCTGCGCACCGCGTTCGCGGGGGAGAGCCAGGCTCACACCAAGTATTTGTATTATGCCTCAAAGGCCGCTAAGGATGGCTATGTGCAGATCGGCAGACTGTTCGAGGAGACTGCGAAGAACGAGAAGGAACATGCCAAGATCTGGTTCAAGCTGCTGCACGACGGCGGTGTGCCTTCGACGGAAGAGAATCTTGCCGATGCGGCTGCGGGAGAGAACTACGAGTGGACCGACATGTACGCCTCCTTCGCGAAGACCGCCAAGGAGGAGGGATTCAATGAGATCGCTTTCCTTTTCGAGAAGGTCGGGGCGATCGAGAAGACCCACGAGGAGCGTTACAGGAAACTGCTGAAAAACGTTCAGGACGCGGTTGTCTTCTCCCGTGAGGGAGACGTGATCTGGGAGTGCTCCAACTGCGGTCACATCGTGATAGGCAGGAAGGCTCCGGAGGTGTGCCCTGTGTGCAAGCATCCGAGAAGCTATTTCCAGGTAAAGGCTGAAAACTATTAAATCAAAGAATATGAAGAAGTTGATTGTGGCCGTGGTTGCTGCGGCCATCATTCCCGTTGCTGCCACGGCCCAGCCTAAACCGGCCCAGCCGGAGGCGGAGTACAAATTCACCGTTGTAAAGGAGAACCCTATCACGCCTGTAAAGAACCAGTACCGTTCCGGAACCTGCTGGTGCTTTTCCACCCTCGGGTTCCTTGAGTCGGAGGCGATCAGAATCAAGAACATCAAGGACACGACCCTTTACCCGGATTTCTCCGAGATGTTCGTGGTTTCGCATTCCTACAAGGACAGGGCTG
>CAVFMX010000128.1:0-13926 GCA_963623745.1 Bulleidia sp.
AGGCGTCAGGCACGGCTATCTTCCAGTTAGGGAGGATGTCGGCGGTAGCGTCCAGGAACTTGGCCGCTATGCGGTTCAGCACCTGTCCCTTGTAAGGTACGCCTTCCGGCAGAACCACATCAAACGCCGAAATCCTGTCAGTCACGACCATCACGAGATACTTTCCGTCGATGTCATAGACATCGCGTACCTTACCGACATACTTTCCAACCTGTCCCGGCAGTTTGAAATCGGTTTTCACTATCGCTTTCATATTCTTTGAATTAAGTTCGACTTCCCTGTTTCTCCGCATCACGGAAACCATTCCGCGCACGTACGACCCGCAAATTTAACGATTCTTCTTCATAATCTCATCCACAACGGGAGCGATCTTCTCATAATCGTACCCTCTTGTGAGGCCGAACCTCAGAAGCTTGAGCTTTTCCTGCGGATCCCCTTTCAACGTCCTGTACTTTGTCTCCAGCACGGAAACCATGCGCCTGTCCGCCTCCTCGGGGTCAATCTCCCCAAGAGCCTCTGAAATGGCGGTCTTGTGGATTCCCTTGCCTCTCAATGCGAAAGAGATCTTCGCCGGTCCCCAGCCGGACAGACGCGCCTTCTCCCTGGCGAAAGCGGCGGCGTACCTGACATCATCCACAAACCTGTCGGCGACAAGCGACTCCACCAGCCTCTCCGCCGCAGTCTTGTCCCCTTCCAAAGCGGTCAAAGCCTTTCTGAATATGTCCGAGCGGCAATATTCCCTCTTCACACACTGAGACTGGAGACGGTCCAGAACCTTGTCGTACTCCTGCATATTCCTAAAAATCAAAACCGAGACTGAAGTAGAGTCCCACGTTGCGGGTGTAGTCCGACCAGTGGATGTTCGCGCCCACCGGACCGATGATCGAATTGTAGGTGTACTGCAGTCCGAATCCGAAATAGTCCTTCATCTCATCCTTCCATTTCTTCAAGGAGGACAGCTCATCGCAGGATGCCGTGTAGTTGGCGATCATGGACAGATAGTTGTTTTTCAGCAGTTTGACCCTCAAGTCCGTCCTGAAGACCCCGAGCGTCTTCTGCATGGCCGCGGCGTTGTTGATGCCTATGAAAGGAATCTGCTGGTCAAGGTACCTGCCGGCCATGCTGCCGCCGATGGTGTTCGTGAACGGCACCGGAACATCATCGCCGATGAGCCAACGGAGATCAAGGGATGGAATGAACGCCAGCATGTCCCCTCCTACAACTCTCTTCGCGTCAAACTGGATGGCGTGGAAGTTATTGAAATCCTTCGGCCCGCCACCGAACACCCAATCGTAGGACAGTCCGATGGCGCTGCCTTTCGTCGGGATGTACGCGTTGTCGAACGAATCCTTGCGGGCATTCACGAAGAATGTCACGTAGTCGTTGGACAACTGGTTGACATCGTAGTCGCCGAACGCCTGCTCCGCCATCAGCGAACTGACTTTGTAGTAGTCGTTCCTGAGACCCGTCTTGAGGAAGAACTTCGACCACCTGATGTTGGACAGGAAGATCTCCTGACGTACATCCAGGAAATTGATCCTGAAACGGTTGTCACCTATGCTGAACGTGTTCCTGTCCGTGTACCTCACTCCGGCCATCACATTGAAGGACAGACCTTTCGGCGAGATGTAGGAATATGTCAGACCGGCTTTGGGGTTGGTTCCAACCTTGCCGGTGAAGTCCAGTGACGAGCCTTGGATCCTGTGGACCCCCAAGCCGAGGTTGATCAGCACGGACACGATCTCCTCCGTGTCGAAGCGTCCTCCGAGACCGAGCTGGCAGACAGGTCCCCGCTTGCAGTTGAACCGCAGGCGGTACGGCTCCTGATCCCCGAGCAGTTCGTAGTTCACATAGTCGAACGCATTGGTTCCGAAGATGGTGGCCACAGCGTCCTCAATCTCCTCGTTCCCCATTCTTGTTCCGGCTCCGACCTTGATCTTGTTCATCAGGTAGAGGCTTTCCCTGTCGTCCACGCCGGAGATCTCGACTCCGGACACCAGCACTTTCCTAAGGCGGATGTCGTCAGCCGGATCATTCCGGAGGACGGTCACGTCCGGACCGACAAGAGCCTTGACGGAATCCAGCTTGTCAGCGACCGACAAGGCGGCCAGATACCCTCTGTGAATGATCGTGTCGATGCTCCTGTCATCAAAGCTGAGCATGTTGAATTCATGCAGATCAGGCTTGATGTTGACATCCGGGATGTCCACATTGGACTCGAACGACGTGCGGCCCAGCATGTCGATGCCGGTGTTGATGATGTCGGCCAGATTGTTGATCTGGTTGTAGTTCCTGTAGCCGTCGGACAGGTTCACTCCGATCACTATGTCCGCGCCGACCTTTTTGGCGAGGTCTGTCGGATAGTTGTTCCTCATGCCTCCGTCAACCAGCACCATCCCGTCAACCCTGACAGGGGCGAAAAGTCCCGGGATAGACATCGTGGAGCGCAGAGCCGTGTTCAGCTTGCCCTCCGTCCAGATCTTCGCGGTTCCGGACACGAGGTCGGTCGCCACGCAGAGGAACGGGATCGGAAGGTCATAGAAATCTGTCCCGTCCTGATAGCCGACAGAAAGCGAGCTGAAGATGTTGTTGACGTTCTGCCCGTAAACCATGCCGGAAGGAAGACTGCCCAGAAGATTGTCTCTCACCATGTTGGTGGCATCGGCCTGGCCGGCTCCGAAATGGATGTCGTCCACCCTCCTGACGTACCGTCCATCGGACTCCTTCATGTGCATGTACTCCTTCGAGTCATAGAGGAAAGGGAAGGAAAGGGCGTATTTCTCCTTGTACTTGATCGATGAATATGACAGATAGTCTCTTGGCACCTTGTCGCTCAAGGCCATGTCCCAGTTGATGTCCCTTATGATGGAGTCCAGATGATCCGCGTCATAGCCAAGGGCGTAGATTCCGCCCACAAGACCTCCCATGCTGGTACCCATCACGATGTCCACCGGGATGCCGACCGACTCCAGGTACTTTATCACCCCCACATGGGCCGCCCCTTTGGCTCCGCCTCCGCTGAGCACGAGAGCCACGGTCGGACGGTGCCTGACCTGCCTGACGGAGTCCAGCCTGTGTCTGATCTTCTCGACCCTGAGATCCTTCATCTCACGTCTCTCGTCCAGCACGGAATGCTGTGACTGAGCCGACGCCGCAGGCATCGACGCGGCCATCACGGCCAACAACGCCAGAATCAATCTTGTTTTCGTTCCCATAGTCATTGCAGTTATGTTGTCATTCTTCCTTCGTCTTTTTTCGGTGCTCCCCGGCCAGCATCCCGCATGCGGCGAGGATGTCCTCTCCCCTGGATGCCCTTATCGTACAAGTGACTCCATGATTGGAAAGCCTGTCCCTGAAGCGCTCCATAATGATCTGGGGCGTCGTCTCGAACGGAGCGTCGGGGATCTTGTGGAAGCGGATGAGGTTCACCCTGCACTCCAGACCGCGGAGAAGCCGGATAAGAGCGTCGGCGTGGCGCTTGTCGTCGTTCAGTCCCGCGAACATGGTATATTCGAAGCTCACGCGGCGCTGGCCCGAAAAGTCATATTCACGGATCATGTCGATCGCTTCCTGCACCGGCCATGCCTTCTGCACCGGCATCATCTCCGCCCTTTCGTCCGGGAACGGGTTGTGTAGGCTGACCGCCAGATGGCAGCGGGTCGAATCAAGGTACTTTCTCAAGTTCGGAAGCACTCCGATTGTCGAGAGGGTTATGCGCTTGGGACTCCAGCCGAATCCCCAGTCGGCGGTCAGCACCTCGATGGCCTTCATCACGTTGTCAAAGTTGTCAAGCGGCTCGCCCATCCCCATGAAGACGGCGTTCGTCAGTTCCGCGGCCTCATCGACGGCGATGAACTGGGAAAGGATGTCCGCTGCCGTGAGGTTGCCGTGGAATCCCTGATGCCCGGTCATGCAGAAACGGCAGCCCATGCGGCAGCCGGCCTGCGAGGAGACGCACAGCGTCCTGCGGTCGTCATCAGGAATCATCACCGCCTCCACGGCACTGTCATCCCCTGTCCTGAAAAGGTACTTCTTCGTGCCGTCGGATGAGACCTGACATGCCGAAGGCAATGTCAAGCCAAGGGAATATTCCTCCTCAAGCCTCCCGCGCCCGGTCTTCGAGATGTTGGTCATCCCGTCGATGTCCCGGACCTTGCGGCCGTACATCCATCCGGCCATCTGCTTGCCGGCGAAGGCAGGCAGACCGACTTTCAAGGCTATTTCCTTCAGTTCGTCAGGGGTCTTTCCCAACAGTTGCTCACGCATATCCTCAAGTTTATTTTTCCGCTACAAAAATAGTGAAAAATAACGCCGGATTGGACGTAATTTTATATCTTTGCCACAAAGGCGACATCTTTTCGCCAAAAAACAACCAACAACATTTTTTATCATTATGGCAAAAGAGGTAGAGGCAAAGGCCACAGACGCCGGCGCCGCCAAACTGAAGGCGCTGCAGGCCACGATCGACAAGATTGAGAAAGACTACGGGAAAGGGACGATCATGAAGCTGGGGGAACAGCCACAATGGGACGTGCAGGTCATTCCGAGCGGTTCCGTCGCACTTGACCATGCGCTCGGAATCGGGGGCTATCCGCGCGGAAGGATCGTGGAGATCTACGGTCCGGAATCCAGCGGCAAGACCACTCTGGCGATCCATGCGATCGCCGAGGCACAGAAACAGGGCGGCATCGCGGCGATGATCGACGCGGAGCACGCTTTCGACAGAACCTACGCGAAGGCTCTCGGGGTGAACCTGGAGACTTTGCTCATCTCACAGCCGGACAACGGCGAGCAGGCGCTTGAGATCGCCGACAACCTGATCCGTTCGGGAGCCATTGACATCGTGGTGGTTGACTCTGTCGCGGCATTGACTCCAAAGGCGGAGATCGAGGGAGAGATGGGAGACAACAAGGTCGGACTTCAGGCACGGCTGATGAGCCAGGCCTTGAGGAAACTGACGGCAAACATCGCCAAGACGAACACCTGCTGCATCTTCATCAACCAGTTGAGGGAGAAGATCGGCGTGATGTTCGGCAACCCGGAGACCACGACCGGCGGCAATGCTTTGAAATTCTATGCTTCAGTCCGCATCGACGTGCGCAAGACCACGCAGCTCAAGGACGGCGAGGAGGCTCTCGGCAACCGCACCCGCGTGAAGGTGGTGAAGAACAAGATGGCTCCGCCTTTCAAGAAGGCCGAGTTCGACATCGTGTTCGGCGAGGGAATCTCCCATGCCGGTGAAATAGTCGATCTTGGCGTTGAATATGGCATCCTCGGCAAGAGCGGCTCATGGTTCAGTTACGGTGACCAGAAGCTCGCCCAGGGACGCGAGGCCACCAAACAGCTTCTCAAAGACAATCAGGAACTCTGCGACGAGATCGAGGCCAAGGTCCGCGAGGCCTTGAGGAACGTGAAGGACTAAAGCCCCTTTCCACGTTCCTCGGCGATCGCCTTGTTGTAGCATTCACGGCACAGAGGCTCGTAGGCATCCTTCTCTCCAAGGACCACGAGTTCGGTGTTGTCGGACAGCCTGTGGGAATGGTTGGCCAGGTTGCCGCACCTGACGCAGATGGCGTGTACCTTGCGGACTTCCTCCGCGATTGCCATGAGGTAAGGCATCGGGCCGAAAGGTTTCCCGAGATAGTCGGTGTCAAGGCCGGCGATGATCACGCGGACTCCGCGGTCGGCAAGCTCCTGAGCCACATCCACAAGGGACATGTCGTAGAACTGGGCTTCGTCTATCCCGACGACCTGAACCTCCGGACCGACGCCAAGCATCTCTTTCGGATCCTTTACGGAATGGCAGGGAATCTTGTGGAAGTCGTGTGAGACCACATCATCCTCGGAATACCTTGTGTCGATCGTCGGCTTGAAGATCTCTATCCTGAGATTGGCGAACTTGGCCCTGCGGATCCTGCGGATCAGCTCCTCCGTCTTGCCGGAGAACATCGAGCCGCAGATGACCTCAATACATCCGGTTTTTTTTATGTTTTCTGAAAACATTTCGTTAGATTTGTTGAAATAATCAATCACACTCGCGGACCTTGTGGCGCGGCGTGGCTCCACGCTTTCAGGTTTGTCAGGCAAAGATAGCATTTTTATGGGAAACATCGACGGGGAAAGACTTTCCGCACTGTTGGAAAGAATCAATGGCATAAAGGTTGAGCTTGAGGCTCTTGAAAACGAGGTGCGCGGGCTTGGCGATGTTCCCGGACCGGTTGAGGTCCCTGTCGATAGTCCGGAGGCCACAAACGCCAGGAAGCCTGACCATCAAGAGGAGATTCCTATCGAAATAGGCATCCCCGAGATAGACATCACCCGCATCATCGAAGATCATGACATCCGGCCGGACGATGATCTCCCGGTCGATGACGACCTTCCGACAGTCGAACTGTCCGCAGCTCCTGAACCGGCCACGGCACCGATGCCGGAACCGAAGGTCGAGATCGAACCCGAGATTGCGGCAAAGCCGGCCCGGGAACCGGAACCGAAGGCGGCCATCATTGACAGTCAGAAAGCCGGAACCGCCGTCATGGATGTGCTGGCCGAGAATCAGGCTTGGAGGAAAGACCGGCCGGGCTCGCAGGTGAAGAACGTCATCAGCGCCATCTCCCTCAACGACAGGGCTCTGCTGATCAACGTCCTGTTCAGGGAGGATCCGATCCTCTTCCAGGACACAATCAGCGCATTCAACGGCATGGGCAGCCTTGACGAGGCGACAGCCTACATTCAGACGAACTTCCCGGACTGGGATCTGAACTCGGAGCCGGTTTACAGGCTGATGATGGCCATCCGCAGAAAACTCGGACAGTAAGCGAATAGAATAAAAGTAACATCATCACTTCAGGCGAAACATGCCCGGAATCCTCTACATAGTCCCGACACCTGTCGGAAATCTGGACGACATGACATTCAGAGCCGTTCAGGTGCTCAAGGAAGCTGACCTGATCCTGGCCGAAGACACCAGGACAAGCAGCGTGCTGCTCCGTCACTACGACATCCGGGGCAGACTCCAGTCGCATCACAAGTTCAACGAACACCAGACCGCCGGATTGATCAAGGAACGGATTCTCGGCGGATTGAACGTCGCCCTGATCAGCGACGCCGGCACTCCGGGAATATCCGACCCCGGCTTTCTGCTGGCACGTACCTGCGCCGCCCAAGGAATAGAAGTCCAGACTCTCCCGGGAGCCACCGCCTGCATCCCGGCGATAGTCTCATCCGGACTGCCATGCGACCGTTTCTGCTTCGAGGGATTTCTGCCGGTAAAGAAAGGCCGTCAGACCTTGCTTAAAGCCTTGGCGGAGGAGCCACAGACGATGATCTTCTACGAATCCCCCTACAGACTTGTCAAAACCCTCGGGCAGTTCATTGAATATTTCGGCCCGGAGCGCGGATGTTCCGTGGCGCGCGAGATCTCCAAGATTCACGAGGAGCACAAGCGCGGAACCCTCTCGGAAGTGGAGGCGTGGTACAAGGAGCATGAGCCGAAGGGAGAGATCGTCATAGTCGTCGCCGGAGCGCCTCCGGAAAGGAAAAGACGGAATGACGAGGCGGAAGAGTAGCCAATGGATATGCCCGCCCGGTTTCCGGATGCTTTTTTTAAAGCTGTTTAAACAGCTTCTTAACCGAACATATTCACTTATGACCTGAACGATAATATTTTCCGGACATCATGAAAGACTTCAACTCCAAAAAGGATGGCAGAAGGCCGTCCGCCTCATTCGTCGTCGGGGCCGTGGCCCTGCTGTTTCTCATTGTCGGTTACCAGGCGGCCTTGTTCATCCACAAGGCGGCTGTGGCGCGGATCATCGCCAACCACGACGAGCCGGACACGGTGTTCGTCTGTTCACCGGCCGATGACAGGAATTCCGGTGCCGAGCAGCCGCACCGGCAGACACGGCGGCCGAAAGATGCGGCCTCGGAACCTGTCCGGGAGACCGGATCAAAACGGTACACGAAAAAGCCGCAAGGCGCGTCAACCGCATCAGGTACGGGGAACGGCACCTTGAATTACCGGAAGAATTCCGATCACTCCCCCGAAGCGGAAACGGTGAGACGGCATTTCACCCCGAGGAAGTACGAGAGCTTCCGCTTCGATCCTAACACGGCAAGCATTGATGACCTGATGCGCCTCGGCTTCACGCTGAGACAGGCGCAGTCCATCGACAACTACCGCCGCAAGGGCGGCCGGTTCCGCCGCAAGAGCGATTTCGCGAAATCCTACGTCGTGGAGGATTCCGTGTTCCGGCGGCTGGAAAGGTTCATTGACATTCCTGAAATCGACATCAACACCGCGGACTCCGTGACCTTCCTGTCACTTCCCGGCATCGGCAAGTTCTTCGCCGGAAAGATGGTGTCCTACCGCAGGGAACTGGGAGGGTATTCCTACCCCGAGCAGCTCATGGACATCTGGCACTTTGACCGGGAGAAATTCGACAACCTAAAGGATCTCATAAAGCTGGACACGCTCGACACGCCGCCATATTCATTATGGTCGCTGCCGGAAAGCACACTCGCCGCACACCCTTACATCGGGAAACGTGCCGCGAGGAGCATCGTCATATTCAGAGAAAATTCGCCGAAGTCAGACTGGACCGTGGCCAATCTCGGGAAAGCCGGCATCCTCCCTCCCGACAACGCCGCCAAACTCGCCCGCTGCCGCATCGCAAAGCCTTGAGAAAATGTTTGTGACGTCTCGGCAGTCTCCGTCTCCTCCGGGTCTTATGATCAAACTGCAGGAAAAAGTCACCGGCGGGGATGATGGGAGAGGACGGACTGCTGCCAGGTGGAGGTGTCGATGTGGGTGTAGATCTCGGTGGTGGTGATGTTCTCGTGGCCGAGCATGTCCTGTACAACACGCAGATCGGCTCCGTTCTCGATCAGATGGGTGGCGAAAGAGTGCCGGAAGGTGTGCGGCGAGATCTCCTTGCAGATGCCGGAGAGCATGGCCTGGCGCTTGACGATCGAGAACATCGAGACACGGCTCAGCGACTTGCCGAAGCGGTTCAGGAACAGGGTGTCCCCGAACTCCGGTGAAGCCGGTTCCGGCCTGACAGGCAGGTAGTTCCGGACAGCGGATGCGGCCATCTCACCCATCGGGACGATCCGTTCCTTGTTGCCCTTGCCGATGACCCGGACAAATGCCTCGTCGAGATAGACACAGGAGATCCGTAAACCGACCGCCTCCGAGACGCGGAGTCCGCAGCCGTAGAGGATTTCCAGGATCGCCCTGTCCCTCTTTCCGGTCCAGGATGAGAGATCCACCGAGTCCATGATCGCATTGACCTCATCAACTGACAGGACAGCAGGTAGATAGCGTCCCATTTTAGGGGAATCGACCGGGTCGCAGGGATTTTCCTTGCGGTCCCCCTCCATGACAAGCCAATCGAAAAAGGAGCGGAGCGAACTCAGGAGTCTGGCCTGGGAACGCTTCGCAAGGTCATCACGGGAAGAGAGATAGTCAAGGATGTCCTGCGTCGTCACGTCTGCCGGGGCGACGGTCACGGCAGAGAAGAACTCCCCCACATCGGAAGCGTACGATGCCACCGTGTTCGGAGACATCGCACGCTCAATCCTAAGGTACGAGGAATAATCCTGTAATATTCGTTCCGTCAGATCCACCTAAAGCGTCCGGTATCTTTTGCCGTAGTCAAGCTGCTGCTGAAGGAAGTCGTCCACGTACTCTATCTTGTAGTCCACAACCTTGCCGTCCTTCTCGACAGGGACGATGTCCGGATTGACGAAACCGCCGTAAGGCTTGAGATCCAGCGCGGCGTACCTCTGAAGAACCTCCTTGTGGAGTTGCGGGTCGATGTTGACGGCATAGGTCTCCACAAGATTCTTCCCGGCGGCGTAGTCCCCCTCGGACTTGATCCTCTGGATCTCGGCGAGAAGCCGGGCGAACAGGCCGCGCAGAGCGTCGTAGTCACTGACGACGAAATAGGTCTTGCCGTCACGCACCCTCTTCTCGATGATTCCGCGGGCCGCCCCCTTCTCGTAGCACCACTCGGCGATCAGCTTGCGGTTCTGCATGTGGGCCTCGGTGTTCTGCTTGCCGAGCTCAACCCTCGTGAACTGCACGAAAATGCCGTTTCTGATGTAGTTTGAATATGCCGGTTTGTAGGCCTCGGCGTCCGGCATGATGCCAAGTTCGACAAGTTTGGGGTCAGCCATGTAGTAAAGGCCGAACAGGTCGGCGCGGGCTTCCTCAAGGGTTGACTGGTACTCTCCCAAAGCCGTTGACGAGACACCCGGAAGAAGCTGGCCGGAGCCGTGGCCGAGACATTCGTGGAGATCGGTGTGGATCTCGTCGGTGTAGGAGCCGTACTTCCTGTAGGCGTCGATCTCGGCCTGGTCATAGGCGAACTCGGTCAAAGTGCTCTTCGGCGACTCCTGGGCGGCATAGTCGTAGGCGTGGGTGATGTTGGCGATGGTCACGGACTTGGAGCCGTAGTCACGCCTGATCCAGTCGGCGTTAGGTAGGTTGATCCCGATCGGCGTGGCCGGATAGGTGGCTCCTGCGAGGGTGATGCCGTCCACAACCTTGGCGGAGATGCCCTTCACGTGAGGTTTGCGGAAGCGCGGATCCACAGGCGAGTTGTCCTCGAACCACTGGGCATTGGCGCTCAGGACCTCGGTGCGGGCGGAAGCGGCCGAATCCTTCATGTTCACATAGCCCTCCCACGTGGCCTTGCGCCCGAGCGGATCGTCGTAGTCCTCGATGAAGCCGTTGATGAAGTCGATCGTGCCGACGGTGTCCTGAACCCAGTCGATGTTGAACTCGTCCCAGGTTTTCAGATCGCCCGTCCTGTAATAGTCGATAAGGAGTCCGATGGCCCTTTTCTGCAGATCGGTCCCAGCCGCTTCGGCGGCCTTCCCGAGTTCTGCACAGATCCTTTCCAGTGCCGGCCCGTAGATCCCTCCGACCTTCCAAGGCTTCTCGACAACCTTGCCGTTCTCCTTGACGACCTTTGTGTTGAGGCCGTAGGAAATCGGGGTCTTGTCGTTCGGATCCAACAGCGAGCCGTAGTACTTCTCGACCTCCCCGCGGGTCACTCCTTCATAGAAATTCACGGCGGAAAGCTCCACGATGTCTCCTGTCCGGGAGGTTGAGCGGCGCTGAGGGTAGATGTCCGGGGAATATATCACCTCCAGAAGTTCATCGGCATTTTCCCCGTCCCCGACAGCCTCCATGAGGCTCCGGAAATATTCCTTCGGACACTCCGGGAAGAACTTGTCCTCGGAATAGTGGTGATGGATGCCGTTGGAGAAGAAAAGCCTCTTGGCATAGACGGTGAAACTTTGGAAATCAGCGCATTCACGGTCACCTTCATATTCATTGAGAATGTCTTCCACGACGTGCCGGATCGGAAGGTTCCATTTGCAGTACTGGTCCCACGTTATGTCGCGGCCCAGTTTGGCGGCCTCCGAAAGATGGTAGGCATATTCCTTCTGCCTCAGGGTCAGGGCATCCCAGCCCGGCACCTTGAAACGGATCACCTTGAGGTCGGCGAATTCGTCCAGAAGATAGCGGAAATCTTTGTCCCCGGTTTTCTTTTCCCCTTGTCCGCATGAACACAGAGCCGCGGCCGCTCCGATTGTAAGAATCATCTTCGCTCCTATATTCATAAAATCTGTTTTTGCTTGTAAATATAGCCATTATTCGGGAAATTCAGTATCTTTGTCTTGATCGCGCCGCCAAATTCAAGCGCGGAAGAAAAGAAGCGAAACTATGAATATGTCTAAGACCATCGCCAGGACAGCCGCAGCAGCACTCGTCATGCTGGCGGTCTTCGGATGCCGCAAGCACAACACAGAGGACGTCATCAACCCGAACCGCAGGGTTCTTCTTTTCTACGAGTGCGCCTTCAACAACATCGGATCATACATGAAGGAGAATATGGAGGATCAGCACAAGGGGCTTCCGGCAGGATACATTCCGTACAAGTCCGGCGATGTGCTGTTGGTATATTCACGGATTTCCAACAGCGGCTACGACTATACTCCGGTAAAATCATATCTCAGGCGCATCTACAAGAACTCCAGAGGGGAGATGGTCTCCGACACCCTCAAAGTGTTCGACAGTGGGATCATAGCGGCATCACCATCCACCGTGAGGAATGTGCTCACCTTTGTAAAAGAAGAATTCCCGGCCAAAGGGTATGGAATGGTGTTCTCGTCCCACGGATCCGGATGGCTTCCTGCCGGCTACTACTACGACCCGGAGGAATTCGAGAAGAAGCACAAAGATGATGAGATTTCCGCCGAGGTGCGGAATATCGCCCTGCGGGTCGCGGAAACGCCACGTCTTCCTGTACCGGAGGGCAGCCTGTCCGAAACCGACCCTTTCTGGGGCAAGACGCGTTCGATAGGGCAGGACTTCATAAACAAAGATTCCGGGTATGAAATGAGTGTCAGCGAGTTTGCGGAAGGAATCCCCTACCGTCTGGACTACCTGCTCTTCGACATGTGCTTCACCGGCGGAGTGGAAGTAGCTTACGGGCTGAAGGACAAGGCGGACTATCTCGGCCTCTCACCGGCGGAGGTTCTTGGAGACGGAATGTTCGACTACACGAAGATCACGTCGTTCCTTCTTGGCAGGAACACACCCGATCTCGAAGGCCTTTTCAAGGATTCGTTCGAAATGTATGACAATCAGAGCGGACCATCCCGCTCCTTGACAGTCAATCTGGTCAGGACCGACGGGCTGGACAATCTTGCCGACGTCTGCGGAAGACTGATAGAAGAATATTCCGATGCCATCGCAGCCGCTCCGGCAAACGACATCCAAGGATATTTCAGATCGGGGAGGCATTATTTCTATGACCTTGCCGACATATTCAAAGAGTGCGGAGCCACGCAGGAGAGTCTTTCCGAGCTTGACGGAGCCATCAACGGCTGCGTGGTTTACAGGAACGCCACACCGCGTTTTATGGACACTTTCGACATCGGGACCTACTCCGGATTCAGCATGTACCTTCCGTGCGCCGGGACTCCGCTCCTTGACTCCTACTATAAAAAGGAAGCGTGGAACGAGGCCGTAGGGCTTGTGAAGTAACCGAAATATTCCTATCTTTGCCGCGCAATTACAAAGCGCACCGGCGCTTTTGGTGCAATGGGGTTCCGGGATTCCGGAACTGAGTAACACATTTTAAACAACAAAACAATGAAGCATTTTGAGCTTAACGGCAAAGTCCGTGAGGTCGGCAACAAGGCCGTCATCAAAGCGTTCCGCAAACAGGGTCTCGTTCCCTGCAACCTTTACGGAGCAGGCATTGAGAATGTTCTCTTCACAGTCACAGAGAAAGATCTTATGGGAATCACCCACACACCTGCGTCTTTCATCATCGACATCAAACTTGACAACGGCAAGGCCTACACGGCCGTCGTTCACGAGCTCCAGTTCCATCCTGTAAAGGACAACTGCCTGCATGCGGACTTCCTCGCCGTTACCGAGGACAAGCCTATCGTCATCAAGGTTCCTGTTGTGGTCAGCGGCCATCCTGTCGGAGTCCAGAGAGGCGGTAAGTTCGTTCTTGTCAGCAGAGAGATAAAGATCAGCGCCCTCATGAAGGATCTTCCTGACACCATCAACATCGATGTCACCAAACTTGACATTGAGAAGCGCATCGTGGCGGGTGATGTCAAGGTTGAGAACGTGGCCGTCGTCTCCGCTAAGTCAACCATCATCTGCGCCGTGAAGTCAACACGTCAGATCGCCGCGCAGCTCGCCCACGAGGAGAAGATGGAAGGTGCCGAGGAGCATGAGACCGAATCTGAGGAAACTGCTGAACCTGCTGCTGAATAGGCGCGGTCAGACCTCTGAAGAAGAAACTGGCATGAACTATCTTGTCGCGGGATTGGGAAACATCGGCGCCGAGTACGCTTCTACCAGACATAACATGGGGTTTATGGTGTTGGATG
>CAVFMX010000129.1:0-6664 GCA_963623745.1 Bulleidia sp.
CTTGTTCCACTGGCTCTCGCCGTGACGGATAAGTACTATTCTTTTCATATTCCTTGAAATTTTGGTTTTACTCTTCATGCG
The DNA here is from genome assembly GCA_963623745.1 of Bulleidia sp. Classification (GTDB taxonomy): domain Bacteria; phylum Bacteroidota; class Bacteroidia; order Bacteroidales; family UBA932; genus Cryptobacteroides. The sequence continues at coordinate 82 of CAVFMX010000129.1, forward strand.
GCCGCTTCGACATGTTCGGCGACCATTCGGTTTTTCGGTTGCAGAGCTTGCCGAAGCACCGAAAACCGGGCTGCAAATTTACATCATTATTACGATTCATCAAACTGATTGCCCATAATCATTAGCAGCTTGTCTCCGACCTTGAGTCTCACCGAGCCGTCCGGAACGATCAGCTCGCCGTCTCTCTTGATCATCACGACGCGTGTGCCGTCAGGGAGCGGAACCTCCTTGAGCGTGTCACCCGCCGCCAGATCCGAATCCGTGATCTTGTGGTCCATAAGCTTGCCGGCCTCTTCCGGAATCTCGATCCCGAAAGTCTCCGGAGTCTTTTCCTGAGGCAGAGCGAGGTTCAGTCTGCGCGCCACGGCCGGGATGCTCATGCCTTGGACGAGCATGGAAAGCATCGTGATGAAGAACACTATGTTGAAGATCTGGTCGGATCCCGGAATGTCCGCGACAACCGTGAATATGGCGAAGATGATCGGTGTGGCTCCTTTAAGCCCGACCCACGAGATGAAAACCCTTGCCTTGAAAGAGAGTTTCCTGAAAGGCAGGAGTGACAGGAACACCGCCAGCGGACGTCCGATGAATGTCATGAACACACCTATGAGCAAGGCCACAGGCGCCACATAAAGCATTTCCTTAGGGCTGACGAGCAGTCCGAGAGTCAGGAACATGCCCATCTGCATCAGCCAGATGAATGTGTCGTTGAACCGGAAGACCTCTTTCTTGTGGGCCATAGGCTTGTTGCCGATGATCACGCCGGCCAGATAGATGGCAAGGAATCCGTTGCCTTGCACAAGCCCTGTGATGGAATAGATGAAGAAACCGATGCTCAGGACGAGGATGGCGTAGAGCGACGCTCCGTTCAGTTTCAGTTTCCCGAGCGCCCACGAGAACGCCCTTCCGAGTCCTATTCCCATGACGGCTCCGATTCCGAGCTGCATGGAGAAAGTCAGCAAGGCGTTTCCGATCATCCTCGGGTAGTCGATGTCGATTCCTGAGGCCGGTTCGAAAAGCTGCCGCGCGCACTGGATGAGCACGACCGTGATGACGTAGGCCATCGGATCGTTGGATCCCGACTCTAACTCAAGGACCGGCTGGAGATTCTCTTTCAGCTTCATCTTGGCGTTTCTCAGGATGTTGAACACCGATGCGGAATCGGTCGAGGACATCACGGCGGCCAGCAGGAAGCACATTACGATGGACATTCCTTCGGACAGATGGCCCACCCTCGTGAGAAGGTAGATGAAACCTCCCGTGAACAAGGCCGTAAGGAAGACCCCGACGGTGGACAGCACGACTCCTTCTTTCAGGACGGGTTTTATCGTGTCGAACTTGGTGTCAAGACCGCCGCAGTACAGGATGACGCACAGGGCGATCGTACCGATGAACTGCGCTATGTGGAAATTGTCGAACGCAAGCCCGAATCCGTCCTCACCGAACGCCATTCCGACGATGATGAACAGGAGCAGGACCGGGATTCCGAACCTGAATCCGGCCCGGCTGATGAGTATGGCGGTGAAGATAAGCAAAGAGCCGATGAGGAGGATGTTCTCGGGAGAAAAATGTATCATATCATTCTGTTTTTTTGTTCATAGTCTCTGCACCAGTCCCGCAATGGGCAGTCCTGGCATTTTGGGTTTCTGGCCGTGCACGTGTAGCGTCCGTGCAGGATCAGCCAATGGTGGGCTCTTGCCCTCAACTCTTCCGGAATGAAGGATTCCAACTCCTTTTCCACGGCCTCGACAGTCTTTCCGTCCGAAAGACCAATCCTGTGGGAGACGCGGAAGACGTGCGTGTCCACCGCTATCACCGGCTTGTCGTAAATGACTGACGCCAGCACATTGGCCGTCTTGCGGCCGACTCCGGGGAGGGTCATCAACCGGTCGATGTCCGACGGGACTTCGCCGGCATGTTCCCGCAGCAATTTTTGAGCCATCCCTATGAGATGCGTGGTCTTGCTGTTGGGGTAGGAGATGCTTTTGATGATGTTGGACACGTCCTCGAATGAGGCGGTGGCCAGATCTTCCGGTCCGGGGAATCTCCTGAACAGCTCCGGGGAGACCATGTTCACCCTTCTGTCCGTACACTGGGCACTGAGAATCACCGCCACAAGCAGTTGGAAAGGGGTTTCGTAGTGGAGTCCCGTCCGGACCTCCGGCTGATTGGCCCGGAACCAGGAGAGAGTCTGATGGTATCGGTCTTTCTTGAGCATGGCCTTAGATGGTCAGGGCGAGGTCAATCACCTCGTCATTGAGGTTCTCGCTGCATTTTTCGTCCTTGCAGACGAAGACCCTGCCGGGATATTTTTCGAAAATGCCTCTGTTGTGCGTCACCATCACGATGGCCGTGCCGTCCTCCTTGTTGATTCCGGTCAGCAGACGCATGATCCCGTCCGCCGTCTCGTTGTCCAGATTGCCGGTCGGCTCGTCCGCGATGATCAGGCGCGGTCTGTTCAGGAGTGAACGGGCTATCGCGATTCGTTGCTGCTCGCCCCCGGAAAGCTGGTGAGGCATCTTGTGAGCCTTGTTCTCCATTCCGACGGCGTGAAGCACATCGGCGATCCTCCTGTCGATTTCATCGCGGTCTTTCCATCCTGTGGCCTTCAGCACGAACTCAAGATTGCTTTCGACAGTCCTGTCCATCAGCAGCTGGAAATCCTGGAACACGACTCCGATCTTGCGCCTGAGGCAGGGGATTTCCTTGTCTTTCAATCCGCTGAGATTGACGCCGCAGACCTCTCCGGAACCTTTCCCGAGAGGATTCTCGCCGATCATCGTGCGGATGATGGAGGTCTTGCCTGTCCCGACCTTGCCGACGATGTAGATGAAGTCACCGGGGAATATGTTCATGTCAAGCCCGTAGATCACAGTGCTTTCTCCGTTCACGATGTCCGCGTCACGGAATGAGACCAGCGGCTCGTTTTTTGATGCTGATAGCGCGTTCATTTCCATAGCAACGCAAATATACTTTATTTTTCACTTATATTTAAGTATTTTTGTAGAATCTTTTTGTCAATAAAATGATTGGGAACGACATGAGAAGCAAACTTGCCGCGGCGCTTCTGGCGGCGCTGGCCTTTGGCGCCGGGATGGCCGCGACGGCGCAGGAAACCCGGTCTGACCGGTACCGTCTCGCCACCGAACTCTACGGTCACGGGATGTTCGAGAGGGCCGGAAGCATATTCGGAGAAATCTATGCCGGAACCGGGGATGTGACGGCCGGCGGCTATGAGGCCCTGTGCGCCGTCAGACTTCAGGAAAGGGGCAACGAGACTTTGGCTGATGAATATGTTGCCGTACATCCGTATTCCATTCTCGTGCCTCAGATCCATTTCTACAAGGCGCTGAACCTGTTCGATATGCAGGAATACCAGGCTGCCGCGGCCGAGTTCGAAAAAATCCGGGAGAAAAACCTTCCGGCCGATCTGGTGGCTGAATATTCCTTCAAGCGGGCATATTCATATTTCGAGCAAGGGAACATGGAGAAAGCCAAGTCTTTGTTTGAGGAGTCGGAGAGGAGGGTGCATTCCGACTACACCGCTCCGGCGAGATATTCATTGGGCTACATCAACTATTCCCAAAAGAATTTCGACGAGGCTTTCGACTGGTTCGAAAAAGCGGCGGGAGACCCTCGTTTCACGGAAATGTCAGACTCCTACATGGTCGAGTGCCGTTTCATGAAGAAGGACTATTCCTATGTTCTGAAGAATGGGGTGAAGGTCTTTGAGAATGCTCCGAAAGAGCGCCAGAGGCATCTGGCGAGGATCATTTCCGAAGCGTATCTCGCAAAGGGCGACACCGGAAAGGCAAAGGAATATTACGACATCGCCGGAAGCGGGGACAGCGAGATGGACCGCAACGATTATTTCTACGCCGGCTCGCTGCTCTACGCCACTGGGGACTATAATGGAGCCATCGGGAACTATTCGCTGATGATGGACAGGACTGACTCCATAGGCCAGATAGCGAACTACAATCTGGCCTACAGCTTCATCCGGACAGGCAACAAGGTCGCCGCCCTCGATGCGTTCAAGGATGCCTCGCAGCGGTCGTTCAACCCTGACATCCAGGAGGACGCGCATTTTAACTACGCCAAACTGTCGTTTGACCTGAACCACAATCCTTCGGTCTTCAATGATTACCTCGCCAGGTATTCCGACAAGAAGAAGGGGGAGAGGATTTACAGCTACATGGCGCTGGCTTCGCTTTACGGCCACGACTACGCCGGAGCGGTGGAGGCGTATTCCAACATTGATGTGCTGGATGATGACCAGAAGGCGAATTACATGAAAGCCAACTATCTGCGTGCCGAGCAGCTTGTGGCGACGGGGGCCTGGAGCGATGCGGTCCCTTATCTCAGGGCTTCCTCATTCTACGCCGACAGGCGTTCGCCGTTCAGTCAGCTTTCAAGGTACTGGCTCGGCGAGTCCTACTACCGCAGCGACCAGTTCGACAAGGCTCTGGACACTTTCAAGGATCTGTACAACAACTCCGCCCTGGAAGGCAAGACGGAAGGCAGTCTGATTCCTTACGATCTGGCCTACTGTTACTTCCGGCTCGGTGACTACGCTGCCGCCTCCAAATGGTTCGATGAGTATCTTCAGGGACGCGAACCGGTCGAGGGCGAGGATGCGGCCGTGCGGCGAGCCGACTGCGACTTCATACGCAAGGACTACAAGACCGCCGTCACTGAATATGAAGACGCGCTCAAACGCTTCCCGTTCAAGGACAATCTCTACCCGAATTACCGCGCCGGAATCGCCTACGGACTTCTGGGGAACACGGACGGCAAGATCGGCGCGCTTTCAAAGGCGTTGGACGCCAGTCCGTCCGCTGAGTGCTATTCTGACGCCATGTTCGAGCTGGGACGGGCATACGTCGCCGCAGGCAGGAACGATGACGCTGTCTCGGCTTTCACGAAACTCCGTTCGTCCACGGGTGACAAGACCATCGCGGCGCGTTCTCTGATCGAACTTGGAATGATCTCAAGGAACATGTCCGAGTACGACCGGTCGCTCGGATTCTACAAGCAGGTGATCACCGAGATGCCCGGCACTGAATATGCCCGTGACGCCCTTCTTGCCATCGAGTCGATCTACCAGTCGCAGGGGCGTACGGATGAGTACATTGATTTCGCTGACAAGGCCGGAGTGATCAAGGACAAGTCGGACAGCGAGAAGGAGACCATGTACTTCAACGCCGCCGAGCAGGTTTTCCTTACGGAGAACTACGGCAAGGCTCTGGCTTCCCTCCAGACTTATCTGGAACGCTATCCGTCCGGCGCGAAAGTTCCTGTCGCCGAGTTCTATGTGGCTGAATGCTACAGGAACACGGGCAAGAAGGAGCAGGCTTGTGACTGGTACAGGAAATCGATGGAGAAAGGCGAGGGGTCGGCGTTCGCGGAGACGGCCATGCTGAATTTTTCAAGGCTTTCCTACGACCTGCAGCGCTACAAGGACGCTTTCGGTGGCTATTCATCACTGCTGGAGGATGCCGGAATCGAGAACAACAGGCACACGGCGAGGGTCGGGATGACGCGTTCGGCCTACAAGGCCGGAGACTGGGTCTCGGCGCTGTCCTGTGCCGACAAGGTCAAGGCTGACGGGAAAAGTACCGATGCCGAGATCCGGGAGGCTGACTACATCCGGGCCAAGTCCCTGCTTTCGATGAACGAGCGTGAGGCCGCGTTCGGGATATTCACAAGTTTGAGTTCCGTCCCTTCCACCGCCGAGGGAGCCGAGGCCGCCTACATGGTCATCCAGGATGCCTACGACCAAGGCAGGTACGACACCGTGGAGAAGAAGGTCTATGCCTTCGCGGAGAAGGCCGGCGACCAGAACTATTGGCTTGCGAAGGCGTTCATCGTCCTTGGGGACTCGTTCGCCGAGCAGGACAACTTCCCGCAGGCAAAGGCCACGTTCGAGAGCGTCCGGGATGGCTACACACCGGCCCAGGGGACATCCGATGATGTGCTTGACAATGTCAGGATGCGTCTTGAGAAACTTAAAACGATGATGTAGAGATGAACGACATGAAAAAAACATATCTTGTCTTCGCGGCCCTGCTGGCGGGAACCGTGGTTTCGTCAGGCCAGAATTTCAATCCGACCGTTGAGGTCACGAACATCTATCAGGGCAGTCCTTCCGAGATCCACAAGCCACAGCTTGCGATGAATGTGCCGGATTCTCTGTCGCGGTTCGATCTGGACTTTGACTACGAGGTTTTCAGCAAGCCTTATCAGGGTGCTTACAGTTTCAAGCCTTACATGTTGAACATGAGACCTGAGAAGGATGCCTGGAGAGGCCGGAAGCTTTATCTCAAGGCCGGAGCCGGCTACGCTCTCCATCCCTGCTTGGATTTCGTGTACAGTCCTGAACTGAAAGGCCCTTTCCGGATGAGTCTGTACGCCGGACATCGCTCTTATTTCGGAGACTACCACAGCGTCAGGCCTGAGTTGAAGGACGGACTTTATCGTCTGAATAAATCCGGCGACGCATTCAGCGGCCGCGATGTCCTGACCACCGCCGGCTTTGACGGACTTTACAGCTGGGACAAGGCGATCCTGTCGTTCGGGGTGG
>CAVFMX010000130.1:0-13882 GCA_963623745.1 Bulleidia sp.
TCGAGTACATCCACCTCGCCGAGGAGATGGGCGTGGACTCGGTCATCAACAAGAAGCTGATCACCGCCGGACGCCTCTTCAAGTTCACCCTCAGCGGCAAGGCCCGCCTGGTGAAGTACATGAGCGGCACGGATGCCGAAGTTCTTGAATATACGGTCGCTCCCGGCAGCGCCATAACCAAAGGCACCCTCAAAGACATCTCATTCCCGAAGGACGCGGTGATCGGCGGCCTGATCCGAGGCAGCGAGTCCTACATCGCCATCGGCTCCACCCGCATAGAACCCTACGACCGCGTCGTGGTCTTCGCCCTCCCCCACACCGTAAAGGACATCGACCGGCTGTTCCGGCAGGATTGAAAAGGAGCCTGTCAGATTCTTGCCCACCCCGAACATTTCAGAACATGCCAAGTTACCTCCAGATAGAGAACATCTCCAAATCCTACGGACCGAAAGTCCTGTTCGAGCACATCGGCTTCAACATCAACGAAGGAGACAAGATCGCGCTCATCGCCCCGAACGGCACCGGCAAGACCAGCCTCCTGCGCATCCTCGCCGGCAAGGACAGTTCCGACTCCGGCGGCAAGATCTTATTCCTCAAGGACATCCGCATCGCGTTTCTTGAGCAGGAGTATGCCTATGACCCCGAATCCACCGTGTGGGAACAGATCATGAGGGACAGCGAACCGTGGACGAGGAGCCTTGACCCTGAACATCTTGCCGAGTACGAGCAGCGTGTCCGCCGTCTTCTGACCTCTTTCGGGATGTCAGACCATGGACGCAGGATGAAAGTGCTCTCCGGCGGAGAGATCAAGCGCACCGCCATCGTGGTGATGCTTGCCGGCGAGGCTGACTTCTTCGTGATGGACGAGCCTACGAACCATCTGGACATCGACGGCATCGAGTTTCTGGAGAACTATCTCTCCCATGCCCGCTGCACCCTTCTGATGGTGACACACGACCGTTATTTTCTGGACTCCGTGGCGAACACCGTGATGGAGATGGATCACGGAGCCGTCTATGTTTACAAGGGCAATTACCAGAACTATCTGGAAAAGAGGCAGGAACGCATTGAGAACTACAACGCCGAGACCGACAGGATAAAGAACCTTCTGCGCCGGGAGCTGGAATGGATGCATGCCAGCCCGTGCGCCAGAACCGGCAAGGCAAAGTACCGCAAGAACGCCTTCCATGAATTGAAGGACAGGGCGGAACAGGTTTACAGGACCGACAATGTAAGTCTTGCCGGAATGGGGCCGGCCTCAAGGCTTGGGACCAAGATCATCAACTGCAAGGATGTCAGTTTCCACTACGGCGGAGACTGCTACCTGAACCATTTCACCTACAATTTCCAGCGCTACGAGAAGGTCGGGATCGTGGGCCGGAACGGGGTCGGCAAGACCACTTTCATCAATCTTCTGATCGGGACCATGGATCAGTCCGATCCCGGCACATCGACGGTTGGCGAGCCCTGCCGAACCACCGGCGTGATCGAAAGAGGAGAGTCCCTGAAGATCGGCTACTACCGCCAAAGCGGAATGCAGTTCGATGAGAACCAGACAGTTCTGGAGACCGTGAACGACACCCATCTTCTGAGCCAGTTCCTCTTTCCGCACGACATGCTGAACAACCGCATAAGCAAACTTTCCGGAGGAGAGAAGCGCAGGCTTTACCTGCTGACCATCCTGATGAAGCAGCCGAACCTGCTGATTATGGACGAGCCGACGAACGATCTGGACATCGTGACCATCAACATTCTTGAGGAGTACCTGAAGGACTTCAAGGGCACGCTGATTCTGGTTTCCCACGACCGTCACTTTCTGGACCGCCTGGTTGACCATCTCTTCGTGTTCGGCGGCGACGGCGAGGTCAAGGATTTCATAGGCAGCTACAGCCAGTACCGTGAGTTCATCAAGGACCGCGAGGCCGAGAAACGCGCCAAGACCCGTGAGGATGAGCGCGCCTCCAAGGTCGCCGCAGCTACCGGCTCACTCTCAGCCTCGTCACCGCTCGACGGTGGCGTTTCGTCCAAGCCTTCCCGTCCCGATGCTCCCCGCAAGCTGAGCTACAAGGAACAGCGTGAGCTTGAGCAACTTGAGAAAGACATCGAGTCCCTCACCGCCGAGAAGTCCGATCTTGAGTCCAGAATGAACGGCGGCCTCACCGACCCCGCCGAGCTCCAGAAAGTAACCTCCCGCTTCGCCGAAGTCTCCTCGGAACTCGACTCCAAGGAAACCCGCTGGCTTGAACTTTCCGTCTGATCTTCGCGAAGATCCGTCACTCTTCTTAGCAAGGATGTGTTTTTGGACAGTCAAAGCCCGCACATCCTTGATGTTTCCGCGTTTTTGGTCAAACAGTGTGGTTTAGTGTGGTGTTATTTCAAAATATTGGCGTGAAATAACAGCTGAAATGAAAAATTAGACGGAAAATACGGTCACAAAACCTGTTCAGGAAAAATCTTGGGTCAAGTGGGAGGTCCTGCTTCTCTTGCGGCACACCTGCCGTGGTGAAGAGATTCGCGGCTTCCGTCATTGAGAACGCCAGTGAATCCAACCAGATCCTGGCTTTCGACGGTTACAACACGGCAGATTGGAAATTGTTCCTGAACCTCGTGGCGAGGGAATGCATGAGCTCCGGCGTGAAGTTCGTCTCCATTGACCAGAACAAGGAATGCTTCAAGAGCAGTGAGGAGATCGACGGCATGACCGATCCTCTCCTCATCTGGGACACCGGGATCGATCCGACGCTCCTTTACGGAAAGATCCACAAGGGTGGCCATGAGGGTCTTCTCGACGAAGCCAAAGCGGAAGGATTCAAGGAGAATGTGACCGCGACAAGGTTGTGGCGGTTTACGGCTATGGCTGCCTTATCCCGAGGTTCAGGAAACTTTATGATGTGAAGTGCTTCTTTGACATCACGCCGAAAACCTCCGTTCTGCGCATCCGAGGCGGTGAATATTCCAACATCGGCAATGAGCCTGTGATGGTCCACAAGACAATGCTCAGGGACGGCTATCAGGATGTTGTTCTCTGACGGATCTGCTGACGGTTGATCAGTTCGGGGAGGATGTGTTCCGATGAGTGCACCCTCCTCTTTCTTTATCGGTCAGGCAGATGCTTCCCTCTCGCAGGGTTGACTGTCTGACATTATGTCAGCGATTCTGTTATTGGCAGATAATTTGATTATCTTTGCAGTCGCTTCATGGCCGTTATGGCCTGAAGAGGCAAGCCATGTTGAAAAAGGAGAAATTACCATATGAGCAAAAAGAACAAGGACATAAAAAAAGACAAAATAAATCAGGAAGATCGCAAACGCCCCGAGTGTCCCGCACATAACGAGGAGGCCGGCGTAAAACCGGAGGACACGGATAAGGCGGCAGATGGAGAAAACGAAACTGACGAGGCCAAGGCGATCGAGGAGAGACTGAACACCATTCTGAAAGAGAACGAGGAGTTGAAGGCAAGCGTGGCCAAGGAGAAGGATGACTACATCCGACTGATGGCCGATTTCGAGAATTTCCGCAGACATTCTGCGGACGCAAGGCTTGAACTCGTGTCCTCGGCGGCCGCCGACACGATCAAAGGACTTCTTCCCGTGCTTGACGACTGCGAGAGAGCGATGAAGATGCTGGAGAACTCCACGGATGAGGTCGCGAAGGAAGGCACCGGCCTGATCTTCAACAAGCTGATGTCCTACCTCAAAACCAAGGGGCTTGAGGCGATCAAGGCCAAGGGGGAGAAATTCGACACCGACTTCCATGAGGCGGTGGCTCAATTCCCGGTTCCGGAGGAAGACAAAAAAGGGATGGTCTATGATGTGGTGCAGACCGGCTACACCCTTTCAGGCAAGGTCATCCGTTACGCCAAAGTGGTTGTAGGAATATAGGAGGTCCGCGAATATGGCAGAGAAGAGAGATTACTACGATGTGCTGGGGGTCGCAAAGACCGCCTCGGCCGATGAGATAAAGAAAGCCTACAGGTCCGCCGCGATGAAATGGCATCCGGACCGTTGGGTGGACGGGACGGAAACCGAGAAAAAGACTGCGGAGGAGAAGTTCAAGGAAGCCTCGGAGGCATATTCAGTGCTCAGCGACCCTGACAAAAAGGCAAAATACGACCAGTTCGGATTCGCCGGCGTGGACGGTCAGCCGGGGCCTGACTTCAGCGGCGGTTTCGGCAATCTGAACGACATTCTGAACGACCTGTTCGGCGGCGGTTTCGGCGGATTCAGCGGAGGAGGGTTCTCCGGGTTCGGAGGATTCGGCGGAGGACAGGGCAGAACGCAGCAGAGGGTCATGAAAGGACGTGACATCCGCACAAGGATCCGTCTTACCCTTGAAGAGATCGCCACCGGTGTCGAGAAAGAGATCACCATCGAGCGCAACAGGCCTTGTCCCGACTGCGGAGGACGAGGTACAAAGAACGCATCTGACGTGAAGACCTGCCCTTCCTGCAACGGCTCCGGCCAGACCCAGAGGGTGGTCAACTCGCTGTTCGGAAGGACTGTCACATACTCGACCTGCCCTCAATGCGGCGGTGAAGGAAAGGTCATCAGCAATCCTTGCCGCACCTGTGGCGGAACTGGTGTGGTCCGCAGGCGCGAAAGCGTCAAGGTGAGGATTCCGGCCGGGGTCGAGGACGGGATGCAGCTGACCATCAGAGGAGAAGGACATGCCGCACCGCATGGCGGAGTGAACGGTGATCTGCTCGTCATCATAGAGGAGATCGGACATTCCAACCTCAAGCGCGACGGCAAGAACCTGTTCTACTCGACAGTCATCTCCGTGACGGACGCGATCCTCGGGACAGAGATAACCGTCCCTTGTCTGGACGGCTCCTACAAAGTGAAGGTTGATCCGGGCACACAGTCCGGAACAGTTATGAAACTTCGCGGAAAGGGACTTCCCGCCGTGAGCGGCTACGGGAGCGGCACAGGCGACCTCTATGTCAAGATTCTGGTCTGGATCCCCAAAAGGCTTTCTTCCGACGAGAGGAACGCTCTGGAGGACATGAGGGCAAGCAGATCCTTCACTCCGGATCCTACCCGTGAGGACAAGGCGTTGTTCGACAAGATGAAGAACATCTTCTGATGTAAATTTTTCCGCAAATAACCGCGAAAAGTTTTTTGTTTTAAGAAAAACTTCGTACATTTGCTGTCCGAAAAACAGGAGCAACCGCTTACGGGTCGTTATCAGATGTGCGTAATGTTGCGTTAAAAATTTTTGAGAAATGGATTTGATTAAAGTTGTAGAAGAGGCTTTCGCTAACGAGAAAGTCGCTACTTATCCAAGATTCAAGGCCGGTGACACGATCACCGTCACCTATAGGATCAAGGAGGGTGACAAGGATAGACTCCAGAAGTTCAGAGGCGTGGTCATCCAGCTCAGAGGTGCCACCCCGCAGACAAGAACCTTCACAGTCCGCAAGATTTCAGGAGGCATCGGTGTCGAGAGGATTTTCCCATTCCAGTCACCATTCATCGACAGCATTGAACTGAACAAGGTCGGCAAGGTTCGCAGGGCAAGAATCTTCTATCTGCGCAAACTATCCGGCAAGAAGGCAAGAATCAAGGAAAAGAGACTTGCTTTCGTCAAGGAAGAACAAGCATAGCCCCCTTGTGGAGATAAGTCGGAGCGAGTCTCCGACAGACTGGTCCCCTAGCTCAACTGAATAGAGCATTTGACTACGGATCAAAAGGTTACAGGTTTGAATCCTGTGGGGATCACAAAAATGCGGGGCTAACAGATCATCAGCCTCGCATTTTTTTGCGGAATTAGCTCAGTTGGTAGAGCGTTGGCTTCCCAAGCCGAAGGTCACGAGTTCGAGCCTCGCATTCCGCTCATAAGGTCAAGGAAAACTCCTTGGCCTTTTTGTTTTCTATACATTGACTCTATTTAGAGGAAACCGCACCCGGATCACTTGTGACAATGAAAAACACAAGCAGGATGACCAGTCAGAAAAACACGGTCATCCTCACATGTGTCTATAATTTCTCCTACGGGAAGAAAGCCCGTGCCGTCAATCAGAAAATCAAGAACACTGACAGCGACAGCGGACTTTAAGCTACGCCTCCGGAAACTCGTCGTTGGCCGGGATGGCAAACGGGGACTTGTCGGAAGCGAATGAGAAGTCATCTTCTTTCGGAGCCGGCGACTGGACATCGTACATTTCGGAACGGCTTTCGGAGGTAAGCTGGTTGAACTCCTCCTCCGTGATTATCCTACAGCTGCCGGTCAGTTTGGCACCCAGCTCGACCTGAAGCCTTCCGGTGTGAAGGTCGCCCTCCACGACGCAAGTGTCCTTGAGGGCAAGGGTGTCTTTCACAAAAAAGTTACCCTTTATCATCGTGCCCCAAAAGTCAGCGTTATTGCAGATGACATCGCCCTTGATGACGGCTTTCTCCCCCACCACAACCTTGGCATAGGAGATGATCCGTCCCTCGAACGTACCGTCTATTCTAATGTCGTTGGGAGATGTGATGTTACCCTTGATCACCGTTCCTGCGGAGACTCTGCTGACATCATTGATTTCTGGGGAATTGTTTGAATTATTCACACTCATGTTCTTTAAATTTTTATTTTTTAACATATTCAGTCAATATCTTTTCATTACACCAATCCTGCGCCGTGGCAGTTCTTGTACTTCTTGCCGGAACCGCAAGGGCACGGATCGTTACGACCTACCCTCTTGTCCACGCGGACCGGGACTCTCGCCTTCTGCTCGCCATTGGTGGTGAGATCTTCGCGCCGGGCCCTCAGATTGCTCATGTCCTGGCCTCTCGGAGCCTGCGCCGGACGGGCTTCGCTGTCCTCGCGCAGAGGGACGAAAGCCCGCAGGAGGAACGATAGGACATCCTTGTTGAGTTCCTCAAGCATGGTGGCGAAGAGATTGTAGCTCTCCAGTTTGTACACCACAAGAGGATCCTTCTGCTCGTAGGCGGCGTTCTGCACGCTCTGACGGAGGTCATCCATGTCGCGCAGATGCTGCTTCCAGTGCTCGTCGATCTGGTAAAGGATGATCGAACGGCTGAGGGACTTGGCGATCTCCCGCCCCTGAGAGTTGTACGCCTTCTCAAGATCTACGCTGAGAGTCAGCATCTTGCGCCCGTCAGAGATCGGGATGGCTATGTTCTTGTACATGTTCCCCTTCTTCTCGAAGATCATCTTGATGAACGGATAGACCTTCTCGGCGAGGGTGTTCATCCTGCGCTCGTAAACCTCCTGCATCTGACGGCATAGAGCGTCCGTGAGCTGGTCACCCTTGGCGCTGGAGTAGAAACTCTCATCGAATCCGAGGTCAATGGACAACTGGGCCATCACATATTCCTCAAAATCCTGATAAGGCATGCCTTCCGCACGTCCGGCGATGATTGAGGCGGAGTCGATCATCATGTTCCTGACATCGATCTCGATCCTCTCTCCGGAAAGGGCGTTGCGCCTTCTGGCATAGACGGCCTCGCGCTGGTAGTTCATCACGTCATCATACTCAAGGAGTCTCTTGCGGATTCCGAAGTTGTTCTCCTCGACTTTCCTCTGTGCGTTCTCGATTGACTTTGAGAGCATTCCGCTCACCAGAGCCTCATCATCGGCCATTCCGAGCCTGTCAACCACACCGGCGATCCTCTCGGAACCGAAAAGACGCATCAGCTTGTCCTCAAGGGAAACGTAGAAGGCGGAAGATCCAGGGTCTCCCTGACGTCCGGCACGGCCTCTTAGCTGACGGTCCACACGACGGCTGTCATGCCTTTCCGTACCGATGATGGCGAGACCTCCGGCGGCCTTCACCTCCGGGGAAAGCTTGATGTCGGTTCCACGGCCGGCCATGTTAGTGGCGATGGTCACCGTGCTGGACAGACCGGCCTGGGCGACAATCTCCGCCTCTCTGGCATGCTCCTTGGCATTGAGGACGTTATGCTTGATGCCTCTCATGCGGAGCATTCTGCTTAGAAGTTCGGATGTCTCCACATCCGTGGTTCCCACCAGAACCGGACGGCCTTTGGCGATGAGTTCCTCAACCTTATCGATGACGGCGGTGTACTTCGCCTTCTTCGTCTTGTAGATGAGGTCATCCTGGTCGTCCCTGATGACAGGACGGTTGGTCGGGATGACAACGACATCCAACTTGTAGATGGACCAGAACTCACCAGCCTCCGTCTCGGCGGTACCTGTCATGCCGGAGAGTTTGTGGTACATCCTGAAATAGTTCTGAAGCGTGACAGTGGCGAAAGTCTGTGTGGCGGCCTCGACCTTGACGTTCTCCTTGGCCTCCACGGCCTGATGCAGTCCGTCGCTCCAGCGCCGGCCCTCCATGATACGTCCGGTCTGCTCGTCCACGATCTTGACCTTGTTGTCAATCACGATATAGTCCACATCCTTCTGGAACATGGCGTAGGCCTTGAGGAGCTGGATCACCGTGTGGACCCTCTCGCTCTTGAGGGAGAAATCCTCCATGAGCGCGTCCTTCCTCTCCTGCTTCTCTTCGGCGGAGAGTTCCGGATTCTTCTGGATCTCGGCGATCTGGCCGCCCATGTCAGGAAGCACGAAGAAATCCGGATTGGAGACGGCATTGGCAAGCAGGTCGTGTCCCTTGTCGGTCATGTCAACAGAGTGCTGCTGCTCGCTGATAACGAAATAGAGTTCGTCGGTGACGACGTGCATCTCGCGCTCGTTGTCCTGCATGTAGTAGTTCTCGGCCTTCTGCATCAACTGCTTCATGCCCTGCTCGCTGAGGAACTTGATCAGAGGCTGGTACTTTGGAAGACCCTTGTAGGCGCGGAGCAGAAGCATTCCGCCCTCGTCCTCCTTGCCCGCTGCGATCGCCTTCTTGGCATCGTTCAGAACCTGCGTCACAAGGGCGCGCTGCTTCTGGTAAAGGCTCTCGACATAAGGTCTGAACTCCATGTACTGCTCATCGTCCTGAGCCTTGGCCACAGGACCGGAGATGATCAGCGGAGTACGCGCGTCATCGATGAGCACGGAGTCAACCTCATCGACAATGGCATAGTGATGCTTCCTCTGGACGAGGTCGGTCATGTTCACCGCCATGTTGTCACGAAGGTAGTCGAAGCCGAACTCGTTGTTCGTTCCGAACGTGATGTCGCAGTTGTAGGCCCTCTTGCGCGCGTCGCTGTTAGGCTCATGCTTGTCGATGCAGTCCACAGAAAGACCGTGGAACATGTAGAGCGGGCCCATCCATTCGGAGTCACGCTTGGAGAGGTAGTCATTGACCGTCACGACATGCACCCCCTTGCCGGCCAGAGCGTTGAGGAACACAGGGAGGGTCGCCACAAGGGTCTTTCCCTCACCGGTCGCCATCTCCGCTATCTTTCCCTGATGCAGCACGATGCCGCCGATCAGCTGGACATCGTAGTGGACCATGTCCCAGGTCACCTCGTTGCCGCCGGCGGTCCAGTGATTCCGGTAAACGGCCTTGTCGCCCTCGATCCGGACGAAATCGTGGTTTATGCTGAGCGAGCGGTCAAAATCATTGGCAGTCACCTCTATGGTGCCGTTCTCCTTGAACCTGCGGGCAGTGGATTTCATTATCGCGAAAGCCTCCGGAAGAATCTCCTCCAGTACCTTCTCAATCTCCGCGTCCTCGTCCTTCACAAGCTTGTCAGACTCGGTCGCGAGGCTCTCCTTCTCATGAACCGGAATGTCCTCGCCCAGCTTGGCCTTGATCTCAGCGATCCTCTTCTCGAACGGAGCCTCGCAGTCCCGCAGCCTTGCCTTCAACTCTTCCGTCTTGGCCCTGAGTTCATCATTGGAAAGCCGGTCTATCGGACCGTAAGCCTCCAGAACCTTGTTGAGAACCGGTCTGAGCTGCTTGAGATCCCTGTCGGCCTTAGAGCCAAACACTTTTTTCAGAATAGTAGCTATAGCCATAAAAAATCACTTGTCTCTGCAATCCTACAAATTTAAGAACAATCAAAGACATTTACAATTTTTTTTGATTCCGGCTTCCGAGCCTGTCAATCCACCAGATAATTGAGCAGAAGTTTCCGGATGTTATCGGAGATGCGCTTGTGGGCATCAGTGGCATTCTCAAGCATCTCCGCAAGATTCTTGTACTTCACCAGCTCACGGGTGTTCTCCTCGTTGCCGAATATGTAGCCCATGTACTCCTCGTAGGCATCGTCGGCGGCATGCTCCAACTCCGTCACGCGCTCGCACGCCATCGAGATGGCAGGGAGGTTCCTCTTCAGGTTCACCAGAAGCGGAATCACGTCATGGATGACCTCAGACTGGGACTTCGCCATCTGGGCCAGATCCTTCAGCTGGTCGTCAAGTTTGGCCGGACGGTAGATAAGCACTGCCTTGGAGGTGTCCTTTATGACATCCAGACAATCATCCATCGCCATCGCCACAGCCTGCAGATCCAACTTGTTGACCTGCACGAAAAGACGGCCGGAAAGCATCTCGTGGAACTCTGTCAGGAGAGCGTCTCCCTGCACCTCGCAGGACTTTATCTCTTTCTCCATCCTCACCCTGTACTCCACGTCCTCGGTCCCGAACATCTCCACCAGAAGTGACGATGTCTTGCAGAGGAAGTCTGTCTGCCGCGCGAGAATCGGAACAAAATCGTGACGGGCGCCACGGAAAAACATCCTCATTCTTCTAATCAAGCCCATAAATATTTTTATATACCCGATAAACTTTTTTTGTAGCGCGTCAAATTTACAATCTATTTCGCGATTTCACCACAATTCGATAAAAAACAAAAACATTTTCACCGACTTTCTTTTCGGATCTGCCTTCGTATGCTTTATAAAACTACCTTTGTTCCAGGGTTTTGTCCGGCAGAGGATTGTCCGACAGAGCTCCTTTACGCTTGAATCCCGCCAAGGATCAGCCGGCCCGATGAATCTCAGAACAACATTCAGCGGCGTTCTGCCGCAGTATCCACTCAAATTTCGAACTTGCTTTACTCTTATCTGGAACACGGGCCGGCGGCGGGAATCAACTGAGGTTCTTGCCGTGACAGTTGCGGTAGGAAAGGCGACTGCCGCAGGGACACGGAGCGTCCGGCGGGGTCGGAGGCACGAACAGGCCGAGGATAGGGTTCTTCCTGATCATTGACCGGATCGGATCGTCCTCTGTCTGAAGAATGACTTTCAGACAGTTCTTCTCATTGGACGAGTAGCCTTTCAGAAGCCATTTCGGGAGGGTGTTGGCGTAGGCGGCGACAACCTCCATGCAATCGTCATAGTCATCAAAGGACTCGATCTCGTCCTGCTTCCGGGTGACGCAGGCGAAGATCTCTTCGGTGGTGTCGTTCTTGCCTATCATCTGGGCGTTCATCCAGATGTCATGCTCCTCCCGGACAAGATCCTCCCCGTTGTAGCCAAGGTTGCCAAGCATCTCGACGAGCCGCCGTCCCTCCTTGGAATCAAGACCATAGACAAAGTACGGAGAGCCGTAACCGGCCTTGAGAGCCTCCTGCGGAGTGAAAGGACGCAAGGACTCTATCGCCGAATATTCCTTCCTCCCGCCAAGGATCTCCTCAGGATCGGATATGTTCGGTGCACACATGTAGCGTTCTCCGTCAGAATCGACCCTACAAAGTTTCATCACAGGGCTTTCATAGACCATATTCGTGAAGAACTCCACGCTGTGTCTGCCGGAGAACTCCCAGTAATCGAGCATCCTGTCAAAGAACTCGTCCACGGTCACGATGCCGTAGAGGCTGAGATAGCCGAAGGCCGCCCGTTCCATCTCAAAAAGGCCGCTGCTCTCGCCTTCCTCCAGAACAGCGTCTATGTGCGGAGAGACGACATCGCACAGATCCTTGGGAATCCAGACCTCCCTGAAATTCTCATCGGATGTGTCCGAACCCAGAAGCTTTACGGTTTCCAGGACTGACGGGAAATCCGGATAATCCAGATAGAGAGGGACTCCGGGGCCGGCATCCACAAGCCTTTTCAGGAGTCTGAGATCCCTTTCCAGCATTCTGCCGAGCCATTCGGCGGGCCGTTCGATTATGTACGCGCCAAGACGGTCCACAAACTCATTCTTGCGGACCTTTGCCGGGACATCGGCACCGAAGTACCGGCGAATGTCCTCCAACTCGACTCTCGGGAAACTCTCAAGAGCCTTGACTATGGCACTTCGCTTCTGTTTCATGACATGAAAGAAGTTACTCTGATTACTTTTTCAACGGGAAGTGGAGCATAGGAGAATCGAACTCCTGACCTTTTGAATGCCATTCAAACGCTCTACCAACTGAGCTAATACCCCATTGGGACTGCAAAGATAGGGAAAAAGTTCTTATTCGCAAATTAATTTGGCGGAATCATGGAAAAAATCCGGACATTCGGGCTGAACCTACGTGTCCGGACAGTCTTCTAATCAAAAATCATCATATCGGATCGGAGTTCCCTTGCCAGGGCGGAGCCTTTCAGACGCTCCACAATCGCAAGGCCGAAATCCACGGCGCATCCCGGGCCGCGTCCTGTGATCAGGTTCCCTGAACTGACAACGGTCACTCCCGGAGCGCCGACATATTCACCGCCCTTGGCGATCGGAGCCGCCTCGAATCCGTCGTAGCAGGTGAATTTCTTTCCCTCCAGCGACGGAAGTTGCGAGACAACAAGCCCCGGAGCCGCACAGATGGCCGCCAAGGTTCCGCCCTCGGCGTAATGACGCTTCATCAGTTCCATGAGCCTCACGTCCTCCGCAAGGTTTTTCGCGCCCGGCATGCCTCCCGGAAACACCATCACATCCATCCAGGTCGTTCCTCCGATCCCGGCCCTCTCATCAAACAGGCTACGGGTCAGGTCAGCCGTCACCGGCACTCCATGCGCGCCGGTCACAATCTCATCGTCATTGATCGAGACCGCGCAGACCTCGATCCCTCCCCTGCGAAGAACATCCAGAGTGGCAAGAGCCTCGATCTCCTCGAAACCGTCGGCCAGAAAAATGTAGCTCCCTTTCATAATATGCTCATCATTAAACTATTTCAAGCAGGCAATCACTTGCTGTACAAAATCTTATCTTCACTTCTCCACCATTACGGTGAAGATAACAGTTTCACCGGCCCCGCAGGTACTTTGCAGTCCAGAAATCACCGTTTCCCGCCAGTTCCTCAGGGGTGCCGGCGAAGACCACCTCTCCGCCGTTGTCTCCTGCGTCAGGGCCCAGGTCGATCACCCAGTCCGCTGCCCGGATGACATCCAGGTTATGCTCCACCACGATCACGGTGTGTCCGCTGCGGATCAGGTAGTCAAAGGCTTTCAGAAGTTTCTCCACGTCGTGGAAATGCAGTCCGGTCGTCGGCTCGTCGAACAGGAACATGATCTTCTTCCTGCCATTGTCCGCCTCGTCCGCGTTCTTGGACAGGAACCAAGCCAGCTTTATCCTCTGGCTCTCACCGCCGGACAGGGTTGACGAGCTCTGCCCCAGCTTGATGTAGGACAACCCCACATCGACAAGCGGCCGGAGCTTGCGGGCGATCTGTCTTGAAAGTTCCTCAGGCTGCGAACCGAAGAACGCGATCGCCTCCTCGACGCTCATGTTCAGGATGTCATCGACATTCCTGCCCTTGAAACGCACCTCAAGGATGTCCGGCTTGAAACGCTTGCCTCCGCACGCCTCACAGACCATCGTCACATCGGCCATGAACTGCATCGGAATGCGCACAAAGCCGTCTCCCTGACATTCCGGGCACCGTCCGCCGTCCTGATTGAACGAGAAGAAGGACGGGGTGTAGCCGTTGATCCTTGCGTACTGCTGTCCGGCCAGGAGCCTGCGGATGTCGTCATAGACCTTGAGATAGGTCACGGCGTTGGAGCGAGAACTCTTTCCTATCGGATTCTGGTCAACATATTCAACAGCCTTGATGCGGTCGGTGTTGCCGGAGATTTTTCTGAATATTCCCGGAAGGTCGCCG
>CAVFMX010000131.1:0-23975 GCA_963623745.1 Bulleidia sp.
GGATGCTCGGCAAGACCGACGCGTTCGCCCTCACCTGCCCTCTGATCCGCAAGGCGGACGGCACGAAGTTCGGGAAGACGGAGAAAGGCAACATCTGGCTGGATCCGGAGAAGACGTCCCCTTACGAGTTCTACCAGTTCTGGCTGAATGTCAGCGACGAGGATGCCGAAAGGTACATAAGGATCTTCACGCTTCTCGACAAGGAGACCATCGACGCGGCCATCGAGGAACACCGCCAGGATCCTGGCCGCAGGACGCTCCAGCAGCTTCTCGCCAAGGAACTTACAATTCTGATCCACGGGGAGGATGAATATGCCAATGCAGTCTCCGCCTCAAAGATGCTGTTCGGCAACTCGACTTCGGATGAGCTCCGCAAACTGGACGAGAAGACATTTCTCGCAGTGTTCAGCGGCGTTCCGACCTTCGACATCCGGAAATCGGATCTTCCCTGCAACATACTTGACTTCCTTGCCGTGAAGACTCAGGTGTTCACGTCCAAGGGAGAGGCCAGAAAGATGGTGCAGGGCAACGGAGTGAGCATCAACAAGGACAAGACGGCAGACATCGAACACGTGATCTCCGAAAAGGACATCGTGGACGGGAAGTACATCCTCGCCCAGAAAGGCAAGAAGAACTACTTCATCATCAACGTTCTGTAACATGGAGAAACCGGCAAGCACCAGGCAGCTGAAAGTTGCCAGAGAGATCCAGAAGGACCTGGCGGAGATCATCCGCAGCAAGGGAATGGCCGTGTTCGGCGGGGCGATGGTGACGGTAAGCGAGGTCAGGGTCAGTCCTGACCTCTCACTCGCCAAGACCTACGTCAGCATATTCCCGTCCTCCAAGGCCGAGGATGTCATGAAGATCCTGAACGACAATCTGAAGGCACTCCGGGGGGAACTCGGCCATCAGGTCGCCAAACAACTCCGCATCGTGCCGGAGATCGTCTTTTACCTTGACTCCTCGCTGGACTACGCCGAACACATCGACGAACTCCTGAAGAAATAATAAGCGGGGAACCCGCACCCGTCAGAACAACGTAGGATGGCTGTCATCCAACTGCGACAGGATCATGGACATCGCAGCCTCGCGGAACAAGGTCGAACGCTCCTTGATCCCGAAACGGGCGCAATATTCACGCACGGCAGCCATTTCTTTGTCATTCAAGTAGATGACTTGCCTGTGAATGCGACGAAGGGAGGCCTTGCGCATTTTTATGTATTCCGGGACCGGAACCTGAGATTTCTGTTTTTTTCTTGCCAAAATCCGAATGTTCAGGCAGCTCTCTGACTGCGACCACAAAAATAAGCATTTTTGCGGAAAAGAACGATTCCGGAACCCGTACTTTCGGCAAAAAGTGATACCTTTGCAAACGGTTGAAAAAATCAGATAGGACATCATGAGCAACAGGGTACTTATTTTCTCCGCCCCGTCGGGATCGGGAAAGAGCACGATCGTGAACCATATTCTCGGAATATACAAGGACAGGATGGAGTTCTCGGTCTCCGCCACCTCAAGGAAACCTCGCGGCACCGAACGGGACGGCAAGGAGTATTACTTCGTCACCCCCGAAAGATTCCGCGAACTGATCGCCGAAGACTCTTTCGTCGAGTACGAGGAAGTCTATGAGGATCATTTCTACGGAACCCTCAAGTCGGAAGTGGAAAGAATCTGGGCGGCGGGACATGTCATCATATTCGATGTCGATGTCAAAGGAGGAGTGAATCTCAAGAAATATTTCGGGGACAAGGCTCTCTCCGTCTTCATCCAGGCTCCGTCTGTGGAGTCGCTCAGGGAAAGGCTGGTCAAAAGGGGAACCGACTCCGACGAGGCCATCGAAGAGCGTGTCGCCAAAGCTGCGGAAGAGATGACCTATGCTCCTGAATTCGATTATGTGCTTGTCAATGACAACCTTCTGACCGCTTTCGCTGAAGCCGAGAAAGTTGTCGAAGACTTCCTTGACGACGGAAAGCTGAACTACTCAACCATAATCTAAGTTCGTGAGGATAGCCGTTTACTCAGGGTCGTTCAACCCTCTGCACATAGGCCATAAGGCCATCATGGAGTACCTTACAAGGAAGAAGGAATATGACTGGGTCTATCTCGTCGTCTCTCCGAAGAATCCCTTGAAGGATTCCATCAGCGCAGACTCGGGCGAAAGCAGGTACGAGGCGGCGGTGTCCGCCGTAAGGCGCCATCCGGAACTCCACGTCTGGGTGGACGACATCGAACTGAAGATGGACCCTCCCCACTACACGATAAAGACTCTGGACGCATTGAAGTCGCGTGAGCCCGACAACGATTTCACACTTGTCATCGGGGCGGACAATCTCCACAGCATCCGTCAATGGAGGGACTTCCCGAGAATCCTTTCCGAGTACGGCGTGACGGTTTACCCGCGCAAGGGATTCGACATTGACAGCATCAGACGTCAGCTGATCGAGGAATGCAAGGATCTCCCGGCTCCCTACGTACTTGATTCCGAAGAAATTGTCCCTGACGGCATGCGAAGCCTTGAGGAAACCCTTCTACGCTCCTACAACATAGAGGTCATCGACGCCCCGATCGTGGACATCTCCTCCACGGAGATCCGTGACGCGCTCCTCCGCGGCCAGGACGTCTCCGAATTTCTCATGTGAATCCTCATCGCGAGGCGCGAACATTTCCTTACCTCCTGTCATTCAGGAACGACAGGTAATAAAGGAGCGTTGCCAAAGAACCCACAGCCGCTATGACATAAGTGTAGGCGGCCCATTTAAGTGCGTCGATGGCCATCGGCCTTGTCTCGTAGTTCGTGATGCCGACATTTTCCAACCAGTTGACGGCTCTGTGGCTGGCATTGATCTCGACCGGAAGCGTGACGAAACTGAAAAGCGTCGTCATGGCGAAAAGTATGACCCCGAAAATCAGCATAGGATAGCTGTGGAACATGGAGACCATGAGCACTCCCGCAAGAAGAACCCACTGGACGATCCTGCTGGAAAAGCTCACGACAGGCACAAGAGCGGTGCGCAGCCTCAAAGGCAGATAACCTTTCGCATGCTGCACGACATGTCCGCATTCATGCGCCGCCACCGCGGCAGCCGCCACGCTGTTCTGGTTATAGACAGCCTCGCTGAGGTTCACGGTCTTTGTCTGCGGATTGTAGTGATCCGTCAGCCGGCCCGGAATGCAGGTGACCTTGACATCCGTGATCCCGTGGTCGGCAAGCATCCTGCGCGCGACTTCCGCACCGGTCATGCCATTGGTGGTCGGAATCCGGGAGTATTTCTCGAACCGGCTCTGAAGCATGCTCTGGACGATCTGACTCAGAATCATCACGGCGATCATTATTATCCAGATTGTTCCTGTACTCATAATGTTTTCTTTTTTAAGAAGCTGTTTAAAATAATTCCTCTTTTTTCTTACGCGGCCTTTCCGGCCGCCCAACCCCAAGGTCTTCATCAAGGAATAGACCAAAGTCTAAATATAAAGATTTTGGCAGTGACTTTGACAGAAAAACAGTAATTTTGTCAGAATTCAGGTTCATGACATGTCAAACGGCATAACAGATTTTTCACGTCTGGAGCTCAATCTCCAGAACTGTCTCGGCAACTACCGGTACTTCCGCTCGAAACTTCAGCGATCAACCGGGCTGTTGGTTCTCGTCAAGGCAAACGCCTATGGCCACGGAGCCGTCGAGTTCGCCCTGATGATGCAGAACGCCGGAGCGGACTATCTGGCCGTCGCCCTGCCGGTCGAGGGAATCGAGTTGCGGCAGTCAGGCATCAGCCTGCCGATCCTTGTGCTGACCGCAGGCACGGACTATTTTGACGAGATCATCGACAACCATCTTGAGCCCGGAATTCCGAACCTCTACACCCTCAAAGCCCTTGTCGCCACTCTGCAACGCCGTGGAATGGAAGGTTTTCCCATCCACATCAAACTGGACAGCGGCATGCATCGCCTCGGTTTCATGACCGGCGAGCTGGACGAGCTGAACGACTACCTCGTGGCGCATTCCGAGGTAAGGGTCAAGTCGATATATTCCCATCTCGCCGTCGCGGAGGATCCTTCTATGGATCGGGTCACGCAAGGGCAGATCTCGATGTTCGAGACCAATGCCGCAAAGGTGGAGGAAGCGCTCGGCTACCATCCGATGTGGCATGTGCTGAACTCGGCCGGGATCGAACGGTTCCCTGAGTTCCAGCATGACATGGTTCGTCTCGGCATAGGAATCTACGGAATCAGCTCGTTGCCTGAAATCCGTCTGAGACCTGTCGCTTCCTTGAAAGTGAAAATCTTACAGATTAAGGAATTGAGACAGGAGGACGGAGCCATCGGCTATGGAAGGCACGGTGTCATCGCTACTGAAGGGACACGGGTAGCCACAATCCCTGTCGGGTACGCTGACGGAATCGACAGGCGGCTTGGCTGCGGTCATGCAAGCTTTTCGCTGAACGGTCACCGTGTGCCGACCATCGGGAACATCTGCATGGACATGTGCATGCTGGACGTGACCGGAGTCCCTGCCCGGGTCGGGGACACGGTGACTGTCTTCGGTGAAGATCCGACGGTCAGCGAACTCGCAAAACTTCTGGCCACGATCCCTTACGAGATCATGGCCAGGATTCCTCGCCGCATAGAGCGGGTCATTGTCCGAGGGTAGTCAACTACATCTCGTCCTGGAACTTGAGAATCGGCTGACGCGCGGCCGTGGTCTCGTCCGGACGGGTGATCGGAGCGTTGTGAGGAGCGCTCTTAAGAAGAGCGGGATCCTCAGCGGCCTCAATCGCGATCTTCTTCATCACCTCGATGAACGCGTCCAGCGTCTCGATCGACTCAGTCTCCGTAGGCTCGATCATGATGGCCTGATGGAAGAGCAGAGGGAAGTAGATCGTCGGAGCGTGGAAACCGAAATCAAGAAGCCTCTTGGCCACATCCAGAGTCGTGGCACCTTCCCGCTCGACAGTTCCGTCGGCGGATTTCCTCGAACCGTCATTGACAAGGCCGTCATAGACGAACTCGTGCTTGCAGACGGTCGGGATCGGAAGCTTGTAGAACTCCTTGAGGCTCTCCTTGATGTAGTTGGCTCCAAGGGTGGCGTACTTCCCGACCAGCCTGACGTTCTCGCGGCCGAGCGAGAGGATGTAGGCGTAGGCCCGGAGGATCACACCGAAATTGCCCAGGAATCCGGACACTTCGCCGGCCGTCTTTCCGCAGCCTTCAGCGTTCTTCTTCTCATCGCTCTTGCCGACGCCGGCGCGCCCGCGGACCTTGAACTGGCCATAGTCATCTTTGACGACCTTAGGCACAGGCAGGTAAGGAACCAGTTTCTCACAGACTCCGACAGGGCCGGATCCCGGACCGCCTCCGCCGTGAGGGGTGGAGAACGACTTGTGCAGGTTCAGATGCAGGATGTCGAAACCCATGTCACCGGGACGCGCCACTCCGATGAGCGGATTCATGTTCGCCCCGTCGTAGTAGAGAAGGCCTCCGCACCCGTGGATGAGGGCGGCGATCTCCTCGATGTCCTTCTCGAAAAGGCCGAGGGTGTTGGGGTTCGTCATCATGATGCCGGCGATGTCATCGCCAAGCAGCGGCTTGAGATCGTTCACGTCCACAAGGCCGTCGGCCTTGGACTTCACGACAACCACTTCAAGTCCGCAGACGGCGGCGCTCGCAGGGTTCGTTCCGTGGGCGCTGTCAGGCACGATCACCTTGGTTCTCTTCAGATCGCCGTTAAGGATGTGGTACCGGCGCATGATCATCAGACCGGTCAGCTCGCCGTGCGCTCCGGCGCAAGGGTTGAACGTGAACTGAGCCATCCCCGTGATCGCGGCAAGAGCCTTGTCCATGTTGTAATAGACCTCAAGGGCACCCTGAACCGTGGATGCCGGCTGCAACGGATGCAGTCCGAGGAAGCCCTTCATCCCGGCGATCTCCTCATTGATCTTCGGATTGTACTTCATCGTACAGCTTCCCAGAGGATAGAATCCGGTGTCCACACCGAAATTCATCTGGGAAAGATTCGTGTAGTGGCGCACGACATCAACCTCGCTCACCTGCGGAAGTCCCGCAGCCTCAGTCCTCCTGAGGGCGGCCGGAATCTCATCCGTGGAGGCGGTCCACTCGTTCCTGCCGAGGGAACAGCCGACTCTCCCCTCTTTGGAGAGTTCGAAAATAAGTTTGTCGTAATATTTCATATTCCTCAGGCCTCCTTCACCAACGCGACCAAAGCGTCAATTTCGGCTTTAGTCCTTCTTTCGGTAGCACAGAAACTTACATAGCCTTCCTCTGTCTGGAGAGCGGCGAAGAATCCGCCGTCGTGCAGTTTTATGTGCAGCCTCTCGACAGGCATCAGCGGCTTGAGCGTGAACTCCTTGAGGAACGGCCCCGAGAACACCTCGGCGAACTTGCCGGTCTTCAGAAGCTCATCGTGGAGATAGTGCGCGGAGGCGTAGGAGCGGTCGTTGACCTCCTTGAGTCCTTCCGGTCCCATAAGCGACATGTAAACTGTCACGTAGAGAGCCATAAGGCTTTCGTTGGAGCAGATGTTGGAAGTGGCCTTCTCACGGCGGATATGCTGCTCACGTGCCTGAAGCGTCAGGCAGAAGCAGCGGCGGCCCTGCGTGTCGCGGGTCTCGCCGACGATTCTTCCGGGGAGTTTGCGGACATATTCCTTCCTGCATGCCATGAAGCCGACGTAAGGTCCGCCGAAACTCATCGGGATGCCGAGGCTCTGACCGTCACCGACTGCGATGTCGGCGCCCCACTCGGCAGGGGTCTTGAGGACAGCAAGAGCGGAAGGGTCACAATATTCAATGAATACCCCGCCTTCCCCGTGTATGGCATCCGCAAAGCCGGTCAAGTCCTCGATGATGCCGTAGCGGTTGATCGAAGGCACGATGACACCGGCCACGTCGTTCTTTGCCAGTTCGGCCTTCATGCAGTCCGGGCTGGTCTGTCCGTCCTTGCATGGGATGAGAGCCAGCTCGATTCCGTGGTAGCCGGCGTAGGTCAGGATGGTCTTGATGACGTTGGGAAGCAGGGAAGACGAGACCAGCACCCTTGACTTGCGCTTCGTGCAGGCCGGAGCCATCTTCACGGCCTCGGCTGCGGCGGTCGGGCCGTCGTACATCGAGGCGTTGCTGATGTCAAGACCTGTCAGGGCGCAGATCATGCTCTGGTACTCGAAGATGTACCTGAGCGTACCCTGCGAAATCTCGGCCTGATAAGGAGTGTATGCCGTCAGAAACTCTGAACGGGATGTGATGTAAGGCACGACGGACGGGGTGTAGTGGTCGTAGGCACCCTGGCCGACGAACACCTTCAGTTTCTCGTCCTTTCTGTCCAGAGACTCGAAGAAGTCCCGGACCTCCTGCTCGGACATCGCCTCCGGCAGGTCATATTCACCTCTGAAGATGACATCCTTCGGGACATCGGAATAGAGGTCGTCCAAGGACTTCACCCCGATGCGGTCGAGCATCGAACGGACATCTCCTTCAGTGTGAGGGAAATAAGGAAATGCTGACATACTACTCCCCGATCTGTGCCTTGTAAGCCTCCGCATCCAAAAGGGCGTCAACCTGCGCCGGATCACTCATCTCGACCTTGATGATCCAAGCCCCGTAAGCGTCCTCGTTGATCTTCTCCGGAGCGTCCTCAAGGTCGGTGTTGACCTCGACAACCTTTCCGGAAACAGGTGAGAGAAGCTCGCTTGAAGCCTTCACGCTCTCAAGGGCGCCGAATTCCTCACCGGCCTCAACCTCATCGTCAACCTCGGGAAGGTCGGCGTAGGTGATGTCGCCAAGTTCCTTCTGTGCGAAATCAGAAATACCGATGACGGCGACGCCGCCCTCAACCTTTACCCACTCGTGATCCTCGCTGTAACGGAGGCCTTCTACTACTTTGCTCATGATGAATTTATTGTTTATGAATATTATTATCCGATCCTTGCCGGCGGAAAAACATCCGCGGCATCCCTACTTTTTATAATTTGTCTGATAGAACCTCTTTTTCACAACCTTTCCCGGGAACACCTTCTTGCGGATGCGTACGGAGAGAGGAGCGTCAAGGACACCGTACTCCCGCTTCACGAGGGCGAAACAGATGCTCTTGCCGAGAGATATGCTGTGGTAGCCCGTGGTGACCGTTCCCACCTCGGTACCGTCCTCAAGCTCGACCGGATAGCCGGCGCGCGGGATCGCCTTGTCCTGAAGTTCGATGCCCACAAGCTTCATCTTCGTCCCGTTAGCCTTCTGGTCGGCGATTGCCTCCTTGCCGATGAACTCGTCCTTGTCCAGCTTGCAGAACATGCTGAAACCTGCCGTCACAGGAGAGATCTCACGAGTGAGTTCGTCTCCGTAAAGAGGCAGGCCGGCCTCGAAGCGGAGGGTGTCGCGGCAGCCGAGTCCGCAAGGCACTACGCCAGCTTTCAAGAAAGCGTCCCAGTACTTCACGATAAGATCAGGGGTGGCGTAGATCTCGAATCCGTCCTCTCCGGTGTAGCCGGTGCGGCTGATGATGACCCTTGTTCCGGCATCCTCGAAATCCTTGAACGTGTAGAATGTCAGAGCGGCGGCATAGGCGGCATAGCCGAGAACCTTCACGAGAGTCTCTTCAGCCTTGGGTCCCTGGAGCGCTATCTGCCCCCAGTTGTCAGAATCGTTCACGAGTCTGACGTCGTAGCCTTCGGCGTTGTCCTTGATCCAGAGGAAATCCTTCTCGATGTTGGCGGCGTTCACGACCAGTAGATAGTGATCGGCCGCGAACTCCTTATAGACCAGAAGGTCATCCACGGTGCCTCCGTCAGGGTAAAGCATCATGCCGTACAGTACCTGACCCGGAACCATAGGACGGATGTCATTTGTGAATATGTGGTTGACGAACCTCTCCGCATCCGGACCGCCCACGAAGATCTCGCCCATGTGCGAGACATCGAACATGCCCACATCATTGCGTACAGCCAGATGCTCCTCGGTGATCGAAGAGTACTGGATCGGCATGTCGAATCCGGCGAAAGGACTCATTTTGGCTCCGAGAGCCACGTGGCTGTCGTGCAGACAGGTAACTTTGAGTTGCTCCTCCATAAAAAATCAATTTCAATGTTTAGTGATGTTCAAGTAATATTCTGTAACGGGCTAAAGCGCGAGCCTCAACCCGAACGTGCCTTTGATGTTGACGGCCGGCATGTAGGATCTGTTGGTGACACGGCATGCATCCCATCGGCTGGCGCAGCTTCCGCCACGAAGAATCCTCATCCCTCCCACGGCGGCTCCGGACGGATTGGTCTGCGCGTCTTTCTGGTATTCGGCCGCACGGTCGTGGCACCATTCCCAGACGTTTCCGCTCATGTCGTATAGTCCCAATTCATTGGCCTTGCGCGTCTTTACCTCCTTCGTCTTGGAAGCGGCGTTGTCAAGGAACCACATCGCGTCATAGGCGTTGGATCCGCTGAAGCCATAGTGGCGGGACTTGAGGCCACCTCTGGCGGCATATTCCCATTCAGCCTCGGTCGGGAGACGGAACTTGCGGCCCGTCAAGGCGCCAAGTCTGCTGATGAATGTCTGGCAGTTGTACCAGGAGACGTTTCCGACAGGTTCGCGCGGCTCGTCAAGATCATTAAGATAAGGGACCGATCCCATCACGGCGTTCCATAGGGCGACGGTCACTTCGGTCTCTCCGATCTCAAAATCATCCAGCGTGACCAGATGGGCCGGAACTTCGTTGTCCGGACACTTGAATCTGTCATAAGGAGCATCAGCGGAGGTGTACCCCATCGAGAATGTCCCGCCCTTGACCTTCACCATCCGGAATGTCACATCACCGACAGTGAAGATTTCCGGCCTTGAATCCGAAGCGTCAATCTTCTCACGCTCAACCGCCGCACCCTCAACCGGGCCAAGAACCGCTTCTGTCAGAACATCCTCCGTCGGCTGCACCAGTCTGAAACCGACCTTTGCCCTGCTGGTGTGGCAGTCCACCTCCATCCTTTCCAGAACGGTACGGACAACCTTCCCGTCTTTTTCGGCAGGCCCCTCAGGATTGACGGCCAGTTCCATCGGATTGAAATACCTCTCCCCCGCGGAACCATCCGGATCGGCATCATAACTGTCAAGGCACCATTCGGCGACGGAAGTGAAATCCTTGCTGTTCCGAATCTTTTGGGAATATTCCCACTGCGCCTCGGTCGGAAGAATGAATATCTTGCCCGTGGCCTTGTTCAGCTTACCGAGAAACTTGACGGCATCCTCCCATGAAACCATGTCCACAGGAGCGTCCGGATTCTGAACCGAACTCGGGTTACCGCCCATGACCGCCGTCCACAGAGCCTGTGAGACAGGCTTCGCGCTGATGACGAAACCGTCAAGGGCGACCTCATGCGGTGTCCCGCCCGTGACCTTCCTGCGGTTGTCTGCGGAGAGGCCCATCGTATAGTGGCCGGCGGGAATCCTGACCATTTCGAATGTCACGTCACCGACGGCATATTCCGTCTGATAATCCACACCTTGAGGCTTCTGGACCGTTGTCTTGCACGCCATCGCCATGACCCCCACGGTCAGGGCAGCGGCGATGTTGAAGATCTTATTCATTTTCTGTAATATTCTTAAAAATCATAACTCCAAATGTAAGCAAAAACTTTCAATTCTAACGGATGTCTCGGATTTTACGATGAAGATTCTCCGGAAGAAGCCCGGTCAGATGAGTTCTGGCACTCCGTGGCACGAAAATCCTTTTCAAGGGCGCTCCGTAGAAGGCATCGTCCCCGATGAACTCCAGACCGGCCGGCAGAACGATCTCTTCCAGAGACTCGCAGGCCAGAAACGCCCCGGAGCCGATGGCCTTTAGACCTTTGTTCAATCTCACCTTGTTCAGAGAGAGACACTCCTCAAAAGCCCCGTCGCCGATCGCCGCAAGATTTGCCGGGCAGGCGATCGAACGGAGTTCCCAGCATTTAAGGAAAGCTCCGGCACCGATGAAGACCAGATCCTTAGGCAGACGGAGACTCCGAAGCCAGCCGCACTCGCGGAAAGTCTCGCGGCCGATGTGGGTGACGCTTTGAGGAAGGACTATCCTGTCCAGAAATGAAGCCCTCTCCTCTTCGGGGATCTCCTCTCCGATCCGCCTGTCCTCGGCCATGTAGTCCTGAAAGGCGAAGGCTCCGTCGCAGATGACCTTCGTGCCGTCCTTGACCCGGACCTCTCCGGGGTAGTTCTCGGCATCAAGCAACCTTGTGCCGTCGGCGGAGTAGTTGCAGCAATTGTCATTGTCCCAGACATCACATCCGCGGTCTTCGTCAGAGGCCGAAGTGTCAAGTCCGAGAGCCTGTAGCCAGTCTTGCATATTCAAGGAACACTATGTCAGAAGGATTTCAGGAAGTCGAGATCCTTTTTGAGCATTATCTTCGGCTCCATCAGGGCGACCTTCTGGAACAACTTGAACTGGTTGGCCTTGGAAAGATAGACCTTGTCCTCATGCTTTCCCTTGCGCCACCATTTGTAGAAGCCGACAGGATCGTTCTCGAAAGGAATCCTCGCAAGGATCTCGGAGGTGTAGCCCGGGAAGTCAATCGTGAGCCCCAAGCCCATGAACTGCTTGTAGTACTGCAGATCCGCCCTGCGAAGCTTGCTGACCAGCGGGCCATAGACCTCGAACTGATCCACCTGCATCGTCTTTTCCCTGAAGATCATCCTGTGGATTCTGACCGGATCGTAGTTAAGCCAAGCGCCGACCCTCAACGTCTTCGGACCCTCGTCTGTGTCAAGGGTCAGTTCATCCATTGAATAGTAAACCTTCTCCGGATCGAGAGGATAGACTGGGTCGGTCTCCGCCATAGCAAACGATTTAGAAACGAATGAGCAAAGATAGGTAAAAAAAATGTCCCAAGAAACCCCGCGCGACTTCGGAATTGTTTTTTTTGATCTGAAAACGACGGAATCATTCTCACAAGAATAGGAATTTCTTATCTTTGCAGCCGTTTTTTGAAGAAGGACTATGGTTAAGGCAAAGGAAAGCAAGGCTAAAGGTTTCTTTTTCGGAATCTTGGCCGCGGTCAGTTACGGCGTCAATCCTCTTGGGGCCAAGTACCTCTATGAGGAGGGATTGAATGTGGAGTCGGTGCTGTTCTACCGGTACGGACTGGCGGCGCTGATCATCGGGGCGATCATGGCGGTCAGGATCCTGGCCGGAAGGAAAGCCGCATCGGCAGATCCGGTGACAGGAACGGCGGCGGTCAACGAATCCGCCGAAGCGACCGGGTTCGAGACATTCCGGATCAGCCGGGGCGAACTCTCGACGCTGACGGCGCTCGGCCTGCTGTTCGTGGTCTCATCGCTTACCCTTTACTGCAGCTTCCTCTACATGGACAGCGGAGTCGCTTGCTCCCTGCTCTTCGTTTATCCCGTGATGACCGCCGTGCTGATGGCGATGCTCTACGGAGAGAAGATCACGAAGGCCACAGCCGCGGCGATCACCCTTTCGCTGGTCGGAGTGCTTCTCCTTTACAAAGGTGACGGAGAGACGGTGCTCAGCACGGTGGGCGTGCTTCTCGTGATGATCTCGGCTCTGAGTTACGCCCTCTACATCATCGTGGCCAACAGGGCCTCGGCTCCGGAATCCGAACTTGGAGCCAGCCGCAACAGGCTCTCCAAGTATATTCCTCTCCCCCACAGGGTGACAATCCACAGGCTCGACATGTCGGCGATGAAACTGAGTTTCTATGTGCTGATCGTCTGTGCGCTCTCGATTGTCCTGTTCTCGTCCACATCGCCGGAGCGCCACCTCATGCCGCTTGTCACGGGACGGGAATGGGGATTCTCATTGATGCTGGCCATCGTACCGACAGTCTTCTCTCTGGTTTCGATGGGAATCGCGGTGCGCATCATCGGTTCGACTCCGACAGCCATCATGGGCGCCCTTGAACCGCTGACGGCCGTCGTGATCGGTCTGACCGTCTTCAAGGAGGCTCTGACCGTCAATCTGGCTGTCGGAATCCTGCTGATCCTCATGGCGGTCATCACCATCATCCTCAGCAAGGGAAAGGCTGCGGCATAGCCGCCTGAGCCGCTACAGCACGGCCGTGCGGGCGGCCTCTGCGACGGCAGCCCGGGCGAAATCCTCGCCTGAAGAGGCATAGAGGATTCCTCGGGAGGAATTGATCAGAAGACCTCCGCAGGAATTTGCGCCGTTGGCGATCACCTCTTCAGCACTTCCGCCCTGCGCCCCGACCCCCGGGACGAGGAAGAAATTGTCCGGACAGAACCGACGGATCTCCTTCAGTCTGTCAGCCTTGGTCGCACCCACGACGAACATCATGTTCTCCGGCGTGGAGATCTCCATCATCCTCTCCATCACGACCTGATAGAGCGGTTTGCCGCCTTTTTCCGCTGTCTGGAAATCGGCAGAGGACGGGTTGGAGGACAGGGCCACCACAATGGCGTAGCGGCCGGGATATTCAAGGAACGGAATGACGGTCTCGCCGCCCATGTACGGAGAGAGTGTGACGGCATCGAAGTCGAAGGTCTCGAAAAGGCTCCTGGCGTACATCCTGGCGGTGTTGCCGATGTCCCCCCTCTTAGCATCAGCGATGATGAACTGCTCCGGATGGTTTGTGCGGATGTATTCGACCGTCTTGTCCAGAACCGCGATCCCGTCCGCTCCGAGGCACTCATAGAAAGCGAGGTTCGGCTTGAAGGCGATGCAATGGGGAGCGGTGGCGTCGATGATGCGCCTGTTGAACTCCAGCACGGCCTCGCCGACAGTCCTGCCGGCCTTCACGCATTCCGGAATCTTGGCAAAGTCAGTGTCGAGGCCGACGCAGAGCATCGAACCTTTTTTCTTTATTTGGGAATATAATTCTGTCGTCGTCATAATTGATTTTCATATTCCACTTCGGCAAACTCAGCGACCATACGTTTTCGGCCACTGAGTTTGTCGAAATCTACCGAATGCTATTCATAATATTCATAGAATTTGGCGATGGATTCCATCCCGGCGAAGAACTGCCTGAGCAGATAACTCTCGTTCGGGGAATGGATCGTGTCACGTTCAAGGCCGAAGCCCATCAGGAGCGGATCCACTCCGAGGATCTTCTGCATGTCGGCCAGCACCGCGATGCTTCCTCCGCCTCGGCTCGGAACCGGCTTGACGCCATAGACTTCATCCATGGCCTTTGAAGCCGCCTGAAACGCCGGCGACGAGATAGGGATGAGAAATCCCTCTCCCCCTTCGCACGGCTTGACCTCTATGCGGCAATATTTCGGAGCGATCCTCTCCAGATGCTTCTTGAACAGCCTCGTGATTCTGGCGCTCTGCTGATTCGGCACGAGACGCATCGAGATCTTGGCGTGGGCGACTGACGGGAGAACCGTCTTGGCACCCTCACCGGTGTAGCCGCCCCAGATTCCGCAGACATCTAGACAAGGCCTGATGCCGATCCTCTCAAGCGGAGTGTAGCCCTTCTCGCCACGCAAGGCCTTGACACCCACAGAATCCTCGAACTCCTTAAGGTCAAACGGAGCCCTCGCAAGCTGCGCCCTGTCTTTCCTTGAAAGTTCCACGACATCGTCATAGAACCCGGGGACCGTGACGCGCCCGTCCTTGTCGATAAGTCCGGAGATCAGGTCACAGAGCGTCTGGATAGGATTGGCGACGGCGCCGCCGTAATGCCCGGAATGCAGATCCTTGTCAGGACCGGTCAGAGTCACCTCCAGATAGGCCAAGCCCCTCATCCCACAATTGATCGAAGGCACCCTGTCGGAGATCATCGTGGTGTCGGAGACCAGAATGACATCGGCTCCCAGCCACTTCTTATGCTCCTTGACCCAGGACGGGAGGGACGGACTGCCGATCTCCTCCTCACCCTCGAAGATGAACTTCACGTTGTGGCGAAGCCGGCCGGTGCGAAGGAGATATTCAAAAGCCTTGATGTGCATGAAAAGCTGCCCCTTGTCATCGTTGGCACCTCGGGCGTAGATCGCCTCCTGCCCGGTCGGATCCTGCCTGATGACAGGCTCGAACGGATCCGTGCGCCATTTCTCAAGCGGCTCCGGAGGCTGCACGTCATAGTGGCCATAGACCATCACGGTCTTCCACTCCGGATTCACGGTCTTCTTGCCGAAGACCACCGGATTGCCCTTGCTCGGATAGACTCCTGCCTCGT
This sequence comes from Bulleidia sp., assembly GCA_963623745.1. Lineage (GTDB taxonomy): Bacteria > Bacteroidota > Bacteroidia > Bacteroidales > UBA932 > Cryptobacteroides. The sequence goes on from CAVFMX010000131.1 coordinate 15,143, forward strand.
CGGCGCCAGCCTCCAGAAGCAGTTCCCTCAGCCTCCCGGCGCAACGTTCCATGTCCTTCCTGTGGTCCTGCTTCGCGCTGATCGACGGAATCCGCAGGAGAGAGAACAGTTCCTCAAAGAACCGCTCCCTGTTTTCTTGAATATATTCCTTCATCCCTTTGCGTTTTTTAGGAAACCTTCAAAAAATAACCAGCATCGTCTTTTTCATTCTTTTCGGCCTAGATTCCTTTTCTCATCAGTCGTGTACATCCATCTTCCAAAAGGAATCCACCCCGAAAAATAAAAGACGAATCTGAATCAGTTTTTTTTCATGTTTCTATAGAGTTTCGAGCCGTTCTATAACGAATTTTCCAACTTTGACTTGGCGTAGTCCAAGGTCACGGTGAAAGTCTTCCTGCGGGAGGACGGGGCGTCGTACATCGCGTCATCGAAGATCCGCTCGCAGATGGAACGCAGGCCACGTGCCCCAAGCTTGTTCCTGATGGCAGTGTCAACGATAAGTTCCTTGACACCTTCCTCAACCTTGAGGGTCATCCCGTCGATCTCGAACAGTTTCGAGTACTGCTTGAGAATCGCATTCTTCGGCTCGGTGAGAATCCTGAGCAAAGCGTCCCTGTCGAGGGCGTCAAGACAGGTGATGACCGGCAGACGGCCTATGATCTCGGGAATGAGACCGTAGGTCCTCAGATCCTGCGCATCGACATGTTTCAGAAGATTCTTCCTGTCCACCGCCTGTTTCTGAGACACTCCGAATCCGATCACCTGAGTGTTGAGCCTTTGGGCGATGCTGCGCTCTATGCCTTCGAAGGCACCACCGCAGATGAACAGGATGTTCTGCGTGTTGACGTGGATAAACTCCTGCTCGGGATGCTTGCGTCCACCTTTCGGCGGGACATTGATCACATTGCCTTCAAGAAGTTTCAGCATGGCCTGCTGTACTCCCTCGCCAGACACGTCACGGGTGATGGACGGGTTGTCGCTCTTGCGGGCGATCTTGTCGATCTCGTCGATGAACACTATCCCCCTCTCCGCTTTCGCCACATCGAAGTCCGCCTCCTGAAGGAGTCTCGTGAGAATGCTCTCGACATCCTCTCCGACGTAGCCGGCCTCGGTCAGAACCGTGGCGTCAACGATCGTGAACGGAACATCCAGCAACTTGGCTATGGTCTTGGCCAGCAAGGTCTTTCCAGTTCCGGTCGGTCCGACAAGCAATATGTTCGACTTCTCCAGTTCCACCCCGTCATCGGGGCGGTCCACCAGATTGTGGTTGATCCTCTTGTAGTGGTTATAGACCGCTACGGCCAGCATCTTCTTGGCACGGTCCTGTCCGATGACATATTCATCAAGGAATTCCTTGATTTCGACAGGCTTCCTCAACGTCTCAAGACGCTCAGGAGACTTGCCGTCCCCGGAGGCGGAGTCAAGCGTGTCCCGGAGATAGTCATGCGCCAGCTCCACACAGTCGCCGCAGATGAAACCGTCCACACCCTGAAGCAGGAACGGGACATCACGTTCCGACCTGCCGCAGAACATGCAATGCTTTGTTGTACCAGAGTTCTTTTTCTGAGACATTACTTGGATTTCTTATTGAGAATCTCGTCCACCATTCCGTACTCCAAAGCCTCCGGGGCTGTCATCCAGAAGTCCCTGTCAGCGTCGGCGAAAACCTTGTCGTAAGGCTGGCCTGAATGCTTGGAAATGATGTCGTAGAGTTCCTTGCGGGTCTTCTCGATCTCCCTCGCCGCGATCATTATGTCAGCGGCCTGCCCCCGGGCACCTCCGAGAGGCTGGTGGATCAAGACTTTGGAGTGAGGCAGACAGGAACGTTTGCCTTTCTCTCCGGCACAAAGCAGGACGGAGCCCATCGAAGCGGCCATCCCGGTACAGATCGTGGCCACATCCGGCTCCACCAGCTGCATCGTGTCATAAATCGCCAGACCGGATGTCACCTGACCGCCCGGAGTGTTGATGTAGAGGGAAATGTCAGCGGTTGAATCAGTCGAGGCCAGAAACAGAAGCTGCGCCTGGATGATGTTGGCCACATCATCATCGATCGGAACGCCAAGGAATATTATCCTGTCCATCATCAGGCGGCTGAACACGTCCATCGAGGCCACATTCAGTTTCCTCTCCTCGATGATGGTCGGGTTGATGTAGGCGTCCGTAGCCCTTTTGTAGCGGTCAAGGGTCATGGAACCGAGTCCAAGACCCCTGACGGCATATTTCTGAAACTCCTTGTCCATAACTACTTGAGTTCACGGAACTTCGCCTCGGAGATCTTCTTGTTCTGGAGGGTGACCTTCTCCTTGACGGCAGCGATCACCTTCTCGGTCTCGACGTTCTCCTCGATGTTGCGCATCCGCCTCTCGTCCTTCAGAAGCTGAGCCGCAGCTTCGGTGAGGAGTTCCTCCGGGACGTTGCCCATTCCGTACATGGCGTACTGGTAGGCAGCATAGGCCTTGGCAGCCTCAAGCATGTCCTTGTCTTCGATCTTGAGTCCGAACTTCTTCATCAACGAGCCCCTGACAAGCTGCCAGCGGAAGTCGCCGAGGAATTTGTCAAACTCCTTCTCGATTTCTTCCCTGGAGAATTTCTCCTTGTTGTTCTCGTAGAGCCATCTCTTGAGGAAAGCCTCCGGAACGGTCACGGCAGCCTTGTCAACAAGGTACTTGCGCAGATCCTGAGAGAGCCTGTAGTCGGCCTCCTGCCTGTAGTTGGCCTCAAGCCTTTCAGCGATCTTGGCGTCAAACTCCTCGGTTGTCTTCACGGCATCCTTACCGAAGACCTTGTCATAGGTTTCCTGGCACTCTGCGGCCGGGACGAAAGTCTTCACATTCACCACGGTGACATTCCAGACAGGATCAAGGGCCGCAAGATCCTCCTTTTTCATCCGGAGCATTGAGGATCTGTCGGTCTCGTTGGTGAAGGCTTCGTTGACATTGACATCGAAGCCGGCGTCAACCTTCGCTCCGAGGAAGTTCTTCTTCGCATCACCCTCAACCTTGTTGACGGCCACATAGACTCCCTCCACGGTTTTCTCGCCCTGCTTGAAGTCAACCACGACATAGTCATCCTCACCTGCGGCCTCACCCTCTTCGAGCTGACCGTACTGCCTGAGGATGTTCTCCTTCATGGCGGCCTTCGCCTTTTCCGTCACCTCAATCTTATAGTACGGCAGCTTGTCCTCCTTGGTCACGTCGATGTTGATCTCGGGAGACAGTCCAAGGTCGAACCTGAACTCGAAATCGTTGCCGTCCTTCCACTCCTGCTCCTTCTGGGACTCGCTGGCGACAGGCTCGCCAAGAATGTGCAGATTATTGTCTTTGATGAACTTGTCGAGCTGCTCGGAGATGACGCTGTTGATGGACTCGTACAGAGCCTGCTCTCCATAGATCTTCTTAACAAGGGCAGGAGGAACCATCCCCTTGCGGAAACCCTTGAAGTCTGCGTTCCTCCTGTAGGCGGCCAGCCTTTTCCTCTGCGGCTCGACATAGTCCTCCGCCTTCAGGGCGATCGTCAGTTCGATGTTAAGGTCATCGATTTGATTTTTTGTTACTTCCATAATTGTCAATAATATTTATAAATTAATTATTCTTTCTCTGCGGGTAAACCACCCTTTCATGATAAATCTGCGAAAGATAGGACTTCAGCGTCTCTTTCACAGTGTCCAGATCCTTTATCGAGATGTCGGCCTCATCAAACTGGCCGATCTTCATCTTCGAAGCGACGATGTTCTCCACAAAGGTCGAGAACGTGGCTGCGGAATTGTCCTTCAACGTCCTTGAAGCCGCCTCCAGCGTGTCGCAGATCATCAGGATTATCTGTTCCTTTGTCTGAGGCTTGCGCCCAGGGTAGAAGAAGTCCGCGACATCATCCGGATCCCCGCCGTCGTTGAGGTACTTGTTGTAGAAGTACGAGGTGTTGGATGTTCCGTGATGTGTGATGATGAAGTCCTGGATGACCTCCGGGAGACGATGTTCCCTGGCCAGTTCCAATCCGTCGGAGACATGCCTGATTATCGCCTTCGCGCTCTCCTTCGGGCTCAGGTTCTCATGGTAATGGACACCTCCGGGAGACATGCTCTCGTTCTCTATGAAGCAAAGCGGGTTCATCATCTTGCCGATGTCATGGTAAAGTGCTCCGGCACGCACCAGCAGCACATTGGCGTCAATGGACCTGGCGGCGGCATCACACATGTTCATCACCTGCAGCGAATGCTGGAAGGTTCCCGGAGCCTTGTGCTCAAGCTCCCGCAGGAGACTGTTGTTCGTGTCGCAAAGCTCGCGGAGCCTTGAACTGGAGACGAGGTTGAACATCCTCTCGAACAGATAGATGAGAGGATAGCCCGCCACAATGAGCATCGACCCGATGAACATGTAAAGCAACGCCATGTAAGGATCGTCGTTCACCATGTCAACCAGCCGGAATCCGAAATAGGTGACGACAAGGCTCGCGAACACTATTCCGGCCATGATGAACTGCTGCCAACCCTGGTTGAAGAAACGGAATGCGAACACCGCCACAATGCTTGCCAGGAGGAACATCACGAAAAGCACGGCGCCGTTCTCGGCGAAGACCAGCAACGGCAGGTACGACACGCAGCAGATCGGGAAGATCACCTTGTTCTTGAAGAAGGCCTCAAGGTACAGGGCAGTCAGCGTGAACGGGACCATGTAAAGGCATCGTGGCGCGAACTTGTTGATGATCAGAGCAAGAACGGAGGCCATGATGAAAATGAAGATCAGGTACCAGAACTTGTGATGATCCATAAACAGTTTCCTGTTCAGGAAGTAGATCATCAGGAAAAACATCAGAACCAGCACAAATGCTATGAAAGCATTTCCGAGCCAAAAGAGAATTCTCGGGCCGCCGTAGCCCATGCTGTTCTCATATTCAACCTTGTAGGAATCAATCATCTGGGCGACTTCCGCCGTCACGATTTCTCCCTCGGAGACAATCAGTTGACCGGCACTCACAAAACCTTGGGTCGTGGAGATCTGATTGGAGGATTCGGAACGTACCAGCTCGGTCGTCTTGGGATCATAGTCAAGATTGGGAACGATGAAATCGTAGATCCCGGCGGAACGGAGAACCGAGTCCGCATTGATCTTCGGGTACTTTGCCGTCACATCCGACAGCAGGCGGTTCCTGGCCTCCGATTCCTTGAAGACCTCGCTCACCGGCTTCTTACCGGCTCTCTTGTCCTTCTGGATGTACAGTACCGCTCCGGAAGGATCGGCATGTCCGTCCATCTTCACCCCCTCGTCCGGAACCACGCCATTGGAATAGATTCCGGCCATCGAGGACAGAATCAGAGGACGGATGTAGGAATATGCCCCCATCTCTATCCCCTCGGCGGCCTTGCGGCAATCATCGACTATGTCCTGACGATACCTGTAGTAAGGGATGACAACCGACTTGTTCCTGCTCCTCTCCTCCCGGATCTGCTCGTCTGTCTTCAGAATGGGGAAATCGAACTGGGCCAGAAGTGTCTCGTGAGACCACGGAGAACCTTTCCTGTAGTCATAACTGAATTTCGCCGTCCTCGGGAAAATAATTGTGAGGATCAGGAACAGCACAGCCAGAGGAATGAGCACCCTGTAGTTGACGGACACGCGCGGCAGTTTCATTTTTCTCTTCTGTTATTTGAACGGACTCCCCGCTTCCTTTGCTATAAAACTATAGGTCAGCTTGTCAGTGAGCCTCGGGAACAGCCTGTGGGCCAGCACGGTGACCTTGCCGAGCCCCGTAAGGATCATCTGGGACTTCCGCTTCTCCAGCCCCTTGGCAAGGTACTCGGCACACTTCTCGGCACTCATCAGCCGATCCTCCTTCAAAGGAGTCTCGCCTTGAGGGCTGCCGTCCGCAGTCAATGCCGCCTTACGGACATTGGAGTCCGTGTAGCCCGGAGCGAAGACAAGCACGTTGAGCCCGTCCTTGAGATGCTCGATGCGGAGGGTGTCCAGAAAACCTCTTATGGCGTACTTGGATGATGAATATCCCGTCCTTGCCGGAAGGGCGGTGAACCCGGCGATCGAGATCACCCCGACTACCTGTCCCCTGCTCCGGAGCAGGTAAGGCAGGGCGAATTTCGTACACTGCACCGTACCCCAGAAATTCACGTCCATCAGAGACCGGATCACACTGAGATCCAAATCCTTGAACATGGCTCTCATCGAGATCCCCGCATTGTTGACCAAAATGTCGATACGGCCATATTTCCGGACTGTACAGTCAATCAGATTCCGGCAGTCATCCTCGATGGAGACATCCGTCCTGACGCACAGGACCTTGTCCGGATCCGGATTCACGGAAGGCGCAAGGAGCTGAAGCCTGTCCAGCGATCTGGCGGCCATCACGACATCCGCTCCGAACGAGCCGAAGAGACGTGCGGAAGCCAACCCTATTCCGGAGCTGGCTCCCGTAATGACAATGACCTTATCCTTGAAATATTCAGGATGCATACAAGACACCTATCAACAATCAACTACATGATAGTCTTCACCGCGATGTCGTCTCCGTCGTAAGCACCTGCGTCAAGTTTCTGCTTGATCTCCTTGAAAGCGTTGAGCGTGTACTCGATGTCTTCCTTGGTGTGGACGGCCGTACATACGATTCTGAAGATCACCATTCCTTTCGGGATGACAGGATAGATGACCATCGAACAGAAAATGCGGTAGTTCTCACGAAGATCCATCGCGATCTTCGTCGCCTGGGCGACACCGCCGCCATCGATGTGGATAGGAATCACGCAGGCCTGCGCCTCACCGATGTCGAATCCCAGCTTCTTGAAACCTTCCTGAAGGGTATGTGTCACATTCCAGCACTTCCTGCGGAGCTCGTCCCCCTCTTCAGACATGATGATCTCAAGGCGCTTGATGTTTCCGTAAACGAACGCCATCGGCTGGGACTTGGCATACATCTGAGAACGCATGTTCAGACGCAGGTAGTTGATGATCTTGCGCGGTCCGGCGATGAAGCCTCCGATCGAAGCCATTGACTTGGCGAACGCGCCGATGTAGAGGTCGATGCCGTCCATGCAGTGCAGTTCCTCGGAAGTTCCGCGCCCGTGCTCGCCCAGAAGGCCGAATCCGTGGGCATCGTCAATGAATATTCGGAAGCTGTACTTCTTCTTCAGCTCCACGATCTTGTCGAGGATTCCCATCGCTCCCGTCATGCCGAAGACTCCCTCGGTGATGAGGAGAACCCCGCCTCCGCTTTCCTCGGCTTCCTTGCAGGCTCTCGCAAGAACCTTCTCGCAGTCAACGATGTTGTTGTGACGGTACTTGTACTTGCTTCCGATGTGCAGACGGATTCCGTCAAGGAGGCATGCGTGGGCCTCCGCGTCATAGACTATGACATCGTGACGGGCCGTAAGACAGTCGATCGCGGAAACGATTCCCTGATAGCCGAAATTGAAGAGGAACGCGTCCTCCTTTTTCTCGAAATCGGCGAACATCCTCTCCAGCTTCTCGTGAAGAGCGGTGTGGCCGGAAAGCATGCGGCTTCCCATAGGATAGGCCAGCCCCCATTTTGCGGCGCCCTCGGCATCAGCCTTGCGCACCTCCGGATGGTTGGCAAGTCCCAGATAGTTGTTGAGACTCCAGTTCAGGACCTCTTTCCCGTTGAAAACCATGTGAGGGCCAAGCTCGCCCTCAAGTTTCGGGTACATGTAGTAGCCGAAGCCCTGATCAAAGTACTGTCCGATAGGACCGCCCGAGTCCCTTTCGATTCTGTCAAAAATGTCAAGCATTTCGTATTGCGTTTTAAATTATCACCTATGCGTCGATGTTGGCGTAATGCGCGTTCTCCTCGATGAACCGCCTTCTCGGAGGGACATCGTCCCCCATCAGCATCGAGAAGGTCCTCTCGGCTTCTGCGGCATTGTCGATTGTGATCTTGCGCAGACGCCTCTTGGACGGATCCATCGTGGTGTCCCAGAGCTGCTGGTCGCTCATCTCGCCGAGACCTTTGTACCTCTGGACGGTCACACCCTTGTCAGAGCCTTTTCCAAGACGGGCCGTGGCCTCGAACCGCTGCTCGTCCGTCCAGCAATAGACCTCCTCCTTGCCTTTCTTGACAAGGTAGAGCGGTGGTGTGGCGAGATAGACGTAGCCGTTCTTGATGAGGTCGAACATGTAGCGGAAGAAGAACGTAAGGATAAGGCATGCGATGTGGCTTCCGTCAACATCGGCATCGGTCATGATGATGACCTTGTGGTAACGGAGCTTGCTCAGGTCCATCTTCTTCTCGCCGTTCTCGTCCTCCTGGGCCACAGTGACTCCAAGCGCCGTGTAGATGTTCCGGACCTCCACGCTGTCAAACGCGCGGTCTCCGGCAGCCTTCTCCACATTCAGGATCTTACCCCTCAGAGGCAGGATGGCCTGGATCCTTCTGTCACGTCCCTGCTTCGCGGTGCCGCCGGCGGAGTCTCCCTCGACAAGGAACAGCTCGCATTTCTCCGGATTCCTCTCGGAGCAGTCGGCAAGTTTGCCGGGCATTCCGGCACCCGTCATGGCGGTCTTTCTCTGCACCATCTCACGGGCCTTGCGGGCGGCGCTGCGGGCGGTGGCGGCAAGCACGATCTTCTCTATCAGAAGCTTGCCCTCCTTCGGATGCTCCTCAAGGTACTGGTCCATGGCCGCTGACGTGGCCTGGGACACGGCGGAGGTAGCCTCCGGGTTGCCAAGCTTCGTCTTGGTCTGTCCCTCGAACTGAGGCTCGGCGATCTTCACGGAGACGACGGCCGTCAGTCCCTCGCGGAAATCCTCCGGGGCAAGATCCCCTTTGAACTTGGCGAGAAGGTTGTTCTTCTCGGCATAGTTCTTCAGCG
>CAVFMX010000132.1:0-2935 GCA_963623745.1 Bulleidia sp.
TGCTGTAGTTGTCGATGTACCTGGTGCAGTCCTCGTTGAGGCTGATCGTGTGCCATCCTTCACCGGTCGTCAGCCTGACAGGTTCCCCGATCTTCGCCTTGGCGACGGCTCCTGTCCGGGTCTTGGGTGTCCTGACCTCGATCCTGAACAGATGGTTCTCGACGGGGGAGACCTCTGCCGAAGTGTAATAGACGAACCGCCCGTCATTGTCAAGGTACTCCACATCCGCGTCCACCTCCGTCAGCCGTCTTACGGTTCCCAGCGTGTCACACAGGTAGAGGTTGCGGAAGCCGTCCCGGTTGTCCGTCCTGTAGATGAATGAATATGTCCCCTTGAGGAACCGCACCGGATCCAGAGGCTCCACGTAGCGGGAGTCATCCTCGGAGAGGACCGTGCGGGCGAATGCCCCGTCGGAAGCTCTGTACATGTTGAGCTTCAGATGCTTCTGCGTGCGGTCGAGGACATGGATGAAGATGTTTCTGCTGTCCGGTGACCAGCTGATGTTCGTAAGGTAGCGGTCACAGCCATAGTCATTGACATCGCACCATACCGTCTTTCCGGACGCGACATCGTGGATCCCGAGCCGCACGTTCTCGCTGTCCATGCCGTTCATCGGGTACTTGATGTTCTTGAGCGAACCTGTGCGGGTGGTGATGTCCAGAAGAGGAAAGTCTGAGACCCTCGATTCGTCCTTTCTGTAGAAAGCCAGTCTGGAGCCGTCCGGTGACCAGAAGATTCCACCGTTGATCCCGAACTCGTTGCGGCTGACGCTCTGTCCGTAGGTTATGTCCGGGTTCTCGCTTTCCGCCACCGGGACGGGGGACTTGTCGAAGATGTAAAGATCATTACCGACTGTGTAGGCGAAAGTTCCCGCGGCGCTCCGTGTGATGTTCTCCGCATTTTCAGGGAAACCGTCCGGAAGCCGCGTGGCGGAATATTCGGCGACCTCGCCTGTGCGAAGGTTCTCCTGCATCCACTTGCCGTCCCGGCGGAAGATGAAGGTCTCGCTGTCCTTCCAGGAGGCCGCGACGCTTGCCGGACGGACATTCCTGCCGAGTACAGTCTCTTCCATGCTGAGGAGTTTCCCCTCCCTGTTTGCCGGATGTGTCGTGACGACACCGGTCTGGGCGTTGAGGGCGAGCGGCGCCGCCAGCGCTATGATTGTGATGGTTCTTTTCATTATTCCATTGTCGGTGTTGATGTTGAGACGACCCTGTCCACGACGTATTTCTGCATTCCGCGCCATGGAAGGATTCCGAGATATTCCTTGTAGTGCAGTTCTACTGACTTGCCGCTGCATCTCATCAGCTCGTTCGCCACTTCCTCGTCCTCGACGGAGAAGTCGAAGATGTAGGATTCCACAGCCGCGCCCCCGGAACCCTTTCCGGAACCCCGGAATCCGGCCTGGATCAGTTTGCCCTCGTAGGTCTTCCAGACATAGCCTTTGTAGGTGAACTGGTTGAGTTCGCCGGCCTTCACTCCGTCACCGAAGACGAAATAGAACCTGAAGTAGATGAATCCGGCCAGAACCAGAGCCAGAATGACTCCGGTCCATGTGAATATTTTCCCCGTTGTTGTCATAGCCGGTTATTTTATTTCATTTCCGGTAAGGCCCCAGCCTGTGATCGTGGCGATGTAGGGGATCACGGTGTGGGCTACCTTGAGATGCCCGTTGTAGTTCGGATGGCCGTCCGCTCCCATGTCCTCCACATTGTTGTGGACTGACTGGGAGAGAGCCATGATGTGGATGTTCCGCAGGCCGCAGCTGTCAAGAGCCTTGCGGATGTACACGGCCATAAGGTCATCGTGTTTCGGTACCATGCAGAGGACCGGGTGGTCGTCCCCACAGTTGTCCTTGATTTCTTTCAGAAGGGTTATGTAGCTCTTTACGAACGCCCTTTCGGAAGGCTGCATCCCGGTTGAGAAGTCGTTGGTTCCAAGGTAGATGACAGTGACATCCGGCTTGAGCGTAGAGGCTTCCGCATTCCATTTCACGTCCTTTTTCTCGTCGAATGTCTGAAGGTATCTGTCGGGCATGAAATAGCCTTTGACCTTGCTGTTGTAGTTACGGGCGATTCCCATCCCGGAGTGGGCGAGGACGATCTGGTCCGCATCAAAGTACCTTGCGACGGCACAGGCGTAGGTCAGATTCTGGTTCTCGGTCTCAGGCTTGAAGTGTTCCTTGTTGGAAGCTTCAGTTCCGTAGCCGCAGGTGTAGGAGTCGCCTACATATTCAATGATCCTTTCCTTCGGCGCATCGGCCTGGAGGAACCCGCCGTCTGTTATGAACTCACTGATGGTCGTGGTGCCCTGCTCTCCTTCGGTGCGTTTCTGGAGAATCACCTGATGCGGGGCGTTGGCGGCTTTCCTGTCCTTGCCGAAGCGAGCCTTGAGCTCCTCGGTGCTGAAGATCACGATGGTCGTGTCGGTCCCATGCACGGCTATCACCTTGTCCGGCGTGGCGGCCATCGAGCCGTCAAGCCAGACGTTGTAGTAATTCTTTTGTGTGTCGGACGCTTTGAGGCTCAGGAAATTGCCATGGAATCTGACTTTCGCGTAAACTCCGGTCCAGTCGAACGAGACGTTCCCGTCCTTGACCTCGGTCCTGCCGATGTAGGTGATTCTGGGATCCGAGGCCTTGACGGAGGTCTCCACCGTCTTCGGAGCGGCGTGCATGGCTGCCGCGCAAAGGGCTGCCGCCGCCAGAAGCGCTATCCTTTCAACTTTCATGTTTTTAAACTTTATTTCCACAAATTTAATGAATATGGCAGGCGTTCCAAAATATTCCGGATCTTTTCTTATTCCTGCCGGGCACCTGCTGATGCAAAAAAAAGGAACCGCTCCTGAAAAGACGATTCCTTTGTTCATTAGGCACCGTTTCCGGCACCCTTGTACTGGGTAGGAGAATCGAACTCCTATTGCAAGATTGAGAATC
>CAVFMX010000133.1:0-19158 GCA_963623745.1 Bulleidia sp.
TCACCCTTGACAGCAGGTGGAGCGTCAACAGCCGCGCCACAATCGACTACGACTACGTCAAGGATCCTGAGCAGTACTACGAGATGCACTGGGCCGCCCTCTACAACTACTACACGCGAGACCGCGGAATGACCCCGTACGAGGCCCACAGGCAGGCCAACGCCAATCTCGGCGGCGCCACTGCCGACGGCGGCCTCGGCTACCTCACCTACACCGTTCCGGACGGGGAGTATCTCATCGGAACGAACGGCAGGATGAATCCGCATGCTACCAAGGGCAGGAGAATCTACTACAACGGGAAGGTTTACACCGCCGCTCCGGACAGCTGGCTTGACGAGGCGTTCAGGCACAGCCTCCGCCAGGAGTACAACCTCAACCTCACCGGAGGCACCAACAAACTGAGTTTCTACGGCTCGATAGGCTACCTCGACAACCAGGGCATCGTCTATAACTCTGACTTCGAGAGAACCACCATCCGTCTCAAAGCCGACTATCAGGCCAAGGAGTGGCTGAAAGTGGGAGCGAACATGAACTATGCCCACAGTGCCTCGAACGACGTGGATGACGGCTCCGGCACATCCCTGTTCGGAATCACGAACACGATGGCTCCGATCTACCCTGTCTATCTTCGTGACGGAGAGGGGAACATCATGACCGACGAGAACGGGAAGATGTACGACTACGGCTCCGGAGAGCTTGCGGGACTCAACCGTCCGGTTCTCTCCAGAAACAACCCTCTTCAGGAGAACGCCCTGAACACCGACAGGACCGTCGGCAACGCCATGACCCTCACTGGCTACGCCGACGTAACCCCTCTGGACGGCCTTAAAATCACCGTCAACGGGACAGTCACCAGCACGGAATCCCACTACACCTCCACCCAGCAGGGATTCTACGGCTACGGCAAGACCGCCTACCCGAGCGGCTACATCTACAAGTACAACAGCCTTGTCCATGCCTTGAACTTCCAGCAGATCGCGAACTACACCAAACAGTTCGGGAGACACAATGTCTCCATAATGGCGGGCCATGAGAACTACGACTACCGCAGCGAATGGATGAGCGGAGACCGCGAGGGTCTCTTCTCCTACTTCGACGCGCAGGAGCTCAGCGCGGCCATCAAGATCAAGGAGAACGCCGGTTCCTCCAGCAGGTACAACACCGAGGGCTGGTTCAGCCGCGTGATGTACAACCTGGACGAGAAATATTTCCTCTCGGCCTCCTACCGCCGCGACGCTTCCTCACGCTTCCATCCGGATCACCGTTGGGGTAATTTCTACTCAGTCGGAGGAGCCTGGATCGCCAGCAAGGAGGATTGGTTCGAGGTCTCATGGATCGACATGCTGAAAGTCAAGGCCTCATGGGGACAGCAGGGCAACGATGCCATCGGCGACTACCGTTACACTGACACATACTCGATCAACTACTTCAACGGCGAGCCTTCCCTGGCTCTGAGTACGGTCGGCAACAGGAACATAACCTGGGAGACCAACAGCAACTTCAATGCAGGTCTGGAGTTCGACCTCTTCAAAGGACGCCTCACCGGTAGCGCCGAGTTCTTCAGCCGCAAGACCACCGACATGCTCTGCTTCGTCTATGTTCCGCTTTCCGGCGGCTACGGCGGTTCCTACGACAATGTCGGCAACATGCTCAACAACGGTGTCGAACTTGACCTCAACATCGGCCTCGTCCGCAAGAAGGACTTCAACTGGAGCGTCAGCCTCAACGCCACGCACTACAAGAACAAGATCACGATGCTGAACGAGGACAACAAGGGTGTCGTGCTGGACGGCCACGCCGGCTACGTCAACGGCTACTATTTCCACGGAGAAGGTCTCCCGCTGCACACCCTGTACCTTAAGAAATACGCCGGGGTCAACGAGAAAGGCCAGTCGCAGTGGTACGTGAAGAACAGCGAGACCGGCGAGCTGACCAAGACCACAACCTACAGCTACGGCACGGACTTCAACTGCGGCGATGCCGACCCTGATCTCTACGGAGGCTTCGGCACCACCCTCACGTTCAAAGGATTCGATTTCTCCGTCAACCTCAACTACAGCATCGGAGGCAAGTCCATCGACTACGGCTACGCCGCCCTGATGCGCAACCCTAACGTGCAGAACACAGGCAACAGTTTCCACAAGGATCTGCTCGACGCATGGTCCGAGACCAACACTGACTCCGACATTCCGCGCTTCCAGTTCGCCATCCAGGATGTGGACGACAACGCCAACGCGACATCGGACAGATTCGTCACCGATGCTTCCACACTCACTCTCCAGAACATCAATCTGGGCTACACCCTGCCGGACAACGCTGCGAAGAAGCTCGGAATGAGCAAAATCCGCATCTATGCCGCCGGCGAGAACCTCTACTACTGGAGCAAGCGCAAGGGATTCGACCCTCGCGGAAGTTTCTGGGGCACGACATCAACCTCCACCTACGCTCCGGTGCGGATGATAACGGGAGGCATCACGTTACAGTTCTAATTTTATGGAGACAATGAATATGAAAAAGAATATTACCAGACTGGCTCTGTGCGCCGCGTCCCTGCTCGTCTTCGCCACGGGATGCATAGAGGAGACGTTGCCTAAGACCGAGGCGACACCCGAGAGCATCGAGAGGTCAACCTCCTCGATGGAGTACATGCTCAACGGCCTCTCGTCCTACTTCATGGCCTACGACACATGGGGAAGCTCCGGCAACACGAACGACTGGGGCTACCCTTGCCAGCTGTACATGCGCGAGGTGATGGGAGAGGACTTCCCCGTCTATGACTCCAGATACGACTACTGGAGCTACATCGAGAGCGGATCATCCCTGCGCTACGCAGCCTACTACACTTGGTTCTACTACTACCAGTTCATCAAGAACACCAACAATGTCATCGCCCTTGTCCCCGATCCGGACAACGCCGAAGCCAAGGCCGCGCATTGCCTCGGACAGGCTTTGGGACTGCGCGCGATGCTCTACATGGAACTCTCCTCATGCTTTGAGTACCGCACCACGCAGGTCGAGAGCCTGAACGCCGACGCCCAGTCGATGGGAGTGATGGGGCTTACTGTCCCGATTGTCGATGAGAACACATCAAAGACGGATCTGAGCTCAAATCCACGCGTTCCGTTCCAGACGATGTACCGTTTCATCATGACGGACCTCAACCGCGCGGAGAAGTACCTTGAAGGCTATGAACAGGTGACCAAGGCTCATGTCAACCGTGCCGTCGTCTATGGCCTGAAAGCCCGTCTGTGGCTCGACATGGCAAGCCGTTTCGACAGGGAGCCGGACGCACTGGCCAAGCAGACAAGCGCCGAAGGATCCTCCGACGGCTACGATGATCTCGGAATCAGCTCTGCGACGGAATGTTACGCCAAGGCCGCCGAATATGCCCGCAAAGCCATCAGCGGCGGCAACACTCCTCTGACAGAGGATCAGTGGAAGAACTCGAAGACAGGATTCAACACCCCTCAGTCCTCATGGATGCTCGGCACTTACGTCACCTCCAAGGAAGAGGTCAACACCGGCTACTACTACAACTCGTTCGTGTCCCAGATCACCTCCGAGCCGACCTGGAGCATGGCACGCTACGGCAAGGCCTTCAGAATGATCGGCAAGTCCCTGTACGACAAGATTTCCGACAGCGACTGGCGCAAGAACAGCTGGATCGCTCCGGAAGACGCAGGAAAGACCGACATTCCGGAAAAGTACACGACCGAGCTGAAAGGAGACGCGTGGTCCACACTTCCGGCCTATTCCAACCTTAAGTTCCGCGCCGGAAGCGGCTCGATCAGCACCATCGAGACCGGACTCATCGCATCTCTCCCTATAATGAGGGTCGAGGAGATGTACTTCATTCTCTTCGAGGCTACCGCACACACGGATGGGGTTGCCGCAGCCGCTGACGCGATGGCAGACTTCCTGAACATCTACCGCTACACCGACGGCTCCTACACCTGCGAAGCCACCGACTTCGACTCTTTCATCACCGAACTGATGATACAGAGAAGGATCGAATTCTGGGGCGAGGGCATCAACTATTTCGCCTACAAGCGTTTAGGGCTACCGATCACCAGAAGCTACGATGGCACGAACTGGCTCTCCTCGCAGCGGCTGAACACAAAGGCCGGCTACACGGCTCCTTGGATGAACTATGTCGTCCCTGAATACGAAAGGGACAGCAACCCGAGCGTGATTCTCAGCCCTGACCCGTCAGGAACAATCATCGCAGAATAAAACAAGTGATTACAATAGCGGTCGCCGAGCCAGTCAAGGCGACACACACATCCGACAAGAATTTATGAACATGAAATACATCAATCACACCCTTTATGCCGCCGCTGTCTGCCTCTGCCTGTCACTGGCATCCTGCGCGGAAGAGAGCTACGAACCAGGGCCGGAACCGGCAAAGGATTGCATGGAGGCATTTTTCCTCTCTGACAATTCCTCTGAATACATTCTTGGCACCGAAAGCACCAGCATCACCCTCACGGTCGGAAGGCTCAAGGCAGACAACGCCGCCAGCATCCCTGTGATCGTCGAGGCAAAGGACGAGGTGTTCAAGGTGCCGGCAACCGTCGAGTTTCAGGCCGGAGAATCCACCGCAGAGCTGACGGTCAGCTTCGAGGGCATCGAAACCAAGAAAGAGAAGGCGTTCACAATCCGTCTGGCCGAAGACTATGTCAATCCTTACACCGTCCACGACGGCTCGGATGTCTTCTCTGCCACAGTGCTCGTGTCAAGTTGGGAGAAGGTTGTCAGCGACGCCCAGTTCTGGTTCGCGTCAATCCTGAAGGTCTCGACCTTCTCGGACATCTACTGGCTTGACGGGTTCAACAGATTCCGCATCGAGAACTTCCTCGGGACCGGAGTGGATCTCAGTTACACGATTGTGAATCCTGACTTCGATGTCGATGACCTCAGCACCTGGCAGGGCGAGTTCAGTCCTTTGGACTACTATGCGGAGGAACCTGCCGACGACGGGTACAAGTACTGGAGTCTGAGGGACGCATCCGGAGAGTGGTTCGAGTGGTCTCCGGAAGGGGCCGTGAGCAAGGTCATCGGTCTTTCAGTTTACAGGACATCCTACTATTCCAACATCATAATGGACGGTAAGACCTCTCCGACAGGCTATCTCACCTGCTACCTCAACCTTGAGGACTCATCCTATGACGGTTGGGAGTACATCTACATGTACTGGGATCCTCAAAACGTCACGGCTCCCGGCAAATGACCGCATCATCAATAATCTTTAAGGAAATGAACAGAACATTCACATACTCGGCGGCGCGCATGGCGGGCATATTCCTGCTTTCCGCCGTCTGCGTCCTCTCCTCCTGCAAGGATGAGGACAAGATCCTGACCCCGCTTCCATCACCGGAAGCCAGTCTGTACAACGCGACCGTCAGCTCGCTTACCTTCTACTGGGACAAGGTTGAGAACGCCACACAGTACGCCTACGAACTTCTCGATCCCGAAGGAGAGAAAGTCAGCGGCGGTGTCACTGAAGGGACAGTGACCACTCTGACAGACCTCAAAGACAACACCGCCTACAAGTTCACCCTTTGGGCTTACGGGCCTTTTGAGGGAGACTTCAGCACCTCGCCGGTCGCCGAGATCAGCGCGACCACCCCGGCCATCGTGCAGCTTGCCGCACCGGTTCCGGCCATCAATCTGGAGAATGGTGCGGTGGCCAGCTGGGAAGCCATTCCTGACGCGGCATACTACAGTTACACCTGCGCTTCCGACAACGGGACAGACCTATCCGGCACCGTCGAGGAGACAAGCGTGACTCTGAACAACCTCGGAATGGGAACATACACATTCTCCGTGAAGGCTGTAAGCGACGAAGAGACTTTCAGCGACTCCGAACCGGGAAGCGTCACATTCGAGATTGAGAAAACCGAGTCATGGAAGGTGAACGGGACATTCGATGACGGAGCGGGCAACACCTGGGATGTCACGATGATCGCCTGGAGCAACGGAGCATACACGCTTGAGAACTGGTACAACATCGAAGGCTACGACCTTGAGTTCTCCGTCAACGACGACACTTCGATCGACATCCTCAACTGCTACGAGCCGTACCTGCCGAACATCTGGGTAATGGCCGGCTTCGAGGAGGACGACGGATTGGTTCGGCTCTACACATCCGGCGGTTACTCCAGCTTCGCAGGAAACAAGAACGAAGGCGGTTACGTCTGGTTCTACAGTTACAAGACCGGTGGCTATGCGGAGTTCACCTGGATCGCCGCCGGCAAGACGATTGACGACCTTGTCGGCACCTACACGCAGAACAGTGCGTACGCTTTCTACTACAACGGTTGGGACTACTATTCTTCCACCAATGACGTGACCATCACCAAAGTTGACGACACGACAGTCAGCATTTCAGGCTTCATCTACGAAGCAGCCGACGGAGGCTATGCGGTCAATGCCAAAGTGGACACAGAAAACAGCATGCTCACCATCGAGCCTCAGCAGCTGACTGAGTGGTACGCCCTGGGCGGTTATGACAGCGCTGCGGATCCGGTCACTGTGACTTGGGGAGACGGTGTGCTGACCTTCGGGAACTGGTGTCTGTGGTATGACGGGTATTACTACGCCTACAACACCGCAGCCGCGACCCTGACCAAGAAGTAGTTCGGAATCCCTGCAACCTGAAAGCCCCGGTTCTTCCCTGATCCGGGGCTTTCCCGTTGCTCCGATTGGGTGCGATTCATTTCCACAAAACTAATGCGTCCTTCGTCTTCTCTAATACAAGCCGCCGAAGGCCCACAGCGGAATTTTGCGGAAATATGACATGTCAATGTCATCTGCGGCCATGTATGCTGAGTTTTTCATTTTTATGGACTAAAAAGTCAGTTTCTCGGTCTTCGGTTCGGCGGGGCTGTGCGGTTTCTTTCGGGCGAGTTCAAAGATTGCGGGAGACAGGTGACAGTAACCGCCCGGATTCTTGTCGAGATAGTTCTGGTGGTATTCCTCCGCTTTGTAGAAACAGCGGAGGGGCTGGATCTCGACGGCGGGTTTCCTGCCGGTCCGTTCCTCCAGAGACCTTAGCGGATCTGCGATGACATCCAAGTCTTCAACATTATCGTAGTAGATGCCTGTGCGATACCTTGTGCCTTCATCGTCTCCCTGTCTGTTCAGACTGAACGGATCAATCATCTTCAGGAACAGCCGCACGAGTTCTTCCAGAGACACTTTCTCCGGGTCGTAGCGCAGATGGACGCACTCGGCATGGCCTGTCTCGTCGGTATAGACCTGTTTGTAGGTCGGGTTCATTTCCCATCCGTTCGCGAATCCGACCTCCGTGAAGACAACCCCGTCAACAAGTTTGAAGAATTTCTGCGCACCCCAGAAGCACCCGGCCGCAAACCAGATGTCCCTTTCCTTTCCATAGAGCAGAGAAGCAACCTCTTCAAGATATTTCCTGTCGGTCTCGTCAAATGTGCCTTGTTCCTTGCTGTCGATGTCGAGGACGGAGACTATCCGTCCGGACTTCCGACAAGGCACGACAATCTCGCTCCGGCTCTCGCTTGAGCAGGCTATGTGGCCGGGGAACTGCTTGACATCAGGGACAATCACCGTGCGTTTTTCTCTCCAGGACGTGCCGCACACACCTTTGCCCTTCGCTATGCGCACACAGGCGACCGGTCCCTGAAACGGGCCGAGTACCAGCTCCTCCGACGATGCCACCCGGTAAAAGCCGGTCCACCAGAAGCCGAACTTCCGGTGGATCATCGCCGCGATGTTCGACATTCTTGCGACCTCATCGGTCTCTCCGGCAAGCACAGACTTGATCTGAGGCAGAAGCGCAAGATATTCTTCTTCCTTTGTCATATTTCTCATCTTTTGATGTAAAGATAATGAATATGATTCGAATAATGATGACCGCCGCACCGCTCCCGCAGGCAACTCTTGAACTTCCGCTTTGCATGAGAACCGGAATATCGCTACATTTGAGAAGATTTAACGGCTGATATATGGAGAATCTGAGTGTCCGGCGCGCGATGCCGGCGGATCTGGAGCGGATAATGCGGATATTCGGGAGCGCCAGACGCTTCATGCGCTCGCACGGCAATGCCGGACAATGGAACGGCGGCTATCCCGGCCGCGAACTGATGCGCGGTGAGATTGACTGCGGGCATTGTTTCGTCATCTGTGGAGGTGAAGCGGTCGTGGGGACATTCTGTCTGATCTTCGGAGACGATCCGACATACCGGCTGATCGAGAACGGGCGGTGGCAGAACGACGCACCGTACGGCACCATACACCGTCTCGCTTCCGACGGCGCCGTCAAAGGTGTCGGTCACTGCTGCATCGAGTATTGTTACGGGCGGCTGGAGAATCTGCGGGCGGACACCCATGCTGACAACATCCCCATGCAGAGACTTCTTGAGAAGGAAGGTTTCGGAAGATGCGGAAT
Organism: Bulleidia sp.; assembly: GCA_963623745.1. GTDB lineage: Bacteria > Bacteroidota > Bacteroidia > Bacteroidales > UBA932 > Cryptobacteroides. Next base: position 8,426 of record CAVFMX010000133.1, read on the forward strand.
CATCCATCTGGAAGACGGCTCCCCACGCATAGCGTATCAGAAGTCGAATCCATTGAAGAACAGGCTCCAAGAGCTTGTCTGTCCCCGCTTTATTGTCGATGACAGATACCGCAGCGGACACATAAGGATAATCAACGCATTGACGGGAACCAGGATTCTCGGCATCCATATTCCGGAGCTGAAGGCATTGGCTGCGGCGCTGCGCAAAGAGGGCAAGGTGGAGGCGACGCTTGAGTATTTTGTACGTCAGGCAGGAACGTCCCGCAGACCCGATGCGGCGGACAGGCTCTGCTACGAGGAAAAGATCTTGTGGGGACTCCTGCTTGGCAGGCTCAAAGGTTCCCCGGAAGAGATATTCAGGCAAGTGTCGGTCTTTATTCCGTACATCGCCAATTGGGCTGAATGCGACACATTCTGCTGTAACGCCAAATGGAAGGTGGACAGCGGGAGCCTGTGGGATTTCATCGCCCCCTATTTCGACAGCGGCAACGAGTTTGAAGTGAGAGCCGCCGTGGTGGTCGCGATCACCCGGTTTCTTGACACCGGAAATATGGACAGAACTTTCCGGAAGATTGCAGGCATAAAATACGACAGCATTGCCAGCGCTTACCCCGAAATGAAGGTCAGACCCTATTATGTCAAGATGGGAGTCGCCTGGCTGTTGGCGACAGCATTGGCTGCCAATCCTGAAAAGACGCGGACTTTTGTCAATGAATATGGCGGCAAAGGCAAGCCCCTGCCGGAAGATGTGGTGAAGCTTTATGTCCGCAAGGCCCGCGAATCGTTCCGAACCAGATGCATGGAGTTTATGGAAAATCCATTATCTTTGTCAATATTCGCCGGACTATTGATTGAGTTATGGACATAGATTTTGTTGTTACCTGGGTGGACATGAGCGATCCCTTATGGAAAGCGGATTTCGCGAAATATTCAGGGAAGATAGACAATTCAAAGAACCAGTTTTCCGAAGCTCGTTTCAGGGATTACGGGTTGCTTAAATACTGGTTCAGAGGCATTGACAAATTTGCTCCGTGGGTGCGTAAGGTGCATTTTGTCACATGCGGACAGAAGCCTGAATGGCTGGACGAGAGCAACCCGAAACTGCATCTGGTCAGCCATCGGGATTACATTCCAGAGAAATTCCTGCCGGTGTTCAACTCTTCGTTGATCGAGTTGTATCTACATAACATTCCGGATCTTGCAGAGCATTTCGTCTATTTCAACGATGACTTCTACATGACCGCTCCTACCGATCCCGAAAGATTCTTTCAGGACGGGGTTCCGACCGACATCGCCGTGTTCCGGATGAACACCGGAGCCGGTCTGTGGTCCAAGTGTCTGGAGAACAATGTCAGAATCATCAATAAGAGATTTGACAAGAAGGCTGTCCTGAAGGAGTGTCATGACAAATGGTTCAATCCTGTCTATGGAGGGAAAAGCTGGCTCACGAAGCTGCTGAAAACCTATGGGAAGTTCATAACCCTCAGGATTCCGCACAATGCCCAGCCGTACCTGAGATCGACTTTCGAGGAGGTTTGGGAATATGCCGGCGAGGAACTGACCCGTGTGTCCGCCAACAGGTTCCGCAGCCCGGATGACTACACTCAGGAATTGTTCCGCACCTGGCAGATCTGCAAAGGTGATTTCGTGCCATACAATACTTATGATGACACGAAGATGTTCCCGCTCATAGTGAAGCCGGGAAAGGCCATAGAGGCTGTCAGGCAGGGGAAATACAAATTGGTCTGCCTGAACGACAACGTCCACATCCGGAACTATGATCAGGTGATGTCCTCTCTGAAAGAGGCGTTCAATGTCATTCTTCCGGAGAAGTCATCATTTGAAAAATAGCGTCAGAGGGTTATCCCGATCCTTTTTGTGATCCAATCCTCGAAAAGTTTCTTTTCCTGAGGATCCGCTTCCTGAAGTGCGTTCATGCAGCCGTATTTCAGACCAGGCTGCCTGTCGGCCCAGTCCAGTTTCTCTTTAAGATATTCAAGACTCTTTGGCTTGCGGATCATCAGGTTCACTCCTTTGTGGGACTTATGGATCAGCAAGCCTTTGCTTTCCGCGAGAACATAGAAGAATCCCTGGACATTGAACTGCTCGTTGTCCCTGAATCTGTGGCGGACATTCCTTCGGATGCTCTCCGGGTGCCCGGTTAGATACTCCTCAAGCACGCTCTTGAGGATGGGATGCGGCTCATGCGGCAGGTAGAAGAAATGTCTCCATCCGATCATATCGGCTCCGTTAAGCAGGGAGTCCTTGTAGGTGAATCGCTTATGGTTGTTTTTTCTGAAGCGTATGGTCCGGAGCGCTTTCATCACAACTGACGGGAACCTGCTTGAATAGCACACTACCTTTCCGTCCCTGAACAGATCCTCTTTTCTTGAGGGACAGGTGAAGAAGAAGTCATCGTTCATGTAGATGAACTCCTCGCTCAGATCCGGAATGCGCCACATCATTGTCTCCACGGCGATGCTGTTGAAGACAGGAAGGTACTGCTCATATCCCTCAAACAGAGTGTTCTGGTCCACGATGATCACCGGAACAGGATTGTCGGTGAAATTCTTTTCAATGAAGTCCCCGAGATCCGGATCCTGTCTGTTTGTGACGATGAATATCCTCTTGACATAGGTGGCGAACCGGAGGATCGAGGCCACTGCGAACCTGATCTCGTCGCTCTGGATGAACCGCTCCTGCCCGGCAATGTCCTCAAACGTGTCTTCCTTCTTGGAGGTCAGCCACTTGCTGCGCTCAGCCTTAAGTTTCGGGTCATTGCCGTTGACCCAAGTCAGTACGGCATCTATTTTCTTAAGATCAGCCATATCCTGTCAGATTTGATTATTTAATATCTTTCTGTAGAGTTCGATGTATTTCTTTGTGTATTCTTCGTAGTCGAACTGTCTGGCGTAGCGGATCTCCCTTTCTTCCCTGCCAGGTTCAAGGAATGCCTTCAGCCCTTTCCGTACGATGTCTGACATGTATGCCGGCTCGAAATTGTCCCAGTAGAAGGCATGGTCGCCTCCGATTTCAGGGAGCGAGGTCAGGTTCGAGCAGAAAACCGGTTTGCCGAAGCGCATGGCCTCAATGACCGGCAGCCCGAAGCCTTCCAGTTTGCTTGGCATCATGAGCGCCTCGCAGTGAGCGTACAGCCAGTTTTTCTCCGCTTCGCTCACACCTCCGGCAAGAATGACGGTTCCTTCTGTCCCGGATTCTTTGATCTTCTCCTTGAGTACCCTGACGAAGTGTCTTTGCCGGAGGTCTCCACAGATTATTATTTTGCGGTCAGGGAAGTGCCCCATCATCGGAATCAGGGCTTCGTAGTTCTTTCTCTTCACTACCTGGCCCACGGCAAGGAAGAACTTCGTACCGTCGGCCATGAAGGACGGACGCTCGCGAGGTCCGTTCTCCACGTCCCGTACACCGTTGTGAATGACAAACACGGGGCTTTTGCCGATGTGGCAATGCTTTTTGATTTCATCCGCCACAAATTCGGAGATCACCGTAATGTAGTCGCTGTGTATCATCCGTAGTATTCCGCGGATTATGTGCTTGATTCTGTGGACCCCATGTTTTTCCTGGAGATAATTCAGGTCGTGGATTGTCATCAGATGCCTTGTGTGCCGGAAGCGTTTTCTGAATTTGAACAGTTGTTGGGTGGAATGCCAGATGTCGATGTTGTAACCGAGCCTGTTCAGATCCTTGACAGGGTGTTCGCAGGAAACATAGCTGACATTATCCCCGAAATAGCCGAAGAATCGCTTTGGAACGAGGTATGTGAAATGAATGTCAGGCACTTCCGTATGAGCCAGAATCCTGCCGTAGTTTTCGCTGATCTCTGTGAAGCCGCATAACCGTCCAAGTGTGGAGTGGTCAATCAGTACGTGTCTCATCATTAAAGGTCGTGCCGGCTGTGCCGGCCGGTTATTGTTTACATTAAACAAAGTTAACAATATCTATCAGAATATATAATCAGGTAACGGAAAAATCTTGCATGGAAGGTGTTTTTCTGTCACCCCGTGACCTGGATCAACTTCCTTTTGAAGTTGTCTGTTGAATCAGCTTCGGTCGCCGAGCCTGCAGAAGCATCCGTGGCCGCGCAGGAGCCGTCATAGACCTTGAAACAGGAAATGGTACATAACGGTCGATGACAAGGGGATAACAAGCTTTACCGCAAATCCTGATGATCTGCATGAGTACCTTATGGTCTCAAATCCGGATGCGGTGACATCAGCCCTCGTCGCAAGGCTGTCCGGAAAGGCTTGTGCCGGTCAGGGCTTCGTGAAGTGACGAAGCCGAGGAGAATTAATGAGGATTTTGCGTACCTTTGTCTTCCATCGCCATCGGCCTGTACGCGACGATCCCGCACCGGCACGAGAGCAGGTGCGGAATTGCCACGAAGGCATTTCAAGGAGGGAATATGATGATGGATGATATTCATATTCAGTACTATGACTCTCCTTGCGGAGAGATCGTACTGGGTTCGGTCGGAGAGGAGTTGTGTCTCTGCGACTGGAATGGGAAACCATGCGCCGTGCGGAACAGGCGCAGGCTGGCCAGGCTGTTGGATGCCGGGTTCAAGGAAGAGTCGTCTCCGGTCATAGAGCGGGCGAAGGCACAGCTTGACGAATATTTCGCTCTTGAGCGCAGAACTTTCGACCTTCCTCTGCATCCTGTCGGCACTCCATTCCAGAAAAGGGTCTGGGATGCGCTGCTTGAGATACCCTACGGGCAGACAAGGACTTACAGGGAGATTGCGCAGAAGGTGGACAATGTGAAGGGAGTCCGGGCTGTGGCGCAGGCCGTCGGAGCCAACGGGATCGGCATCATCATCCCCTGCCACAGAGTCATCGGCTCGAACAATGCATTGACCGGCTTCGCCGGCGGTCTGGAGGTCAAAAAGACCCTGCTCCTATTGGAGAGCGGCGAAGCACGGCCGTTTATTGTCTGACTTTGACTGATTTATCCTATCGGGCATCCGTCCTGACGATCCGGAAACCGACATTGGCATAGCCTTGAGTGCCGTCTCTTGTCACGTCCGATTTCTCGCTGCGGCAATCGTCACGGTCGGAATCCCAGCTGCCGCCTTTGATGACATATTTCCCGTCCGCATCCGTGGAGGATGTCCACTCCCAGCAGTTGCCCCAGAAGTCGATGCCGCCGCAGGCTCCCGTCGTCCGGCTGTAGGCATCCACCGCCGTAAGTCCCTTTTCCACATGGCCGGCGTTCATCGTGACATCCTTCGGCATGTGCCCGGCTCCGAGAATCCATTCCTCGTCAGTCGGCAGACGGTAAACATGCGCGTCATCTTTCTCCGTCAGCCAATCGCAATACGCCTCCCCGTCCGCGACCGTGACATTCACCACCGGATAGTTGCCCTGACCCGCGCTGTAAGTGAACCCTTCCTTGAAGGCTGCGTATTCCGCATTGGTCACGGGTGCGTAGCCGATGTAGGCATTGGGGGCGGAGGCTCCGCGCAACACCATCCATGCGTCATCTGGATTGTCATCTTCCCGAGGGTCTATGAGCCGCAGAAACTGCTGTTCGAGCCGGATGTCCCGGTTCTCCACCATCTCATCCACGATTTCCTGCATCTCATCGATCACGCCTTGGGTCAGAGCCTCCCGTTCCAGCTCGCGGAGCTTGGCTTTCTTCCGCGCCACCACTTTGTCGTAACGGATGCCCATCTGGTTCAACAGCGCCGACTTGTTCTCTTCCGTCCGGTTCTGTCTGTATTGGCGGAGGAGAGCCATGGTCGTGGCATCCAGCTCCGGACGTTCCTCTTCCACAAGGGGCGCGTCGGGGTCATCGAACTCCAGGTCAGCTTCCACCAGGTCAGCGGGGCTGATGAAAGTTCCCGCCGCCACTGTCTGATGCACTCCGAAATAATCCGCCACGAGTCCGTCGCGATACAATGACAGCCGATAGCCACCGTAGAGGTCGCAAGGCAATGTGAATATGCGGTAATCCTTTCCCGGGGTGAACCCTTTCTCGTCAGGAGCATTGAATGTCAGAATGGAACCGGCATTCGCCACCTCGTCGAAGACGATTTCACCCGACTCATTCCAATGGAATCCGGCGACCCCGTACAGGGCATAGCCGTCCACGCTTTCCAGCTCGATCCTGGTGATTCCTGACAGCCGGAAATTCAGTTTCAATCCGCTGTAAACGCCGTGCGGCTCCTGTGAGGCCGGACAGTTCTCCACAGAGATTCCGTCCTCGTCATAGCCCTCATCCCCCGCCACCTGTTCGGCGAGAACAGTCAGGACAGGAGCTTCGTCCCTCTGCTCCGTCTCCACATCTTCCTCCCTTACCGGATCCTCACGGTCGCACGAGGATCCGGCAAACATCATAAGGAAGAACAAACATGATATTCCGAAAGCTTTGTTGTCCATGATTCTCCGTTATTTGCGATGATTCTTTTTCGGAGATGACAGCCTGTGCATCATCTCGCGTTCGATTTCATACACTCTTGAGATCTGTTTCTGTGAAAGGAACGTGCTGTAGATCCCGAAATATTTCTTGCGCAGATCCAGAATCTTCTGGCTGCGCTCGAAGCGCTGTGCAATGTCTTTCTCGCTCGGATTGTCTGAAGTCTGCTTCCCGAGGTTCGGCCCCAATGCCCAGATCTCCTTCTGGAAACCGCAATAGGTTTCCTTGAATTTCTCACTTGTCGCCTTGTCGAAAGCGAGGGTCTCCGAGATGTGTTCAGCCTGTTTCACGGCCAGTTCCTCACGGCTGATTCTACGTCCATTGTTGTTCTGTGCCGCTGACAGAGACATTGACATAATGATGGCGGCAATCGCCATTATCGAGTTTTTTATTATGGTTTTCATTGCTTTTTAATAGTTCATGTTCATAAAAGTGTCTTCGTTATAGATTTCGGAGAGGAACGCCCTGTCGGCGTTGTCGAGGTTGGCGAACGCCTGCTGCACCTCGGCGAGCGAATCCGCGGACGGTTGCCTATGCCAAGAGAAAATCACCGTCAGGGCCAATGACGCGGCCACCGCAAGGGCGACGCTGACCGCGCGGATCCCGCGCGACGTTTTTCTTCCGCGGCCTGTGGCTGAAAGGACATTCCGCTCGATGTCATCGAACATCCCGTCCGGAATCTTGTACGGCATGCGTCTGCCGATTTCCGGCATATTCATATTCTCATCATTCATGTTCTTTCAGATAATTGTAAACCTTTACTTTCGCATTGTGCCAGTTGGCTTTGGCCCCGTCAGGGCTGGTGTCCGTGATTTCGGCGATCTCGCTGAAACCAAGCTCGTCATAGTACCTGAGGGAGAATGTCAGCCGCTGCTTCCGAGGGAGCGAGAGTATCGCTTTCTGGAGCTTGACCGCCTCGATGTCCTCAAGGTCAAGGTATTCATCGGCAAGCAACATCATCGCTTCGGCGTTGTCTTCGATGTCGACCGTCGGATGACGTTTCCCGATGACGCGCAGAGCCTCGTTTGTCGCTATCCGGTAAAGCCATGCCGTGAATGAGCGGTTGCGGTCATACTGGTCCAATGAGCGGAAAACCCTGATGAAGGTCTCCTGCGTCGCGTCCTGCGCGTCCTCACTGTTCACGGTGATTCGCCGGATGTGCCAGTAGATGGGTTCCTTGTACTCTTTCAGGAGCATCCGGAAACCCATCTGAGGATCCTTTCCGAGCAGTCTGACTATGTTGGTCTCATTCATCCGCCAATGTGTAAACGACTTTTCTGCCTTGCATCACGCGGACAATCGGATCTTTTTTGTCCAGCGAGAACGAGTCGAGTTCCGCTTGGGCGAACTGTCTGTCAAGTCCGGTGATGCTGCGGTATTTGCTGACCGAAAGATAGCCATTGTTCTTGATATATGCCAGAGCCATCAGCTTTCTTTCCGGACGCGAGGACCTGTTCACCGTGGAGGAGTGTTTTACCCGCACTGTCCTGACCGAAGGAACTACCGCGGTCGCATAGCACCTGTGGTGCCTCCCGAATCCGCCGTGGCGATGGGGTCCGCGTGCGTCAGCCGATGCGGAGACCGCCAGCATAAGAATCGCGGCCATCGCCGCTGTAATCAATCTTGCTCTCATGATTTCAATGTCTTTAATATGTTGTTCTTTTGAGACGTCTCACCATATATACCCGGATCACGCCCAAAAGTAAAACGCGAATTTCGCATGTCGCCAAAAAAACTTAAATTTGTCGCTCCGTCGGCCGGACTGCGGGCGGCGGAGAGGATTTTATCTGCGAATGACCATGAGACACGGATTACGGCTTATCTCAGCCTTGCTTCTGCTTCTGGGTCCGATCTCGGCCGAAGGACGGAAGCTGGACAGGGGCATAGACCTGTCCTCACAGCCCTGCTTCATCGAGAAAGGCACGTGGATGATCGGCGGCGGTGCGAGCTACATGCTGCATGACAACGACAACTCCCGCCTGCTTGTCGTCAACGGCATCAACTCGAACGGCTACACGCTCTCCCTCAGCCCTGCCTTCTGCTACATGCTCAAGGACAACATGGGAGTCGGCGTCAGGGTCGGCTACAAAAGGAACATGTTCAAGCTGGATTCGGCGGAGATGGATTTCGAGGACATCGACCTGTCGCTGTCCGACTATCACAAGATAAGCCATGCCTTTGAGATCCAGGGAATAGGACGCTACTATATTCCTGCGGGACAGCTGAAGAAGCTGGGGCTGTTCAACGAGCTGCAGCTGGCGTATTCCTACGGTCAGGGGAAAGTTCTGGACGGACATGACAACAAGGTGGACGGTTCCTATGAGACTTCCAACTCGCTGGGGATCAATCTCTGCCCCGGATTCATGGCCTTTGTCACGCCTCGGCTTGCGATGGATGTCAGCGTGAACATGCTGGGGCTGCGTTTCGACTGGACGGATCAGAGCCACAACAGAGTGGCGGCAGGTGAGCGCAGAACCACATCAGCCAACTTCAAGGTCAACCTGCTCGCCGTCGGGTTCAGCCTTTACTATTACTTGTAGCCTATGAACATGAAAAAGTTGACTGTAGCGCTCGTCTTGATTCTTTCCTGCCTGTGGCTCGGCGCAGAGGATAGGGAAGATGGCCCGTCCGCCGTCGGTGGGAACCGCGTCTTCATGCCGGAAGGAGATTTCTCCGTGGGGGCGCAATTTTCTTATCTGGATCTGTTCAGCAATGACAGTGAGTATCTTATGCTGCTCCAGCATCTTGATGCCAGCGGTTCCATGATGACTGTGGCTCCCTACCTGGACTTCACCTACAGGGACAACAGGGCTGTCGGGCTGAGGATGAAATACTCAACCGCCGACGGTTCTGTCTCGAACGCCGACTTCTCGATGCTCAGCGACGACCTCTCGTTCTCGATGAGCGACATCAAGGCGGATTCCCGCTCGATCCAGGCCGAGGTCTTCCACCGCTCCTACGCTCCGTTGGACAAGCGGAGCCGTTTCGGGGTGTTCATGGATGTGTCGTTGGGCTATTCCTACACCCGTACCTCATTTTCCTACAACGAAGAGAGCCTTGATTCCCATTCGGCCGCGAACAGGATCAGGCTCGCCGTCCATCCCGGCCTTATGGTCTTTGTCACGAACACCATAAGCACGCAGGTGTCCGTCGGCATCGGCGGAGCCACCTACAACCACATCGACTACTACAAGAACGGAGAGATCACGGGTACAAGGGATTTCTCCAAGGTCCGCTTCATGCTGGACATACTCGACATCTCATTCGGACTGAGTTTCCACATTTAGGTTATGAAGAACAGGTTTCCATCCATAGTCATCGCGCTTCTCGCCGCCGCTTCCTGCATCAGGAACGACATCCCTTATCCTGATGTGGCCGCGGAGATCACCTCTCTTCAGGCGGACGGAGCCAAGTCCGTCAGCATCGGAAAGGATGCCCGCGAGGTTCTGGTCACGCTTGAGGAGGCCACGGACATCCGCTGCGTGAACATCACGGAAGTCACTTTCAATGAAGATGCTGTCACAGCTTCGGCCGAGGTGGCCGGGGTGCGGGATCTGTCGTCCCCGCTCAAAGTCACATTGAGTCTCTATGAGCGGGACTTCGAATGGACGGTCAAGGCCGTTCAGCCGATTGAACGTTACTTCACTGTCTCCGGCCAGTCCGGGGATTCCGTGATAGATCCGGACAGCAGGCGGGTCACATTCAGGATTCCTTCGGGCGCTGATTTGAGTGATCTGAACGTGGCCTCCATGAAGCTTGGTCCTGAGGGGATTACGGAATATTCCCCGTCTGCGGCTTCGATGCATGATTTCACAAACCCGATTGTGGTGACGGTGTCCTACAGGGACGTTGTCGAGAGATGGATCATCTGCGCTGAGGAAGTTGAGGCCACCGTCGCTGTCACGGGCCTTGACGCATGGACAAGGGTGGCATGGCTCAGAGGCTCAGGAATAGAGGGGCGCGACAACGGATTCCGCATCAGGAAGGCCGGCGAGTCCGTCTGGAGGGAGGTCGGAAACGTCTCTTCGGACGGCGGTGCGTTCAGTGCCGTGGCGGACGGGCTTGAACCTTTGACTGAATATGAGTGCGTTGCCTTCAGCGGAGACGACCTCACTGATGTGGAGCGGTTCACCACCGAGGCGGAGGCGCAACTTCCGAACTCCGGATTCGAGACATTCAGCAACGCCGAGTCTTCCAAATATTTCTCGTTCTACGATCCCGATTCTTCCGATCCCGCGCTCCGGACCAAATGGTGGGGTTGTGGCAACAAGGGTTCCACCACATTGAGTTCCAGTTAT